>BLMC01000094.1 GCA_011959805.1 Lachnospiraceae bacterium | reverse complement strand
CCGCAGGATTTGGAGTTTGTTGACAGGAGCAAGGAGGAAAACCAATTGCTTCCCGAGATAGATTTCCATGTGGGCAAGAAGGGATTAAAACAGATATTGGAAAAGGTCATCAACATTCACGGTGCTACAAAGACTGCTGAGGTACTTGATAGTATTAAGGCAATGGGATATAAATATTCAACACGTGCTGCTATGACAGTTTCTATTTCAGATATGACAGTGCCGGCTGATAAAGTGCAGATGCTTGAGGAGGCACAGAAAACAGTTGACCGTATTACGATGAATTTTAGACGTGGTTTAATGACTGACGAGGAACGCTACAAGGCCGTTGTTGAGACTTGGAAAGAAACAGATGATGCACTTACAGAAAAATTGATTGGCGGTTTGGACAAATACAATAATATTTTTATGATGGCGGACTCTGGTGCGCGTGGTTCCAATCAGCAGATTAAGCAGCTTGCAGGTATGCGTGGATTGATGGCAGATACAACTGGACGAACCATTGAGTTGCCAATTAAGTCAAATTTCCGTGAAGGACTTGACGTGTTGGAGTATTTTATGTCTGCACATGGCGCGCGAAAAGGTATGTCCGACACAGCACTTCGTACAGCGGACTCTGGCTACTTGACACGTCGAATGGTTGATGTCTGTCAGGAGTTAATTATTCGTGAGGTTGACTGCTGTGAGGGTAAAGATATTATTCCTGGCATGGAAGTTGCAGCGTTTATGGATGGCAAGGAGACAATCGAGGGATTAAAAGACAGAATCACAGGTAGATATTCTTGTGAAGATATTAAAGACCGAGATGGAAATATTCTTGTAAAGAAAAATCATATGATTACTCCAAGTAGGGCAGCAAAGATTTTGAGCAGGGGTGTGGATAAGAAGGGTGAACCAGTGGAGAAGGTTAAAATTCGTAATATTCTCTGCTGTAAGTCCCATATTGGTATCTGTGCAAAGTGCTATGGTGCGAATATGGCAACTGGAGAGGCGGTTCAGATTGGAGAGGCTGTTGGAATTATTGCAGCGCAGTCAATCGGCGAACCAGGTACACAGCTGACTATGAGAACATTTCACAGCGGTGGTGTTGCCGGCGACGATATCACACAAGGTCTTCCGCGTGTCGAGGAGCTTTTTGAGGCGAGAAAACCCAAAGGACTTGCAATTATCGCTGAGTTTGGTGGTACAGCAACCATTAAGGACACGAAAAAGAAGCGTGAGATTATTGTTTCCGATGGAATCAATGAGAAAACATATCTGATTCCATATGGTTCTCGCATTAAGATTGCAGATGGCGCTGAATTAGAAGCAGGTGATGAGCTTACAGAAGGTAGTATTAATCCACATGACTTGTTGGAAATCAAGAAGATTGATGCTGTTCAAAATTACCTTCTCAGAGAAGTACAGCGTGTTTATCGTTTACAAGGTGTGGATATTGCTGACAAGCATATTGAAGTAATTGTACGTCAGATGCTTAAGAAAAAGCGGATTGAAACAAGTGGTGACACAGAATTTCTTCCAGGGACACTGGTGGATGGAATTGAGTTGGAAGATATCAATGAGCGACTTTTTGCGGAAGGAAAACAGCCAGCAGAATATAAGGATGTGATTTTAGGTATCACAAAGGCAGCACTTGCCACAAGTTCATTCCTTTCTGCTGCATCTTTCCAAGAGACGACAAAAGTTCTTACCGAGGCGGCCATAAAAGGTAAAATTGATCCATTAATTGGTTTGAAGGAGAATGTTATTATTGGAAAGTTGATTCCAGCTGGAACTGGTTTAAGACGTTATCGAAATGTAAAGCTAAATACAGATATGGATTTGGATGCTACGTTGGATTTTGACGAGGATTACGAGTTTGATACAACAGTATCAAGCTTGAATAATAGTCTTAATTTAGATTCTAACATAGGAATTAATTTGGAAGATGAAGCGCTTGCAAAGGAAAGCATAGTGGTTCGGGAAGAACCAGTTGGTGTAATAGAATAGGATAATAAAATAAGGCAAAATGGTCTGCTATGTGGCCATTTTGCCTTTTTGTCACAGAAGCATCCAAATGAAATATGTCAATAAAGCAGATGAGTTGACAATATTAATTTTTTATAGAATTGTTGTGTTTTCCACAGTTTTGGTATAAGATAAGTATATCTGTGAAATAGATTACTGCATGAATGATTTTGAAGAATCATATATTAAAATAGAATGTTCTTCGATATCAGGAAAGTGGGAATCGATGCAGGAAGAGCTGTATTGGTTTAAAGTGCATGATAAAGAAAGGTTAACAGACATGAAAAAACGAGCATTAGCGCTTTTTATGGTGGTGATTCTTGCCCTGCAGCTAACAGGGTGTAATGCAACAAAAGAGGATAGTAATGTTACGGCCTCTAACAAAACACAGAGCAGTATCAAAGAGCTGTTCAACAGGGCAAAGAAAGATAAAACAGAGAAAATACAGGATACCAAAGAGACAGATATCGATGAGAAAGAGCTGCAAGAACAGGATACTACTGATAAGACTTTAGAGGGAGACAAACTAGAGGAAGAAAATACAGAAATTCGGTATCAAGATGATTATTATGAATATGTGAATCAAAACCTTCTTTCGAAGATTGAACTTTCGGCCGCCGATGCACATTGGGATTGGTTTAGTGAGTTAAATGCTGTTGTAAGCAGTGAGATGGAAGATATTATTGAGGAGTTAGCATCTGATGGTAAGACTTATGAACGAGGCAGCTCCGAACAAAAGATTAAGGATATGTACGAGTGTGTGACCAACATGGAAAACCGCAATGAGACGGGACTTGGACCATTGAAGCCGCACATGGACAGCATTCGGAATGCATCTACAATTGCGGAATATGTAGATGCGTTGGCACAGTTGAGCGGGGAGTTTGGATTTAGCAGTATTGTTGGTGGATATAGTATTATGCAGGACAAGGCAGATTCTAGTGAGTATGCAGTGTATATGATGTACGCCGACACTTTGATTGGCAAGGAATATATTGAGGGAGAAAACACACAGGAATATGTGGATATGTACCTTGATTATATTAATGATATGCTAATGGAGTTTGGCATGACTGCTAATGAGGCAGCACAGAGTACAGATTCTATTGAAGAATTATTGCGTGATATCTGTAAATCTTCTTTGACAACAGAACAAAAATATGACCCTGCACTCACTTATAATGTATATACGCAGGAAGATTTGCAAAGTCTTTACACAAACGTTGATATTCCTAAGATGCTTGAGACGCTTCATGTTGAGGGGCAGGATAAATATATTGTGATGGATGTAGAACAGGCAAAGAAAATCAATTCATTGTTGGTGGAGGAAAATCTACAGGCACTCAAGGATTATTCGACATTTGTTATGCTAAATGATACCGCGGAATATGCCAATGCCACTTATGTAAAACTTAATGATGATATGAAAAATGCATTGTATGGCATTACAGAGAGCTGGGGAGACGAAAAGACATGGAAAAAGTTGACGCAGGAGATGCTACCGTGGGATTTTGGTATGATTTACGTAAAAGAGCATTTTTCTTCTGAAGACAAAGAGGCAGTAGAGATGATGATTGCTCAGATTTTGGAGGAATATGAAGCGATCATCAATCGTCAAGAATGGATGAGTGAGGCAACGAAGAAGAAAGCAATTCGTAAATTAGAGACAATGCAAGTAAAGATTGGGTACCCCGATCGATGGCCGGCTGCCCGTGATATGATGCAGGTGATGCCAATCTCTGAGGGAGGCAGTCTACTGTCCAATATGTTAGTGAGTATGCAAGTTGCGATTGACGATAGTTTAAACAAGCTTGGAACAAAAGTGGATCGTTCAGAATGGGATGTGACGCCACAGACCATAAATGCAATGTATGATCCTTTAAATAATGAGATTATTTTTCCGGCAGCAATTTTGCAAGCACCATTCTACGACAGAGATAATAGCTATGGTGCCAATCTAGGAGGAATTGGATTTGTGATAGCGCACGAAGTTAGCCATGCATTTGACTCTAGTGGTGCACTGTATGATGAGTATGGAAATTATAATGTGTGGTGGACAGAGGAAGAGATGGCAGAATATAAAAAAATGTCCCAATCAATTATTGATTATTACAGTAATTATGAGATGATGGGTGTGAAAATTAACGGTGATCTTACTCTGATGGAAAATATTGCAGACTTAGGTGCGATAACTTGTATTACTTCAATCATAGGAAATGATGCCAAAGCGTTGGATGAGGCATTTGGGCAGATGACGTACAACTGGGCAAGCGAGGACACAACAAGTTTTATGATGTATCTGTTAAATACAGATACACATTCACCGAACAAGGTGCGGGTCAACGCAGTTTTAAGTTCTTGCGATGCTTTTTATAAGATTTATGACATCAAAGAAACAGATGGTATGTATGTAGCACCCAAGGATCGCGTTGGCATTTGGAAATAGACAAACAGAAATTATGGGGAGTGGGCATGAGAAAAACAAAGAGATTGCAAATGAAGTTAACTGGAGCGCTGTTAGCTGCCGTGATTGCGGTATCTACAGCGCAGTCAGCGAAAGTAAATTTTCAGTTGCAAAGGACTTATGCGGCTGAATTTACAATTACTGAGAGTAAAGCAGTGCTCTACAGTAACGATAAGACAAAAGTATATAGACAGCCTGATATAAATTCGGGTGTTGTGACAGTCATAGGAAAAGACCTTCCGGTTGATGTGACAGGAATCACATCAAATGGATGGTTTCGGATTTCTCTCAACGGAACGTATTATGTACCTGGTGATGGTTTAGTCTCTAAAAATACAGGAGGAGTTGGAGTTGTGGTAGGGTCAGATATCACAACTCTGACAAGGGGGACATTTTCCTTTTTTGACAATTCAGAACTTGGAGATTTTGACAGAGATGATGTTGAGGATATGGATGCAAATACCTATATTAAGTATCTGGATTCTTTTCTGATGGGGTATGCTCTTCAGGACTTCTGTATTTTGCAGGACAGTGGTAGATATCTTAAGGAAACATATGAAAATGAGGCAAAGTTGGACAAGAATGTCGCAGCGATGTCCATGCAAGCATATCTTATTAATTATAGAAATCGGTATCTTAGCAATAGTCTTGCCGGGCCATTCCGAAATGAGAAAGAACTAAAACTTGCGTTGAATCGAGCGATACGATACAATATTAACAAGTTTGGAACTGTTTTTAAAAGTACAGGTATTGGAAGCGACGAAACCAAGGCAAAAAAAACATTGGAAAATGTGGTAAATGAAATGAAAGCAGAACAGGGTATTTCATTTACATGTCGCATGGAATACGGTACTTACAAAGAAGACGACGGAAAAGAAGGAAAAGGCTGGATTATAGAGTTTACGAAAAAGGATTAGTGGCAATGAACAGAGATGAACATGTTGTGATTGCGGACAATGAAGGATATTTTTATTGCAGGGCAGTGAACTGCAAGCTAAATTATAGAGAGGAGCAGCAAGTTTGTGGGCGCGGGTGTCCTTGCTTTACAAGTAGGACACAGAGCGCCCCAGGGCAGTTTGTGTGCTGTTATCAAGAAAAGGGATTGGAAGAAAAACCAGCCCTTTTTCCATCTGTAAAGGGAATAGATACACGGCTTTACAGGGCATATACATATGCTGCCGAAGCACATGCTGGACAGCTTAGAAAGAAAACCAAGATTCCATATATTGCACATATTATTACTACTATGAACTATGCAATAGAGCTTACGAATGATATCGAAGTGCTACAAGCGGCAATTTTGCACGACACAGTTGAAGATACTGAGGTAACACTCGATGATTTGAAAAAAGAGTTTGGAGATAGAGTTACCTGTCTTGTAGAGACGGAGACAGAAAACAAGCGCCGCAATATTCCGGCTTCACAGACGTGGGAGATTCGTAAACGAGAGACAATTGAGCATTTGAAAAGGGCCTCTCTTGATACTAAGGTGATTGTCCTTGCGGACAAGACTGCGAATTTGGAGTCTATTGTAAAAGAGCAACGTCATATAGAGGGAAATATTTGGACGAAATTCAATCAGCCAGATAAAGCAAAACAGGAGTGGTATTTTCGTGCGGTCCGAGAACAACTGACAGAGTTTGAGGATACAAGTGTAATTAAGGCATATGATACTTACCTCGAAAGTTTGTTTTGACTTTTTCTAACAAGAAGGCTACTATCTTTAAGGAGGAGAGATAAATCATGTCCTTCTTGATATATTCTAAATTTTTGTTGTATTTGATAGAATGATTAGTACATTGAATAAGGTTGTACAAACAAATTTAATCTGCGAAACCAAGCTTCCAAAATACAAGTACAAAATGATTGGTAAAATCATTGAGTGAACACAATGCCATTGATGTAAGGAACCAGATGAATGAGTATGGTATTACAAATTTTCAATCAGAACAGTTTAAGGTAATGACGCTATGAGTGAATAAGGACAGTTCTTTAATATTGAATACGCATATCTTTAAATGAGAAGTTTTATTTCTTAAGTAGTAGGAATATGTTACTTGTCATAGTTGATAAAAATACTTGAGTAAATATATAAGTGAATATGGCAACGAAAAGAGTATATTTTATTGTTATATTATTACGAATTTAAACAAATATTTTTGCAAGATTTACTAAAAAATCTAAGAGAATTTGCTTTTTTGTTTAAGTATGAGTTTATTTTGCGAAATATGCAAACATATGTTGACAGAATACGAAAAATGTTATATTATAACATTTGTTTATAAATGCAATAGTCTATGCAAGAAAAGGGAATTGTATAGGCTGTGTGGTGAGAGGAAAAGAAGAATTTTTCTACTCAATTGCATATAATATTTACTTATGTGGTGGTATTTTTATTACAAAGGAGGTTTAAAATGAGTGAGTGGGCTGTACTTTTAGCATTTTTAGGTGCGTATCTATTGGTGATTTTAGTGGTTTTGGCAGTTTGCTATGTATTGACATCTTTGGCACACATGAAGGCACTTAAAGCGTTGGGATATGATAAGGCATGGATGGCATGGATACCGTTTGCGCAGCAGTATGCACTTGCAGATGTAGCGGCAGGAAATCAGGAGTCGGTAACTTTATTTGGAACACTTTCTGTTCCTGCAATGCTTTACAAGTTTTGGTGGGTATTGTGGATTATCTGTCCATTTATTCCTGTAATTGGCACTTTTGCATCGACAGTGCTAATGATTGTTTTTCTTGGAAACTGTTATGTGAAAATTTATGCTAGGTTGGATAATACTTCGGAGCAGGAACAACAGGTGATTGGATATCTTTCTGGATTTCTGGTGATTATTGCTGTTGTAAAGTTTCTTGCGGGAAAATATAACGCAAGATAAAAGATTGTATGCATAAGGAGCGGAATAGTTGACAGAGCTGTTCTGCTCTTTTTTATGCATACGAACGCGAAAACGAAATATGCGGTGAAAGCTGCCCGCGTCCAGCGCGGGAGTAGGGAAAGAAGAATTTGTCTGAATCGATTGCACAGACCAGTGCAGAGAAAATATACTTCAGAGTGATTGATGGTGCGGTAAATAGTGGAAGAAGATTGTTCCTACTCGATTGTACATGGATATAGCAAGGATATGCAGTTAAAGTAGTTTATGTATATTAATGCATAGGAAATACATCATTACATGGAGCATTGGCACCACAGTAAGTAGTGGAGAAGATTATTTAGCAAAAAAGGATGGGGAAATTTTATGGGAAGTGCAGTATTAACAGAACAGTGTCCTTATGCAGGAAAATGTGGTGCCTGTCATATTGGCGAAAAAAGTTATGAGCAAGAGCTAAAGGAGAAGAAAAAATGGGTGGTGAGCCATATTGGTAAATATTGTAATAAGATTCATGATGTGGCAGGAATGTATTATCCATATTATTACAGAAATAAAGTTCAGGCTGTGTTTGGCAGAAAAAAAGATACTGTTGTGGCGGGAACTTATGCAGAAGGTACACATACAATTATACCTGTAAATGGTTGTTTAATTGAAGATGTACAGGCATCTGCAATTATTCAAACCGTAACACAACTAATTCAATCCTTTAAATTGTGGATATATAATGAAGATACTGGACGAGGATTAATGCGACATATTCTTGTCAGAAAGGGAGCTGCTACAAAACAGATTATGGTGGTTTTGGTTACGGCAACTGTAGAGTTTCCACATAAAAATCATTTCATAGCAGCATTAACAGAACGTCATCCAGAAATCACAACGATTATACAAAATATTAATATAAAACAGACAAGTATGGTACTTGGAGAACGAAATAAAATTTTGTATGGCCAGGGGTATATTGAAGATGTATTGTTGGGACTTTGTTTCCGAATTTCTCCTGGTTCATTTTATCAGGTAAATTCTGCGCAAACTCAGGTGTTATATAAAAAAGTGATACAGGCAGCTGCACTTACAGGAAGTGAAACAGTGATTGATGCCTATTGTGGAATTGGAACGATTGGAATGTGTATGCACGCAAAAGCAGGTCATGTTATCGGTATAGAGCTAAATGAGCAGGCAGTGAAGGATGCAAGGGAGAATGCAAAACGAAACCATCTAAAAAAGATACAATTTGTGGCTGCCGATGCTACGGAATATATGACACAGATGTCACAAAATGGAATGCGAGCAGATGTCATTGTACTGGACCCTCCTAGAAGTGGGAGCACTGAGGAGTTTGTAAGAGCGGCAGCTTCTCTAAAACCACGATGTATTATCTATGTCTCTTGTAATCCAGAGACACTTGGAAGAGATTTGGAGTGGTTTCGCAGGAAGGGATATCTTGCGGAGGAAGCGTGGATTGTGGATATGTTTAGTTTTACGGAACACGTAGAGTCAGTAATAATGATGCAGCTTGTGGAAAAATGAAGAATTTGGCACTAAAAACCACAACATCTTAGTGGTTAAAGTCAAACAAGTTTGACTTGGGCGAAAATTGGCGAAAAATCCAACCAATTTTTGCCCTCTTTTTTTGCCCGATTTTATAGATGCAAGTGCTCGTCTAACGACGATCACGGGGTGAAAACGCTTTGAGGCAGAATTTGGAGAAAAAATGATGAAAAATGCGGAAAGGAGGTGAGGTAAAAATGGAGAAGAAACAACACCCAAGCTATGGGATGATTCAGCTTTCGAGATCATCGATTGGAGGAACCGGTACAGCGCTGTTTGGCAGTTCGATTATGCACAACGATGTTATCCGGCTGACCATCTCAAATGGATTTATGGAGCGGGAGGACAGTCAGGACAGGTACTTTGTAAAGACCAGCAGGAAAAACTGCATCGTAGAGGTGGATATGTCCTACACGCAGTTTGCGGAAGCGATCACGTCGCTGAACATGGGTGATGGCGTTCCGGTTACAATCACGAACATCGGAGGGCAGCCTGTTCCCAGATGTCCTTACGAGGACAAACAAAAAATAATGAGAAGGGAGGTCGAGGACACTGCGGATGATATCGCCCGAAAGCTGGTAAAAGAAGCGGCGGAAGTAAAGAAACTGCTTGATGAAAAACGTGTGCTGAGCAAGAGTGACCGGGAGTGGATTGTGAATGTACTCAAAGATGCAGGCCAAAGACTGAGTAGTGACATTCCGTTTCTGAATGAGTTATTTCAGGAGCAGATGGACAAAACTGTGGCTGAGGCGAAGGGAGAGTTTGAAAGCTATGTGCAGAACAAGATGAACAGCATCGCACTCGAAGCGCTGGCTGGACGTATTTCAGATGATGGGATTCGTCCGACGGCGAATATGATACTGGGTGCAGAGGAGGTGGAGCAGGTACAGGATGGGGTGCTGGATGCTGATGAGCAGGAAGGCGGTATGCAGATGAACATGTAGGCTGGTTTGTATTTATGTGCAGTCTGAAATCAACAAACAAAAAAGAATAGGAGTAAAAAATGGTAGATGCAAAAAAGGAAACATTTGAGCTTGCCATGCTGGATGCGTATCCAGTATTGTTTACAAGTGCGAGGGTAGACCGGAAAACAGTGCCGAAGGATTTATTCTGTTATGACGTGCGGCATGATGACGGCGGTCAGGGTATTGCGTGTGAAGTAAAGCCGCATGTTCTGGTTAACCATTGGGGAACCATTCTGTCAAAGGAAGAAATTCCAATGGAGGAGAGTGGCAGTTATTATCCCAGCGAGGATCTGGATTATTCAGGTGAATTGTTTATGGTGGATGAATACCTGCGGCTGTACACGCAGGGAATTGGAATGGAAGAAGGGAACAAAGAGAATGAGATGCGTCTGGATCTGTGAGACGGTGCTTACTTTAGAAATGAAGCGAGCGCCGCCTTTTTATGCGCAGACCCGTGCAGAGGAATTATGCCGCTAAGGCGGCGCACGGGTCGCGTGGCGAGTAGGGGAAGCAGCCTTCCCTACTCGATTGTACACGGAAAGGAAATATGCACAGATGAAAAAGTGTAAAAAATGAGGAGGAAACAAGATGTCAAAGTTATTTTGCAGCAGCCCACAGTTATGTGTGCTGGAAAGACAGATGCAGCAGCCACCGGGATACCGTCCAAGGGGCGGCGGTATCTGGATCATGAATGAGGCAGAGTGGAGAAACCGTGGGAACTACTTAGAGATTGTGGACTGTGTGGTCAGCAGGATGCAGATGGAACATTTAAAAAGAAGGATTGAAGAAATCTTCTGTGAAGCGGGGCAGAAGCTTATTTTCAGCAGTCCTGCACACAAGGAAAAGTACCTTCTGCTGATGCGGGGAAAGCGGGCAGACATTTTTGGCAGCCATCCGAATTATGCCGCAGCAGTATTTCTTCTGTCTGCTGATGATGGCCTCTGGGAACGGGCAAAGCGGCATGTGACCGATACAGGGATTTATTTTGACCGTATCCGGCTTGGCGGCGTCACACTGGAACAGTATATTTTGTTTCATGCGGCAAAGGATGTCCACAATGGCACAAAGCATATTCGTCTGTCAGAGCTTGCAGACCGCGAACTGGTTGCAGACAGGCTGCTGCGGCTGATTGTAAATGCATTTGTGATTCAGAAGTGCGGCGTGGGTATGACCAAACAGGAGGAATGGAATGCGGATTAGAGTTTCGGAAAACGGAAAATCTTTGAACGTAGAGCTGCCGATGGAAGATGCCCAGCTGGCATGGCAGATGAAACGGCTTGGAAATAAAAATGGAAACATGTGCTGTACTTTGGAAACAGCATGGGGAGAACACAGCCCTTTACGGAGGCTTGTGGGGCAGAGCATAAATATGGATGAGCTTAATTTCTTTGCAAAAAGGCTTGACAGTCTTACAGCATATGAGCAGGGTGTGCTGGGCGTATATGCATATGAGCAGAGAATAGAGAAGATCAAAGACCTCATCAACCTTACATACAGCATGCAGGGACTTTCTCTGCTCACGGATTTTTCCAATCCAGAACAGGTTGGGAGACGCCTTTATATGGATAAATACTTAGGAATATCGGAAAATGAGGAGCGGCGGATAGACTTTTTGGAATATGGACAGAAGATTCTGGCAGAAGGGAACTGTAAAATCCTTCCATATGGTGTTCTCGTAGAAAACGGCTTTGTGATGCAGGAGGTGTATCACGGCAGGACATTCCCCGAATACTGGTATGATACGGGAGAGACCGTGGCAGTTGTGGAAGTGAAAAATCAGGCCGGAGACCGGGAGTATCTGTACCTTCCCACTGATATTTTCTCCGTGGACAGAATGAAGTCAAGGCTTCAGATACGGGATTTATGTGAATGCAGGGTGGAAGAGATTCATAACCTGCGGCTTCCTGAAAGGCTTGTGCCAAAGCCGGAGAGACTCTGCTGTGTGGAAGAACTGACATACTTTAATGAACTGTGCCAGAAGGTAAGCCGGTTTGATCCAGAACAGATGGAGCGTCTGGCGATGGCAGCGGAGTTTGTCGGTGCAGAAAAATATACGGATATCACATATGTTGCAGAGTACCTGCATGAGTTTGAGATTGTCCCGGCTGTTCACAATGACGAGGAGCACGGAAGATTCCTTGTGGAGAAGTCTGGCCTTTTTGAGGTGGACGAAAGTCTGCTCCCGTATATGAACTATGCAGGGTTTGCCGCTGACAAAAGGGAAGGAACATTGGCGGAGAGCAGGTATGTACAGGGCGGTTTTATCGGCGCAGTAAGGGCGTGCCATAAATATCTGGAATATCAGGGCGAATTTGCAGAGCAGCTGGAGAGGACGGAGGGAAGTTGCAATGAATTCTGTCTGTACAGCCCGCTGCTGGGAAGGCTTGATGTAGAGGAAGAGATGGAGGAAGTGTACCCAGAAGATCTGACAGCCTGTAAAAAACAGATCATGGCAGCCATCAATCATAACCAGTGGCTTGAATCACAGCCAAGGGGACTGATGCACTATTTCCATGAGAACAGGGCGGTGGCAGCAAAAGTTTATGCTGCATGGCCGTCTGTCTGTGAGCTTGGTGGAAAACTGTATGGTGTCCTAAGATGCGAGACAAATGCCCCCCTGACAGAAGAAGATATCCATGTGCTGAAGGATTACTGGACAGGACAGATGAGTGACGGCTGGGGAGAAAGTTTCGAGCAGTATCCTATCAGAAGTGAATACGGAGATCTTTATGTCAGTTTTTGGAACAGTGGGGATTCATGGCAGGTAATGACATTGGAAGAGACAGAAATACAGCAGGAAGCAGCAATGACAGTATCTTTGTGAAATATCTATAAACATTCAGGATTATGCTGGCTATTAGCACAGTGAGATGATATAATAAAGTTGTAACACCAAACAGGAAATAAATGATATATTCAATATAATGAAAAGGAAGGTGTTACACATGCCAAAAACAAAGGTTTATGAGCCAGAATTCAAAAAGAAAATCGTACAGATGTATTTAGAAGAAGGACGTACGATAAAAAGTCTAAACGAAGAATACCAGTTAGGAGACGGAACTGTCCGTAAATGGG
>BLMC01000093.1 GCA_011959805.1 Lachnospiraceae bacterium | reverse complement strand
GCTAATTTGATGATTTTGCGACACCCCCATTTTTTCACACGGCGCGGAAAGAAACAATGGAACAAGAGCAGCCCGTGTCCAGTGCGTGCGTAGAGAAATTTTTATTGTCCGTTTGCAGGAATTCGAGAAAGCATTCCTGTGGCATCTATTTTGTAGAAAATAGGACTCGTATTGGAGGTGACATACCAGAGAACTTCCCCGTTATAACAAATGGGTTGGCAGTCTGACAATGCTGCATCTGCTGTGTTGATTGTTCCAACTACGCCGCCGTCTGCATACCTAGTGTAATAAAAGGCTCCGTTAACATCGGTCCACATTAGATAACCACCGTCAAGACCTGTAGGAGCAAGAACAGGAGTAAACATTCCTGTCAGTGATGTAACACCAGTTAAGGTTGAATTAAGTCCATTTTTGGTAGTATAGCTTATGTAAATGTCACGCATACCAGTATTTGTAGTATCATAGTTTAGTGCAGTTACATAACCGTTTGTAGTTTCAGCAAAACCTCCTATCGACGCTCCTGTGTTATTATCTCCTATTGTTCCAGCAAAAGTTAGAAGCGGACTGGAAGATACACTTCCACTAAATTTGTCTTCGCCCGCTTTTGTGTTATTATATCGCATTAGTACAATGCTGCGTGGATAAGCGTCGCCGTGATCAAGCGTGACAATATTTCGTTCTTGATCAATCAGTACAAACTGATTAAAAGAATGACTAACATAACCAACACTATTATTCATGACAATGTAGTAAGTATCTGTGAGTCGCATGTCGCTTTGACGTACTGCAAGTGTCAAATTTGCTTGATGATTTTTTCCATCGCGCGATGATGCGTACATTTTATGACAAGTACGAATATATAGATAGTCATCATATTCAGCACAGCGCAAAGAGCCAGCATCGAACGGGACAGTAGTGTTGGCGCCGCGTAGACTTGTCTGTCCTAAACGTTGCCAATCCTTAGAATACTTTACAACGCGGATAACTTCGGTGTCGTTATTTTGGGAAGGGTTTTCCTGACCAAATATAAAAAAGTTGTATTTATCACCAGAGAAAAATCCACCCCACAGAGGTAATTCCATAGGAATGGTACGGTTTGAACGCAAATAGAGATGACTGTCGTAATCCTCCACTATGATTTTGTCATCAATATATTCTACTCGGGTAACGCCGCCATCAGGATTTTCATATAGATACGATTTTACAGTCTGTGCCCAGTTCCAGTTATAATTGTTGTACCAACGATAGTTTTGCGCGTTTTGATTATTGGAAGTGGTTGGGGTTAGATTAGATGGTGCTATCGGGGTAGGAACAGTTACAGGACCTTTGTTTGGAAGGAGTTCTTCGGGATTGAAGGTTGTCGTATTGTAAGGCGTTCGACCTTCGTTGATTCCAAACGTAAGATAGTGTTGATAAAGCGTTTCTGGGGAGACATTTGCAGGAAACGCCGCAGCAATATCAGGGTTTTGCTCCAGATACCATTGCGCGTCAAATATTGCGCCATCTTTCATATATTCTGGGGCAGCACATACAGGAAATGAGTTGCCAAAGAGCATGACGGTTAGAGCTGTTATCAATATTTTTTTCTTCATTATACCTCCATTCTTTTGCTTTATGAACTTGTATACAAGTTCATGAAAACAAAATATTTGTTTTACAATAGATATTCTTTATTTTATAGCAGTTGTTATTGGTTTGTCAACAAGCTAGCATTTTAATTATTGTCTGGATGGAGAAATAGAATCTTGTTTTAAAATGAAATAGAAGTGTAAATGATTAAAAAATTGGATAAGGGAACGTGAAGAACAAAAATGGGATTAATATTGCAGGGTTGAAATTAGAGCAATATTGAATTTCAATATTGTCACTAAAATTTTATAAATATAAAAATCATTTATTAGTGAATATGTCAACTGTACTTTTTTGTTATTTCGGTCTATACTATAATAGTATATCAGAAATAAAGGATGTGACGGAAATGGCAGAAAAGAAGCTGGGACGGGAAATTGCTTTTGCGGAAACCTATGATGAGACCGTAAAGAAGATGATTGAGAAGGCTTTTTTGAAACAGGGAGTTTCTTATCTGATTAAGGTTGATAAAGTAAGAGAGATGAAGAAGGGGCACTTTGAATGCAGAATGAAGTATTCTTTCTATATTAATAGACTGCAAATCGAGGAGGCGAAAGCTGCTATGACATCCCAGAATCTAAATGAGAAAAGCATAAATTATCTGATGTAGTACATAGGAGAGAGGTATCACCTTCGAGTGGTGCTTTTTTACTTAGGAAAATAAAGGTCGTTTTGGTATATGTATCATTGACAATTTTTATGTGGGTTCACGCAAAAAGAGTATGTCGTAAAAGCAGTGCATGGAGTGCGGTGAGTAGGGGGGAATAACCTTTTTTACTTAATTAAATCTTTAGAAGGAGATTGATGTTATGATGGATTTTTCAGCAATTATGAAATTTAAAGGGGCATGGGATACTTTTACTAGAAATCATCCTAAATTTATGCCATTTATGCAAGCTGTGGGACGTGAGGCAGTTACAGATGGCACAATTATCGAAGTAAAGGTAACGAGTCCAGAAGGAAAAGAATACAATACAAATATGAAAATTACACAAAGCGATTTGGACTTATTTGAACAGTTAAAAGGAATGATATAGCAAGGGGGATATGAGCGATTAAAATGAGCGACAAAACGAAAAAAATGACAAATAGAGAGCGTAGGGATGCGGGCTTGGCCTATATTTCAGATGATAGTATTTTTGAGGAGCAGATTGTATGTAGAAAAATATTACAGCGTCTAAACTTTATGGACCGTTCTGATTTTACTGGAATTAGTGAAGTGGTGAAAGAACTGTTTGGAAAGTCGGAGAACGCTTTTTTGAATCCACCGTTTTATTGTGATTATGGGAAACATATTGAGGTGGGCAAAAATTTCTTTGCAAATTATAACTGTACATTGTTGGACGTGGCAAAAATTAAGATTGGTGATAACTGTCAAATGGCGCCCAATGTGGCGATTTATACTGCAGGTCACCCAGTTCATCCAACCAGCCGTAACTCTGCTTATGAGTATGGTAAGGAAGTGACAATTGGCGATAATGTATGGATTGGGGGAAATACAGTAGTTTGCCCGGGTGTGCATATTGGGAACAATGTTGTGATTGGTGCGGGGAGTGTGGTGACAAAGGATATCCCAGATTGGTGTATTGCAGCCGGAAATCCTTGCAAAGTTATCCGCATGATAACAGATGAAGACAAAAGAAAGCTGTTTCGTAATGAGGAGATTGATGAGGAAGCTTGGAATAATATTATAAGATTAAATTAAGGATTATAAAAAGTATTAAAGAAAAAAGAGTATTAATCCAATAAGATAATTTTTCTTAAGTAGAAAATCACCAAAATCTACTTAAGGAGGATTTTGGATAAATACTCTTTTTTATACACATGGGTATCCAAGTGAAATTTGCCATCAAACCGATTTATCGGTTCGCTGATGGGTGCCCGGCGCGCGAGTAGGGGAAGATAAATCTTCTCTATTAGATTGTGTACGGAGAGAAAATGTGCAGCTCAAGCTGTCCGCATCTGGCGCGCAAATAGGAGGAACTTCTCTACTCGATTAAGACATCAAAATGGTGTATGAAATACTACAATCTTCCTTTGGATGTTCGGTATAAAAAAAGAAAAACTTACATTATGAAATCGTTCACACAAAAATGCTCAAAAAAATAATGGTAAAATTATGAAAAATGACTATTTACAAATTAGTTCTAGTATTATAATATAATGGCATATATGAAATCGATAACATATAGAAAAGCCGTTTTAGCAGTAGAATGTATAAAGAAGCTTTTATGAATGCTATTAGTATTTATGCCGCGGCGTGCAAGTCAGCTTTGTTAAGATAGAATCAACTTGCACGTTCGCAATTGTGCCAGAGGTTTATCTCAGTTAAAGATTATATTTTATTGAGATAAAATTATAGTTCACTTATATTGATAAAAGTGGGAGTCTTCTTTGGCTAAAATAAAAACGTTTGCTGTGACTGCTCGAAGGAACCATACAAATTTGGAGAAAGGAATGATATTATGCAGCAGGTACATATTAAGTTTAATAATGCAGAACAGGTGAGACAGTTTGTGAATTCAATCGACAAAATTGATACGAGTTTTGATTTGGGTTCTGGGCACAGGATTGTTGACGCGAAGTCGATACTTGGCGTTATGGCGTTGGATTTGTCCGTTCCACTCCAGCTGAGATATCACTCAGATGACAAGAGGATCAAGGACATTATAGCGCCGTTTGTATATTCGGAAGCATAAAAAGGCTGTTACAAAAAATCTATGAATCTTGACTTGTTTATTTTTCTGATTTCACAGGTCAAAAATTTTTACAGCTGCCAGTTATACTCATATTTTTGAGCTGTATTATCAAAAAATATCCAATACAATTAGTAGATATTATTTTGTTGATAGTATTTTATAGATATCGATAATTTTATAGAGATTGTTGGTATGGTTTGTGTACGAGGTGTCCTAATAAAATATCTCAATAGGTTGATGGACACTTGGTGCACGAATAAGGAAAGAAAAATCGGTTCTATTCAATTTGGGGATTAAAGATAAGGAAATTTCAATTCCTATTGGCATTTTTGTAAAAATTTAAAAGTAAGAGGTGTGGTCATGAAAAAAGAGGATAATGTTTTTGTTAAGAGATTAGAGCGTCATCACGACGAGTTGCGCTGGCTTTATATGGAGTTGTATGAGAACGATTCCATGTTTGCTGAACTTAGCGATAATATGCGACAGTTTTATTTGGATAGAAACAAAGAACTGAAAAAAAGTGATGAACAAAGAATATCAAATCAGAATTGGTATAAGCAAAATGATATGCTCGGAATGATGTTCTACATTGATAATTTTGCTGGAAACATGAAAGGTGTGGAATCAAAGTTAGACTATATACAGCAATGTAATGTGAACTATATTCATCTGATGCCATTTCTTGACACACCCAAAGGTCGCTCAGACGGTGGGTATGCTGTGTCAGATTTTCGCAAAGTTCAGGAAAAACTCGGGTCTATGAAAGATTTAGATAGCCTTACGGCCGCGTGCCATAAAAAGGGAATTAATGTTTGTATGGATTTTGTTATGAACCATACTTCGGAGGAACATGAGTGGGCAAAAAGAGCACGTCAGGGGGAAGGCGAATACATGAGTCGCTATTTTTTCTATGACAATTCAACGATTCCTCAGCAATATGAAAAAACTGTTCCACAGGTTTTTCCAACAACTGCTCCAGGTAATTTTACATGGCTTCCTGATGCAAATCATTATGTAATGACTACTTTTTATCCGTATCAGTGGGATTTGAATTATAAAAATCCAAGAGTATTTAATGAGATGATGTATAATTTCCTTTATTTGGCAAATAGAGGAATTGATATTATTCGTATTGATGCAGTTCCATATATATGGAAGGAGCTAAATACGCCATGTCGCAATTTGAAACAAGTACATACGATTGTTCGCATGATGCGCATGATTAGCGAGATAGTTTGCCCAGGTGTACTTTTGCTCGGTGAGGTTGTGATGGAGCCAGAAAAAGTGACACCATATTTTGGCACAGTTGAGAAACCAGAATGTCATATGCTCTACAATGTCACTACAATGGCAACGACCTGGCATACTGTAGCGACGCGCGATGTAAAGCTATTGAAAAAGCAACTTGATATTGTAAATGCACTTCCAAAAGATTATGTGTTTTTAAATTATCTACGATGCCATGATGATATTGGCTGGGGACTGGATTATAGTACGCTGAAAATGGACGGAATGGAAGAGCGTGCGCATAAGAAATATTTGAATGATTATTTCCAGGGATACGATGGAGATAGTTGTAGTCGGGGTGAGCTATATAATGCTGATCCTATTACGGGCGACGCGCGGTTCTGTGGTACAACAGCGTCTATGTGCGGAGTGGAGAAGGCTGGTTTTGAAGGTGATACTGTTGCTATGGGGCGTGCAATACAGATGGATTTGATGCTTCATGCATATATGTTTATGCAGTCAGGTATTCCAGTGCTGTATAGCGGGGATGAGATTGCTCAAGTAAATGATTATCATTATAAGGAAGATTTAAACAAAGTGGAAGATTCACGCTATCTTCATCGCGGACCAATGAATTGGAAATTGGCAGCAAATATTAGCGATATGGATACTGTGGAAGGAAAGATTTTTCAAGGACTCAAAAAACTTGAGAATATTCGCAAAACTGAGCGTGTCTTTGTCTCCTATGCAGATACATGGACAGTTGATACAGGTGATACATCTGTATTGTGTATTGGCAGATATTATGAGGATGAAAAAATTTATGGTTTATTTAATTTCAGTGAGTTTGACAAGACAGCATGGCTAAACGAAGTGGAGGGAGAATTCATCGATTTAATTACTGGGGACAAAATGAAGTTAAATGAGGTGAAAATACCGGCATATGGGTATTATTATCTAAAAAAGAAATAGTGTTATTGCTGTGAATGGCAATTATGAAATCATATAGATTGTATGGTAGAAATTGTACAGAAAGGCAATAAAATGATATAATATGAATTAAGGCAGCACAGGGTTCGCTCTGTGCTGTAATCATATAGATTATAAACTTTGCACTTGTTGTAAGGTTTGTCAAATAGAGCAGCGATTAAAAGATATCAAAATATCGAAAAATAGTTTTGTGTTGCTTGATGTTTGCAATAAGAAGGCGAAAGATAAATGACACGGATAGAAGTGTAAGTCTTCTCCGACGAAGATAAAGATTGCTGTGATTTGGCATAGGGGATAATTTGTTTTAGCAGTGGGGCAGGCAAAGTATTAAATTTCTCAATAACTGTGTAAGGGAAGGGGGATGCAGATGAATATAGCAGATATAGCAAAGATGGCTGGTGTGTCGCGGGCAGCCGTCTCACGATATTTTAATAATGGATATATTTCACAGGAAAAGCAAGAAGCGGTCCGTAGAGTGGTGGAAGAAACTGGCTATCGTCCGTCTATTCAAGCACAGAATCTTCGGACAAAAAAGACAAAGATGATTGGTGTGATTGTCCCGAAGATTTCATCTTCGTCAATCGGAAGAATTGTAGAAGGGATGCTTTCTGAATTTAATAAGAGTGAGTATCAAATGATACTGGCGGTCACACAGAATGATCCTTCCAAAGAAGTTGAATATCTCTCGGCCTTTGATGACAAGCAGGTTGACGGTGTGATTCTAGTTGCCACAGTTTTTACAACAGCACATAAGCATGTGTTAAAAAACTTGTCGGTGCCAGTAGTGATTGTGGGGCAATATTTATCTGGGAATTGTTGTGTGTACCATGATGATTATCATGCTTGTTACGATCTCACAAAATTATTGTTGGAAAAAGGTAGAATAAATCTGGGTTATATGAGTGCACTGTTGCAGGATAAGGCAGCAGGGGAAGCACGATATAAAGGATTTTGTGATGCAGTGTGTGAAATGGGGTATGATGCGCTTATAAACAATATTATTACAGCAGATTTTACGGTGGCTTCTGGGTATAAAAAGGCAAAAGAACTTTTGCAGAAATGTCACACCCTAGATGGATTAGTTTGTGCTACAGATGCGATGGCGCTCGGTGCTATGCAATACTTTAAAGAGCATCATATAGCAGTACCAGAAGAAATTTTGGTGGCAGGACATGGAGGATCGGAAATCACAAGAATCGCAATTCCTTCATTAATTATAGCTCGATATTTTTATGAAGAGAGCGGTGAGTTGGCAGTTCGCAGACTGATAGCGTTGTTAAATCATGAGGAAAATATTATCAAGGAAGTGAAACTAGGATATGAGATTGTGGATTTAGAACAATAATCAAATATTAATAACAAATAACAATCACTCAAAATAGAAGTTTTATGGTTGAATAAAATAGCTTTATTTATCATGTAGGTAGCATAGATACGGTTTTATATTTACATTGACTTCTGCATTTTGTTGAGATACGAATTGCGCACTTGTGAAAGCAAAATAGTCAATAAAAATAGAATTTGAAAGAGAGGACTTTGGAAAATATGAAGCTTGAAAATGGAAGGCCAGAGAGAGAAGAGGGAAGGCTTGAGAAGGAAATAGAGACTTATAATTTACTAGATACACTTCAAATCCCTTATGAGCAGATAGATCATAGTCCACGAAATACAATGGAAGCTTGCGCAGAGATAGATGAGTTATTACAAAGTCCAATCTGTAAAAACTTGTTTTTGTGTAACAGACAGAAAACAAAATACTATTTGCTTATGATGCCAGGAAATAAATCTTTTAAGACAAAAGAGTTGTCAGCGCAGATTCATAGTGCTCGTCTATCTTTTGGATCATTAGAAGATATGGAGCGATTATTGAATCTTACCCCTGGTTCAGTCACTATAATGGGGCTGATATACGACAAGGAAAATAATGTACAATTGCTTGTCGACGAAGAGATTTTGGCAGAGGAGTATCTCGGATGCCATCCATGTGTCAATACATCTAGCATAAAACTTAGAACAAAAGACATATTTTATAAATTTCTCAAAGCAATACATCATGACTTTCTGGTAGTGCATCTGACATAAGGAATTTATTAAGGTCTACCACATCATCTGTCAAAAACAAAAAATCTTGATTTCATTTTTTTTTCATGATACCATAGAGCATATATTTGTACTTTTGGAGACAGAATCATTTACTTTAGTAAGGAGGATAAATAATGGAAATGGAAAAAAAGCATTCCAATAAGAAGATTCTTACCAATGAAAAGGTGATTGTTATTGATTTTGGTGGTCAGTATAATCAACTGGTGGCAAGACGTGTCAGGGAATGTAATGTTTATTGCGAAATCTATTCTTATAAGACTGATATCGAACGGATTAAGGCAATGGAACCCAAAGGTATTATTTTGACGGGAGGTCCCAATAGCTGTTACAGCGAAAATGCGCCTACTTACTCCAAGGAGCTTTTTGAACTTGGTATTCCTGTATTGGGGCTTTGCTATGGTGCACAACTTATGATGTTTGTGCTTGGTGGAAAGGTTGAAAAGGCGCCTGTTCGTGAGTATGGAAAGACACAGGTGCATGTGGATAAGACATCGCCGTTATTTGTGAATGTGGCGGAAAATACCATTTGTTGGATGAGTCATTTTGATTACATTTCTAAGACAGCTCCTAATTTTTGTGTAACAGCACACACAGCAGATTGTCCTGTAGCGGCGGCGGAGTATTCTGACAAAAAACTGTATGCAATTCAGTTTCACCCAGAGGTACTACATACTGTTGAGGGAACCAAAATGATTCATAATTTTGTTCGTGGTGTCTGTGGCTGTGCTGGTACATGGAGAATGGATTCCTTTGTGGAGGAGGCAGTAGGGCAGATTCGTGAAAAAGTAGGAGATGGAAAGGTACTTCTCGCATTGTCTGGTGGAGTGGATTCTTCAGTTGCGGCAGGATTATTATCGCGGGCAATTGGAAAACAACTCACTTGTGTATTTGTCGATCATGGTTTGTTGCGCAAAGATGAAGGGGATGAGGTCGAAGCAGTTTTTGGTGCGAATGGTGATTTTGACCTTAATTTTATTCGTGTCAATGCGCAGCAACGTTACTATGCAAAGCTCGCAGGCGTCACAGAACCAGAGAAGAAGCGAAAAATTATCGGTGAAGAATTTATTCGTGTGTTTGAGGAGGAGGCGAAGAAAATTGGTGTGGTAGATTTTCTTGCACAGGGAACGATTTATCCAGATGTGGTGGAGAGTGGTCTTGGTGGGGAGTCGGCTGTGATTAAATCGCACCACAATGTGGGTGGACTTCCTGACTGTGTAGATTTTAAAGAGATAATAGAACCATTGCGTGATTTGTTTAAGGACGAGGTTCGTAGGGCTGGATTAGAGCTGGGGATTCCTGAAAAGTTAGTATTTCGGCAACCATTTCCAGGACCAGGATTGGGAATACGGATTATTGGCGAAATCACACCAGAGAAGGTGCGCATTGTGCAAGATGCAGATGCAATCTACCGTGAGGAGATTGCAAAGGCAGGATTGGACAGGAGTATTGGGCAGTATTTTGCGGCGCTGACAAACATGCGCAGTGTCGGTGTCATGGGAGACGAGCGGACGTATGACTATGCGGTAGCATTGCGTGCTGTAAACACGGTTGACTTTATGACTGCGGAGTGTGCAGAGGTGCCGTTTGCAGTGTTACAGACGGTCATGAGCCGGATTATTAATGAGGTGCGAGGGGTGAATCGAGTAGTATATGATTTGACAAGTAAACCGCCAGGGACGATTGAGTTCGAATAGTAAACAGAGAGCCGGGAAGCCGCATAAACAGCGGACTTTCCGGCTTTTAGTGTGGGGCATGATACCTTTTTGATACCTATATTTCAGATGGAGGATTTAAAACTACTTTATAAATATCGTTTTCACCTACATCTATTCCTTTAACAAATTTTATATTTTTCATTTCTATTTTATGTTCCATACCTAAAATTAAATTATCTTCGGTCATAGGTAAGTCATGATTTTTTAGTGTGACAGGAATTAGTGAAAAACTTTTAAAATTTTCATACATCTGTTTAAAAAGAGTACGATTACGAGAGCCGTTCATTTCATCCATCCAATGATAGCGGCATAAAGTTGCTAAAAATCCTTCTTGGAGAGGGATGCCAATATTATCCATTCGTTCAATAGATTTATTTATGTTAGGACCAATATGAACCCAATAGCCTTTTCCACAATTTCTATCTTTATCTGAATAGACATAGTTGTTTTTGGTAAAAGGTGGTTCAATATAGGTTATCTCTAAATTATCGTTTATTGTTTTAGCGGGATAATCAGTTTTCCAATCTTTGAAGATTTGTATACCAGCAGAGTAGTCCGTATACATAATTCCTAAAATTGGTGGCTGATCGAGGTACATTAAATAAAGCATACCTTTCCATTTGGCTTTATTCCATAATTCAAGATTTATTGGTGATGAAAAAAACATTGTTTTTCGTTCTTTTTCTGGTAAAGGTCGCAATTTACCAAGAGGTGGTTTGTGGGTAGATGATACACCTCGTAATCGCCAATATAGTTTATTATATCCTTCATCTGTTCCGACATTATAATAAGTAAAAGGTTTTAAAGGAGTTAAAATGTATTGTTCATCTTGGGTGTCAAAAAAGACAGGAATAAATTTTGTTGTTTCACTATAATTATCGTAAATATATTGATACACTATATTAACTTCCCAAGAAACACCTTTCCCATTAGCGTTTCCGGGTAGGCATTTTTCAAAATATGATTTTGTGCAGACAACTAAAACATAATCAGCAATACGGATTTGGTTATCCATCCATCTTGGCCAACCCTCTGCAGGTGCATCTTCATATAAATCAATGTTAGCATCAATACCTTCTGAGCGAAGTTTGTTAGCAAAATTAAGTACGGTTTGCTCAAATAGAGCATCTTCATGACTATAAGAAATAAATACTTTTGGATTTTCATTCATAATTTTCACCTCCACTTGTAACTATTATTTTTCTTATCATGCCCTTTTTCATCAACACTACTACTCGTAGCAGGCCAGTTGATTTTCCATTCAAAATACTCGTCCTCTGAAATCTCTCCACTTTTCAACTGCTCTTTTCGCAGACACCATTCACGCATGAAATCATTAACTAAACCGTACTCTAGCCATATACCCACTGGGGCATGAGCAGGCCAGTCATCATTGTCATAGTAACGCACCGACTTATCATCAGAAGCGTTGCATTTGCCGGGATTGCGGACAAGCTGAAACAAATGGATCGTGCTACGGTCATCTTCATCAAGCCAAAGAAATGTAAGCATAATATCTTCGGCGCAGCCGGGTGTAACACCAATAAAATGGATATAATTGACGTTCAGTATCTTTGCCATTTCCATTAGAGTGTTGTTTTTGGGAACACGATAGCCGGATTCATACTGTGCGATACGTACATCAGCATTGCGTTCCTCATATCCCAATTTCAAACCTAGTTCACGCTGTGTCAAGCCCCGGAACGTGCGTATTCTCTTTATCCGTTCTCCTAATACCATAGTCATGTTTCCTTTCTGAAAATTAGAATGATTGTTTTGAAATTATCATGTTACATCTGCTCCACAACTCGTCTTTATATGCAAATACATCTTTATCAATCTTTCTTTCAACAAAGCCGACTTTTTCATAACATTGCTTTGCTAATACGTTTTCACTGAAAACATTTAGTTGAACCGCTTTTGCGCCGGTTATCTGAAAAGCGAATTGCAGAGACAGATTCAGCATTTCTTTTCCGTAACCTTTTCCACGTTTGGTTTTATCAACAATAACAAATTTAAAAAAACCGATATTGTCTGCTGTATTGACAGAATAACAGAAGAAGCCTACTGCCTGTCCGCTGTTTTCAGTTGCGACATAAGCACTGTCCGTCCAGTCCATTGCATTTTTCTCTAATAAATCATAGAAAGATTTTTGTGTCATGGGGTATGGCAAAAGATTTGCACACCAAAAAGCATGAGTTCTTTCGTTATCAATCCATTTTGACACATATTCATAATCTTTGCTTGGTATATACGGTCGGATTCTCATAAATGGAATGTCCTTTCTCCAATTTATTTGAAAATTTGTTATAGGCAGTACACCATAATATATTCTTCCTCGTTCTCCTTTACAATCTCAAAACCAATCTTTAAATACATTTTTGTCGCATAATTGGCTTTTTGAACAGAAAGAGAAACCCGGCTGTACCCATGTGATTTAAGCAGGGTAAGAATTTCTTTCATCATAGCCGTTCCAATGCCAAAGCCCCGGTATTTTTTATAAAGAGAGATTGCCAAAGAGGGCGTTTCATCATCTATATGTCCGTAATCGTTCATAATGCGAACCCAAACAGCCCCAACAATCTTACCGCCAACCTCTGCCACTAATCCCCAATCATCTTTGGATTCCCCGAAATGCTTAACATAAATCTGTAATTCGGG
>BLMC01000092.1 GCA_011959805.1 Lachnospiraceae bacterium | reverse complement strand
TAGCTAAAATTTATGTGCGAAGTTTGAGTAATATTTTTATATTGCATCCTTGTCTTGTTAATCAAAAAAATGTCAAGTCATACACAATCAACCAGAAAAATTTCCTCTATGTCGGCGTGTATAATTAAGTAGACAAGACGTTCCGCTCGTCGGGTGTCCGTCAGCCTCTGCTAACATTTTTCCTTTGGCGCCCATGTACATAAAAAGTCCCGCGCATTGCACAGGACTTTTCCTAAGTCTATACTCTATTATAATTAATCAGACATCCTTTGAGAATAATCTGTCTCTCCTCATCCGTAAGTTCACCCAGCGTCATCTCAAACGCTATCTGTTTGCGCTCGCCAGAAGCACTGCCCACAACATACGCCTGAATCACATCTGCTTTTTCTTCGACTGCTTTCCGAATTCCCGGAATATAAATATAGTCGAGATTTTTAAATGGCAGCTCACCCTCTTTGATAAGAAATGGCAACATTCCCCAGTTGATAAGATTAGAACGATATCGCTTTGTAGCATACTCGTTGGCAATATTTGCCCAACCGCCAAGTACCTTCTGACAACTTGCTGCCTGTTCGCGCGCCGATCCATCTCCTGGTTTCACAGCAAAAATGGTACTTCCAATACCTGTGTTGCTACGGTCTGCATCCGGCGTAATCGTCTTCATCACAGCCCATGCTGCCTCTAGCTCAGAGAATTTCCGTACAGGACAGACTTTCTCCTGCCGCGCTTTCTCTGCAAACTGAATTTCCTTTGCAAGTCGTACATAATTTGGGTCTTTCCGAGAGAGTGTAAACTCTGCAAGACCAAGTGGATTCGAGCGATAAGAAGAAGTTTCGCCAGAGGGAATCAGTTCGTCTGTCGTCGTGACGGGATCGTGAATCTCTGAGACTACCTTGAGCATTAAATTGTCGGTCAGTGGCACCATTGCAGGCCAGTCCTTAATATTTGGTCCAAACTGAATCTCAACAGACTCATCCGCAACTCCTTTGGAATCAAATACACGATTCTCATAAATCTTTTTGTCAAAGAAATATTTATACTTTGTAAAATCTCCCTCAAACTCTGTGGCAGGTGTAAGATACCCTTTGTTCGCCGCCGTCGCTGCAATCGAACGCGCATCCATCAAGGCCACCGACGCAATCTGCCCACTCTGAAGTTTTGAGCCTTCACGGTTTGGGAAATTCCTTGTCGAGTGACGAATTGAAAATGCATTGTTTGCCGGTGTATCCCCCGCACCAAAACATGGACCGCAAAAGGCAGTCTTTAACACTGCACCTGTTTGCATCAACTTTGCAGCACAGCCATTTTTCAGCAGTTCCATATAGACAGGCATAGAAGCTGGATAGATGCTTAATGTAAATGTATCGGATCCGATACTTGCATTCTCAAGAATATCTGCAGCAGCACAGATATTTTCAAATCCGCCGCCGGCACAGCCTGCGATAATTCCTTGCTCTACATACAATCTACCATTGTGCACCTTATCTTTGAGTGTAAACTTTACTGCACCATCTAAACTGACAAGCGCTTTCTTCTCGCAGTCCTCCAAGATATCCATCAAATTTGCATTTAATTCTTCAATCGTATAAGTATTGCTTGGATGAAATGGCATTGCAATCATCGGCTTTATTTTGCTTAAATCCACCTTAATACAACCATCATAGTAAGCGATGTCCCCTGGATTTAACGTTGCAAAATCTGCACTTCTGCCATGGGTTTCATAGAATTCCTCAATCTCTTTGTCTGTTTTCCAAATAGAAGACAGACAAGTAGTCTCTGTTGTCATCACATCAATACCAATTCTAAAGTCAGCGGAGAGGGAAGCCACGCCAGGTCCAACAAATTCCATCACTTTATTTTTCACATAACCATTCTTAAATACTGCACCAATAATGGCAAGTGCTACATCTTGCGGTCCCACACCCTTAACTGGTGCGCCTTCCAAATATACTGCTACAACTTTTGGCCTATTGATATCGTAAGTCTGATTTAAAAGCTGCTTTACCAGCTCTGGTCCACCCTCGCCCATCGCCATTGTACCAAGTGCACCATAGCGCGTATGCGAGTCAGAGCCAAGTATCATTTTCCCGCCGCCTGCAAGCATCTCACGCGCATATTGATGTATTACCGCCTGATGAGGTGGCACATAGACTCCACCGTATTTTTTTGCACAGGTCAACCCAAACACATGGTCGTCTTCATTGATGGTTCCTCCCACTGCACAAAGCGAATTGTGACAATTTGTCAGCACATATGGCACTGGAAACTTTGTCAATCCTGACGCGCGCGCTGTCTGTATAATTCCCACAAAAGTAATATCGTGTGATGTCAGTTTGTCAAACTTTATCTTGAGCTTGTCCATATTGTCAGAAGTATTATGTTCCTTGAGAATATTGTAGGCGATTGTCTCTTTCACAGCATCTTCTCTGTTCACTTGCCTACCTGTCTTTGCTTTGATTGCAGTCGTCGCTTCTGCGCTGTCTGCAATTAGTTCTAAGCCATTCACAAGATATACGCCTGTCTCCAATAATTGAATCATCTTTACACCAATCCTTTCCTTCTTAAAATAATATTTATAACAAATGTTATCTTCTATTAACCCTATCTCAACAACAAATACCAAAATGAATTTTATTTTCACTGTCACGTATAAATATACTATAACTTCCCATGTTTATGCAATGGTTAAATTGCCCAATAAACAAACACTTGCAAAATTCTTCAAATTGCAAATTCTATTTCTATATATTAAGATGCAACCTATTATAGAATCAATATATAGGCACAAGCATATCATGGCGTGGAAAGAACCAGCGTACTCTATCTAATACACTGGTTCTTCCTACTCTTTTTATACACACAGACGCGAAAACAAACTATGCAGCGAAAGCTGCCCGCGTCCGACGCGAATAGGGAAAATAAACCTTCCCTACTCGATTAAAAAATCAGAAAGCACAATTATTTTGGCTTCCAACTGTAACGCTTCCTCCTTATCATGTGTAACAAAAATCACTGTTTTTCCTACTGTGTTTTGTTTTACATACTCCAAAACCTGTTCTTTGCGTTCATCATCCAATCCTTGAAACGGCTCGTCAAGACAAAGAATATCATATTCTGCCAGCAGCGCTCTAAGAATGCTCACACGTCTGCGCATTCCACCAGAAAGCTCAGACACAGGCTGACAAGCACAATCTCCCAAGCCTAATTTTTCCATCTCCTGTCGAACTTTGTCGACGGTGAGACAAGGAGTGACAAAACGAATATTTTCTATCGCTGTCATATATTCACACAAACGCTCTTCTTGAAATACAGCGCTAAATCGTTTGTTTTTTTGTCCGGTAATGCATCCGCTGTCAATCTTTTCAAGTCCCATTAATATACGCAGCAATGTCGTTTTTCCTCCTCCCGAAGGAGCCATAATACAATTAATCTGTCCATGATATATTGTCAAATTGAGATGATAAAAAATTTGTTTGTGTCCAAATGATTTGGACACATTACTGATACAAATGTTTTCCATTACTTCTTTCACGCTCTTTTTTCTCGCCAACTCCCATCTGCCCGCTTTGGCGGACGTATAAATCAGGATGGTGAAATTAAAATTTCACACGAACTATCACACACCACGCTGCGCATCTTTTCACAAATATTAACACTAATTTTTCAAAGACTATGCTTATCACAACAATCACAAAAGTCCACGCAAACAAATCTGGCGTATCCAAATAGACCTTTGCCTGCTGCAACTGCTCTCCAACCGAGCCTTTTGGAATACCAATCACTTCCGCAGCAACCCCTGCCTTCCATGCAAGGCCAAGGGAAACACTGCACGCCGAAATAAAAAAAGGCATAATCTGTGGCAGATAAATAAATCTTAACACACGCAGCCGCGAAATACAAAAGACTTCTGCCATCTCCAAAAGCTTCTTGTCCACACTTTTGATACCGCTAAGCACATTAGTATAAATAATTGGTAGTACCATCAAAAAAGATATCAATATGGATAGATTTTTTGATGAAATCCAGATTAATGCCAAAATAATAAACGATGCAACTGGAACGGACTTTATAGTCACTATAATTGGCGCTATTAGCTCATATACATAATGATATTGCGATGATAGTCCTGCCAGAACACTCCCCGTCATAACAGCCAAGAAAAAACCTGATGCAATTCGTGACAACGTAAAAACTACTGCCTTCCAAAATGTCGCAACACACACCAATTCACCAAGCCTACAAAACACTTTGAGCGGTGAAACAAGCAAAATATCACTGTCTATCCATATACTGACTATTTGCCATACAAACAACCAAAACAATATTGCCCAAAGACGAACTTCACACTTTTTTATAATCTGTTTCATAGCCCATAATAAAAATCATCTGCTGGAAGGATTCCACCGATTGCCTTTGGATTTTGCTCTGAAAGCACTTTTAGATATCCTGAAAGTTTCTGTTTCATTTCCTCACCCGTAATCAATACAATATTACAGTTCGGAATTGCCTTTACTGCAATTGGAGCTGGCACAATATCATACTTTTCGATCAGAGTCGCCATATCCTCTACATTATGATTGACATTCTTTACAGAAGCTTCATAATGCTTTAAAAATGCAGAAATCGCAGTAGGATTTTGCTCAATAAACTCTTTTCGCGCTACGACTACACCTGTTATCATTGCAGAATCCAAGCCAAGTTTCTCCCACTCCTCTGTGAGGTCAAGCGCAACCCGAATCTTTTCACTCTTTGTCTGTGCTGTTGTCACAAAGGGTTGTGGCAACATTGCAATCGCATTTTCTTGCGTCATCAATGCAGACAGACATTCTGCATGTTCATTCTTCCATTCGATTGTCAGTTCTTTCTCTGGGTCAATGCCATTCTGTGTAAGGATATAGTTCAACGCATATTCAGGGGTCGCTCCTTTTCCGCTGGCATAGATTGTTCTACCCTTTAGCTCGCTGATATCTGAGATGGTATCCCCACTTTCCACAATGTAAATAACACCCAGCGTATTGATGGCAAGTACCTGCACCGCCGCATCTGTATTATTATATAACACTGACGCAAGATTCGCTGGTATTGCTGCAATGTCTGTTTTCCCCTGTACAAGTTTAGGAGTCACTTCATCCACTGCTGCCACAATCTCAAAATGATAGTCGTTATCTGTAATTTCACCTTTTTCGGACTTGTCCATAAAGTCCACCATCCCCATTGCAGTTGGTCCTTTTAGGGCAGTAACATTAACAGTCACCGATTCTGCTGTCATCTTTTTCTCTACACCGCAGCCTGTCAATAGCGCTGCGCCCAACATTATTATCAGTGCCAATTTCATAAATTTTCTCATTATTGATTCCTCTATTTCTATATAATGGACCTCTTAAAGTCTTTTTGTTCCTGCGTTGCAAAAAGATTTCTTGTAAGATACACACAAATTTATAAAGATACATAAATTAAATTTGTGTGCATCTGCCAGAAAATCTACTGCAAAAACAAGTGCAAACTACATTAACATACGCACATCCTTCTGATTTTCTTTCGCGTTAATCATATAATGTATTAGACTATTATATCGTAAGTGTCACTCGAACTCAATTATTTTTCGTTTTTTCAAAGTGCTGGTAGTCCTTGCTGCTGTTCCATGCTCCACCCCACTGAAAGCCATGTTCAACAAACAATTTATAACACAAATCTTCCTTGTCAATCTTATGTGGAAAATCTACATTACGGTCTGCATAAACAATACCATTTTCAGGTGAGATTTGTTCTATCCCATTTTTAGTGCGCACATATGGATTATACAATGGATTGATATCTATCGCATATCCATATGAGTGATTGGAAAGTTTCGTTCGGCCAGGTACAGTTCGATAATTAAAACAAGAAGTGTTATTGTCTGCCATCGATAACTCGTCGTCCGCATTATATTCATCAATCAATCGTACCTTCTCAATTGCGTACTGATGTTCATACAACGCATAAAAAATATCAACCAAATCCTGCGCAATCGCCTGATTACAGATTAGTTCTCCCTCCTGCACCTGCCCCGCAAAATCATAGTGGAGAATATGGACATATGCCAACGAATCATAAGAAATCTGAATTGGCTCTGTTGTATCTGGATAAGATTTTCCAGTAATATACTCTTTAAGTTCTTCGGTCAACGCAGTATAATAAAATTCCGCTTGCACATCATTAAACATTGTTTCGCTTTCGTCTTGTTCTTGTGTGATGGACATTGTGTTTTCTTTTGCTTCTGTTGACTTGTCTAAGGACACCAATGTGTTTTGCTGTGTCTGTTCTTGATTCTCTGTAGCGATCGTCTCCTCTTTTACAACACTGTTTGGTGTACTCTGTTGTTGAAAATCAATTGTTGTCAGTTCTTCCTCTAACACATCCTGATTGTGCCCTTTTTTCAAAACAATGAGGAAACACCCAAGAAAAATTACTCCTGATAGGAACAAAATCCAAAAATACCTATTTTTTCTTGTCAACTCTATATCACCTTTCAAAACCATCAGCGCGAATTGTAGCGCTTTTTTGAAAATTTTTAATAAGTCAATCGTGCAAATTGATTCTATGTCAGCAGAGCTGACTTGTATTAGCAGCAAAGGAGCTTTGCACAAATGTAAATGTACAAAGCCCTATTGTTCATTACTCTGCTAACGTGTACGCCGCACCGTCATAACCAAGATATTTCATTGTACTTATGTCAATCGCATCCACATTCTGCGCCACATCCACAATTGGAATGCACTTTCCTTTTCTAATAAACAAGGGCACCTCGTTTAGTGCAACCTCTACATAATGTGTTCCCTGTGCCAATATCTCCTCATGGATTGTTCCATCTGGCAGAAACTTGACAAACATCATTTCCTCCGGCAAGTATATTGTCCTTCCACTTACATTCTGTGTATAGACTGGCGCAATCATCGCCTCATCGCCAAGCAACAACTGATCCTCTGTCTCCACAGCACGTCTATCCTCTGCAAAATCAAATCCAAGTGGTCTAAAATACATTGCATCCTGCTGTACAGATTTTATATACGTACTATATAAATAAGGTATCAATCGATAACGCACACCAATCACATGACGAAAATCTTCTATTTGTTCAAACTGATAACACTCCTGCTCTCTTGTCCCCAGTGCAGTATGGTTGCGCATTAGCGGCGTAAACACACCTAATGCCAGCCAGCGCAGCAACAAATCTCTTGTTGTATCAGAGCCAAAACCGCCAAGATCTGCTCCTGTATACAAGAAACCACACATATTGAGAGATGGCATCATCTTGAGATTCAGCAAAATATGAGACCACCACGACTGATTGTCTCCCGTCCAGATACCGCCATAACGATGCATTCCAATATAGGAAGAGCGCGAGAACAACAACATCTTCTTGTCTGGTGCAATCTTCTTTAGCGCTTCGCCCGCTGCTCTTGTCATATTGTAGCCAAACAGATTATGTACAAGATCATGACGAACCATTTTTCCATTTACATTGTGATAAAAACGCTTATAATCCTCAGAATTATTCTGAATCTGCTCAAGGATTCCCCGCGCGTCAAACGGTATTGCATCAGGATTGTCAATCATCTTATCTATGCCAAATGTTTTTACATGTTCAACAATCGCCTGGTTTAATGCTCGTATCCCCTCTTCAGTATAGAAGATTGCCGGCTCGTTCATATCATTCCAAAAACCATCAATCCCAAGACTTGTCAAAATCTCATATTTTCCACCAAACCATGCTCGCGCATCAGGATTGAGCACATCAGGAAAATGTGTCCACCCTGGCCATACAGACGCGACAAACTCTGAACCATCTTCTCGCTTGCAGAAATACCCTTTTTCCACACCCTCCTCGTAGATATCATATCCTTTCTCAATCTTTACACCTGCATCAATAATCGGAATTAAATGAATCTTTTTGTCCTTCATTTCCTGCACAAACTGTCCAAACGCTGGAAAACGCTCTTCATTTACTGTAAAATCCTTGTAGTCCTGCATATAATCGATATCGAGGTATACCATATCAATTGGAACTTGGTTCTCGCGATATCGCTGCACAACTGTCTCAATATCCGCAGCGCTCTTGTAACCCCAACGACTCTGACCAAAACCAAATGCATACTTAGGTGCAACATAGCTTTTGCCAATAATTTTACGGAACTGTTTCACCACATCATAGGCACTCTCACCTATAATGACATATAGATATAAATCTGCGCGACTACAGCTTATGGTCAACAAGTCCTGCTTGGTATATCCAATATCAAAACTTATAGTCGAAGGATAATCAAAGAAAAATCCTATATGTTGTTTTCCCGAAACAACAATAAAATTATGTGCTCCATAAAGTGATGTTTTTTCTTCTGTGTGATTGGGGTCATCTGTACAGTGGCTTACATATTTGTATCCCCTCTTGTTGATGCCGCGGTTTGCTTCCCCTAGCCCATAAATAACATCTGTGTCTTCCATTTGATATTGAAAACAAAATCCATTCTCCACAGAAATTTTTCCATATGGAATTGCTCCTATATCCGAAACTGCTGGAATCTGTTCTGTCACTGCTTCTGTCTCAAAGGGACTGCCAAATAAATACTTTTCTACCATCTTAAATATCTCCTTTTTTCTATTATGGTTTTATTGTTCCTATCCAAAAGATTTGCGAAACGCTACAAGTACCAACACCGCAGTAAGTAACTCTGCTGCGGCAAACGCCAGCCAAACCCCATTCATGCCTAGGACTGCAGATAGCACAAAGGCACAAACGATAATTGCTATGAATCCTCTTGAAATTGACGCAGTAAACGCCCATCTTGCCGATTCCACCGCACTCAGAACTCCTGTTCCAACAATATTAAAACCTGCGAATAAAAATCCAATAAAATACAGTCGCAATCCAGTCACTGCATACTCCGCAAGCGTAGCATTTCCTTCCGTATTAAAAACTGCTGTGATGGATTCTGCAAAAGCACAGACCACCGCAAGGATGCATACCGCTAATACCAATGCTGTGCCAACACCAAGTTTTACAATTTTTTGGACCGATGTCGTTTGACCTTTTCCATAAAAATCACTCAAAAGTGGCTGAGATCCCTGTGATACACCATTAAAGACAGCGGCAGCCACAAGTGAAGTATTTGCTACCACACCATATGCCGCCACGCCGACATTCCCGGCAAGCTTTAAAATAATCATATTAAATACAACTGTGGTCACGCCTGATGAGATTTCACCGACAAAAGCTGGGATTCCAAGCTGGCTTGCTGCAAGTAATCTCTTTATCGAAGGTCTTGTACGTCGAAACTGAATTGTGCTTTTTTTGGATAGCAGATGGATACAGCAGATGGTCACGCCAAGCACTGGCGATAACGCTGTCGCCAGTGCTGCACCGCGCATTCCCAAATGCAATGGAAACATTAGTATATAGTCAAAAACTATATTAAAAAGGCTACTGCAAAGAGTTGCAGCCATTGCGATTGCTGGTGCATTGTCATTGCGCACAAACGCATTGCAGATATGGTTCCACATAAAAAACGGGGCAAACATCATAAAAATAGCTGTATAATCTCTTCCTACTGCAACAATCTTTTCATCTCCACCCAAAAGCGAGACCACCTTCTCCGGGATAAAAATACCAATTAGGATAAATCCTGCCCCAATTATCAATGCCCATAATAAAGCATTGGAAAAATACATCTCAGCATCCTTGTCATTTCTTGCCCGAAGAATTTTAAATCGTATGGCAGAACCTACACCAATCATCGCGCCAACGGCAAAAATCAAGCTATATACTGGCAAAACGAGATTAAGTGCCGTGATGCCATTCGCCCCTTCTGCCATTGAGATAAAAAATGTATCTGCAAGAATATACACCGAAATCCCCAGCATACCAAGAATATTTTGGGACACATATTTTATAAAAAGCTTTTTCTCAGACATGATATTCCCCTCTTGCCGGAAACTTTTTAATTCTCTTACTGGCAAAGTTTTGCAACAACTTGATTAATCACACTGCCATCCGCTTTCCCCTTTAACTCTGGCATCACACTTTTCATAATTAGCCCCTTGTTTTTCTGTGCAGCGACATCCGCAAATTTTTCTCTTATAAATGCCTCTATTTCTTCCGCAGACATCATTTTGGGCGCGTACTCCTGGAAAATATCAAATCTCGCTTGATATTCCTGTTTTAAGTCTGTTCTTGAATCAGGACAAGTTTCAATCTGCTCCTTTACTGATTTAATCTCCTTCAAAATAATACGGTCAACAATCTCCTCACTGATATTGTCGCGACAACCTTCATCAATCGCGGCTTTTTTTGCCGCCGATACCAGTGCAGAAAGCGCATCTTTGCGCACCTTATCCCTTGCTTTCATCGCCGCCATCATATCCTTTTGCAACTGTTCAAATTTCATAATTTTCCTCCTAACAAATTAATTTACTTCACAAAATTCTGCAATCATTTTCGCATAAGCCTCCCCAAGTGGAAGCTCATACGAGACAGTCAGTCGATTTCTAACTGCTATTTCCTGACTTTGTGTTATTGGATTAAATCCTTCCTTTTCATACTGTTCCTTCCAAATTCCAACACCTCGTTTTTGCCAAGTTGGAAGTTTGTCGAAATTTATCCCTCTTGAAAAAAGAAGTTCATTCTTAAAACTCACCGACTTCCCTTCTAATGTTTTCGTAGCTTTCTGTACAGATTGTCCTTCCTTTCTTAGCATCCAATAGCAATGTGCATTCAATGCATTTCTATGTGCGTCTTCTTGTCGCCACAAAAAGTAGTCTTGCACTCGTTCGACTGTGGGAAGCGGGACAATCCGACAATCAAAAGTAGCTACTTTTTCAAGTTTCAGTGAAAAGACAGCACTTGCCTCCGCCGCCAGTGTTGAATTGTATTTTCTCACCTTTCTTCCAAAGGTATTCTCCCCTGGATGAAACAGTAGTGAAATCTCATCGCTCTGTGTAAATCCATACACGACACGAAATCCGCAGTCCATTAAGCTTTGCACTGTGTGAACCATCAAATCCCGGAAACGCACATCAAAGGGGGCTTCAAAGCTACAGATTTCTTTCGTAAGCCTTGTAAATCCTCTGCCGTCAAGTCGAGCGACTAAATAGGTCTCTGGCAGAATTATTTGGTCTAACGATTGTTCATAGATACGCATCTTTTGATCCAGTTCATCAAAATTCATCCAAACTTTCCTCCTTCCATTTCTCGACCGACACTCCTGTATCTGTAAACATGACAAAATATAACGCATCAAATCCTTCCTGGTACGATGGCATTTTCAATCGGTTCGAGGTTGCTGCAATCGCCTTTGCTGGAATTTTTGCTTTCCCTTCTCTTTTCTCGTTCCGCGCGATACATTCCTGCAGTTTTGACTGCATAAAATAACCAACTACTTTATATCCATTTTCTTTGGCACTACGAATATATTTTTCTCGTTCCTCCACGGAAGGATTGGTATTGTCAATCACCATATCTTGCTTTGTCTCAAATGCCTCATTCATGGCCTGACTCTCTTTGTTTCGCGTATGTAGCGTATCCAGATTAATCCTATCATATCCTGATAAATAGTTTCTGCAAAATGTACTCTTTCCGCTTGCCTGAATCCCTATCATAATTGCTAATACTGGCATTGAACCACTCCTTTCCCAAGGAATTGTACATGTATTCTATCTTAAATGCAATCCCTACAAAAGTCAATATACCACAAGTTGTATCTAATCATTACTGTGTCAACCCTATTTAAATTAGTAAAATTTTATTTGATAAAGACAAAAAGCAATCATTTTTTGCATACAATTTATAAAAAATATCCATTTATACTGTAAAATTCACTACTTAAATAGACAAAGAAACAGTAACATCCAACGCTTTTACTTTTGGAGCACTTGTGAAAATTGGAAAAATATGGTAAATTAGATAAATACGAAAGAGGTGGTGATTACAACGAAACGAAAATATGCCAGTCAGAATGTGTATGATGCACTACAAAACAGATTTCATTTTATCTTTAAAGAATTTGACAATATCTTTGTCTCTTTTTCTGGTGGAAAAGACAGTGGGCTGCTCTTAAACCTAACTTTAGACTTTCAGAAAAAATTTTATCCAAACAAAAAAATTGGTGTCTTTCACCAAGACTTCGAGGCACAATATTCCGCCACCACCGCTTATGTGGAGCGGACATTTACTCGAATTGAAAAGGAAGTGGAACCTTACTGGGTGTGTCTTCCTATGGCAACCCGAACAGCACTCAGTAACTATGAAATGTTCTGGTATCCTTGGGATGATACCAAAGAAGATGCATGGGTACGCCCTATGCCACAGCATTCATATGTCATTAATATGAAAAATAATCCAATTACAACATACCATTATCGTATGCATCAAGAAGACCTCGCAAAACAGTTTGGACGCTGGTATCGTATTTCTCACGGAAATCAAAAAACCATCTGTCTTCTCGGAATTCGTGCAGATGAATCTATGCAACGCTATAGCGGAATTTTAAATCGAAAATATGGTTATGACAACACTTGTTGGATTAGTAGACAGTTTAAAGATGTATGGTGTGCCTCACCAATCTATGATTGGTCTATCTATGATGTATGGCATGCCAACTATGTTTTTTCTTATGATTATAACCATCTATATGACCTTTATTATATGTCTGGATTAAAGTTGGACCAGATGCGTGTCGCTTCTCCCTTTGGCGATTATGCCAAGGAAAGTCTAAACCTGTACCGCGTCATTGACCCTGAGATTTGGGCAAAACTTGTTGGGCGTGTCCGCGGAGCAAATTTTGGTTCAATCTACGGAAAAACCAAAGCGCTTGGATATCGCAATCTAGCCTTGCCAGAAGGTCACACATGGGAATCCTATACCAAATTTTTACTAGATACTTTACCAGTAAGACTTAGAAATAACTACATTAAAAAATTTCAGACTTCTATTGATTTCTGGCACAATGTAGGCGGCGGACTAGAAGAAAAGACCATTGAAGAATTAATCCAACACGGTTATCAGATTCAACGCAATGGTATATCAAACTATACCTTGATGAAAAATGCACGTGTCGTCTTTATTGGTAAAATTCCAGACCACACTGACGATATTAAATCCTCAAAAGATATTCCCAGCTGGAAACGCATGTGCTATTGTATCCTAAAAAATGACCATATCTGCCGTTTTATGGGATTTGGTCTCACAAAACAACAAAAAGAATCGATTAATTTCTTAAAACAAAAATACCAGAATGTAGGTGACAATATATGATATACCAGAGTCCTGTTTATCAAGTTATTTCGGTCCCAGTTAAGAAAATAAAGCCCAATACATACAACCCTAATTCCGTAGCACCTCCAGAACTGAAACTACTCTATGACAGTATAAAAGAGGATGGCTATACAATGCCAATTGTCTGTTATCATAACGAATCTGATGACTCTTACATTATCGTCGATGGATTT
>BLMC01000091.1 GCA_011959805.1 Lachnospiraceae bacterium | reverse complement strand
GTTACAGGCGGTATTGTAAGTTGTATGGACTCTACATGGCTTATGAGCTGGACGATTAATCGGCAAGGGCAATTTAAGGAACAAAAGAAAGACGAAGTTTGTATCTGGGTTTACAGTCTCTTTACAGATGTAGAAGGGGATTATGTGAAGAAACCAATGAAAGAATGTACTGGCGAGGAGATTACGCAAGAGTGGTTATATCATCTGGGAATTCCAGTGGAGGATATCCCAGCACTTGCAAAAGATGAAGTTGTGACAGTACCTACAATGATGCCATATATCACAGCATTTTTCATGCCTCGAAGAAAAGGCGACAGACCAGATGTGATACCAGATGGCTGTGTCAACTTCGCTTTCTTAGGACAGTTTGCGGAGACTCCAAGAGACACCATATTTACGACAGAATATTCTGTGCGGACGGCGATGGAAGCCGTGTATGGACTTTTAAAAGTGGACCGGGGTGTGCCAGAAGTGTGGGGAAGCGTGTACGATATCCGCGAGCTTCTTGACAGCACTGTCAAGTTGATGGATGGCAAATCACCGCTTGATATTGAATTACCAGGACCTTTGAATGCATTGAAATTACCACTTTTGAAAGCAATTAAAGGAACTGTGATAGAGAAATTGTTAGAGGACCATAATATTATACAGAGATAGGATTAAAAGAGCAGGGAAGAGACTTCTTTCCTGTTCTTTTTCATTTTAGTCAAAGAAGACTGCTTCTATAAGTGGTAAGTAAAATACAATTTTGCCGCAGTAAAATCCCCAACTAAGATAAATCTTCATAGGATTTAGGGATATGGCTCGGTCTTATACCAACAAAGTTGGTTTACATGTTGTGGCAAGAGTAATAATGACATTCTTGAGTATTTACAAATTTGTACGAAGAAAATTAGCTGTTAATATAACAGACAGGTCACTTGATAAGTAGGGAAGAGAAATCTACCCTGCTTATTTTTTAGAAATTCTAATTTAATTTTTTATGAAAAAGACAAAAAAAGGTTATTCTATTGTCTGCATCATATTATTTAGATTCATGTTTGGAAAGGTTCTAAGAATAGAAACAATTCCAAATAAAGGAGGCGGACAATTATGGCACATTATGGATATGTAAGAGTTTCGACAAAAGATCAGAATCCAGAAAGGCAACTTCTTGCAATGCAAGCGTATCAAATTAGGAAGAAGAATATTTATATGGATAAAATGTCTGGGCAAGATTTTGTTAGACCACAATATCGAAAGTTATTAAAAACTTTGAAGAAAGGAGATCTGGTGATTATTAAGAGCATTGATCGCTTAGGAAGAAATTACGATGAAATTTTAGAACAGTGGAGAGTGATTACAAAGGAAATTGGCGCACATATTGAAGTGATCGATATGCCACTGTTAAATACAAATTCTGCGCATAATGACTTAACAGGAGTTTTTATTGCCGATTTAGCATTGCAGATTCTAGCATATGTGGCTGAGACAGAACGGGCATTTATTAAGCAACGACAGGCAGAAGGCATTGCTGCAGCAAAAAGAAAAGGAATTCGATTTGGTTGTCGGAAAAAAGAACTGCCAAAAGCATTTGAGGAATATTATCAAATGTGGGTGGAAGGAAGGATTTCGCTACGAAAAGCAGCAGAGGCTTTGAAGATGAATCATACGACATTCTATCGTCGTTGTATTGAGTATCAAACAAAAATGGAAAAAAATTGTTCTAAAATGTAGACAACATGAAACAGCCAACAAAAACCATTTTATAAATTATAATTTCTTTAATTCTGTTCGTTTTCTATTATACATAAACTGTTTCAAAAAGTCTACTTTATGAAACAGCCAACAAGATACCTATTTGGTGGATAAATTACTGTTTAGGTTCTGGTTTGACACAATTTTATTTGCTTGAAGATATAACAACAATTTGTATGTACGATTTTTGCTATCGTTGTTAATGATTAAACAGTAACAATGAAATTTAAACGAAATGGGTATCTGTGCTTGATAGATAGAAGGAAGGAAAACATGCAGACCAATCAGAGAAAGAAAATATTGTACATCATGGGAATTGACTGGCACTGGATCTATCAGAGACCACAGATTATAGCAGAATATTTGTGTAGGGACTTTGATGTAATAGTTGCCTATCCAGTGAAAGTATGGGATAGAAATATTAGGAAGACAGCCAACCAGGAGACTACTATACAACATTTAAGACTTTGGACATTTCCATTTCAAAGAAAAAGTAAGATTGTGGGAAAGTGTTCAGATAAATATATTTGTCGTGCTTTGAGGATATGTTATGAATATGATTATATATACATAGATTATCCAACCTATATTAATTATATCCCTGAAGATTATCAGGGATTGATTATTTATGATTGCATTGATGATTATGGTCAGATGTGTAGTCATCAGTATGGATATCAAAAGGTTATTTCTTCAGAAAAAATATTACTTGAAAGAAGTAACATCATCTTGGCAACTTCCCAAAGGCTAGTGAGAAAGTTGAACAAACAAACTTCCAAAAAGATTATGTTGGTTAGGAACGCAATGCATTTTGATAAACTGCACAATATTAAAAAAGCCGAAGTAAAAAATCAGTATAAGGTAGGGTATATTGGTACAATTGCAAGATGGTTTGATATTGATTTGATTATAGAAAGCGCAAAAAAATATTCTTTGTTGACATATCATTTGATTGGTCCCTGTATAGGATTTGCGCGAATAGAGTGTGGTCAGATAAGTTATGATGGTATTGTTGAACATTCTGAATTGTATGAATATATTCAAGATTATGATTGTTTGATAATGCCCTTTATTGTAAATGAAATTGTAAGGGCAGTCGATCCTGTAAAACTTTATGAGTATATTGCATTTGGCAAATGTATTGTGAGTGTATATTATGAAGAACTGGAATATTTTAAGCAGTATGTTTATTTTTACACAACACAGGACGAATATGATAGTTTGATGGAAAATTTGATACAGAAAGGGTTTCCCCCAAAATATAATATGAGACAGCAAAGAAGATTTTTAATAGAAAATAGCTGGGAAGAACGTTATAAACAAATTTTAGAAGCAATTACACTGAAAGAAGAAACTTATAAGGAGGCTGAGGGATGAAAGTCATGAGTGTATTTGGCACTAGACCAGAAGCAGTTAAAATGTGTCCGCTTGTAAGAGAACTAGAGGCGTGTACTGAGATAGAAAGTGTAGTTTGCCTGACTGGACAGCATCGGGAGATGCTTTGGCAAGTGGTAGATTTATTTGGAATAGAGGTGAAGTATAATCTTGATGTCATGTTGCCAAGACAAACTCTGACGACGATTACAACACGTGTGCTGTCAAAGATAGAAACAGTGTTACAAAGTGAAAAACCTGATATTGTACTTGTTCATGGCGACACAACAACTTCGTTTGTGGCAGCGTTGGCAGCATTTTATCAGCAGATACCAGTTGGGCATGTTGAGGCAGGATTAAGGACGTATGACAGATATTCACCATTTCCTGAGGAGATGAACCGATGTCTGACAGGAAGGATTGCAGCGCTTCATTTTGCACCAACAGAAAACAATCGTATCAACTTGGAGCGAGAGAATATATCCAAGGGCGTATTTGTAACTGGAAATACCGTAATAGATGCTTTTAAGACAACAGTAAAAGAGAAATATAATTATAAGGACAGTATATTGCAAAAAATAGATTTTACAGGGAAGCGATGTATTTTAATGACAGCACACAGGCGAGAAAATTTAGGAGCGCCTCTGATTAGTATATTTAAGGCAGTCAAGCGGATTGTCGAAACATTTTCTGATATAGAAGTTATTTATCCAGTACATATGAATCCAGCAATACATGACACAGCAGAAAAAATTTTAGGAAACTCAGAACACATATATTTAATTCCACCACTTGATGTGGCAGATATGCATAATTTAATATCTAGGAGTAGTTTAGTTTTGACAGATTCTGGTGGACTTCAAGAGGAAGCGCCGGCATGTGGAATACCAGTTTTGGTATTGCGGACAGAAACAGAACGGCCAGAGGCAGTAACAGCAGGGACAGTGAGAATCGCAGGCGTGGAAGAAGAAAGGATTTATCAGGAAACAGTTCGGTTGTTGACGGATACAGAAGATTATAACAGGATGGCAAAAGCGATTAATCCTTATGGTGACGGGCATGCCAGTGAGCGGATTGTGCAACATATATTGGAGTGGAAACGGAGTATTGTATGAGACAATTAAAAGGTGCAATAACTTTATTTAGAGATATTTATAACGACAGGCGATTGTTAATTGATTTATCTTTAAAAGATGTCCGAAAACGATTTTCAGGAACTTATTTTGGTATTGTGTGGGGAATTTTGCAGCCACTTATGACAATTATTATTTATTGGGCAGTGTTTCAGTTTGGTTTTAGAAGTGGAAATATTGGTGAGGTACCTTATGTCTTATGGTTTATTTCTGGTATAGTAGCATGGTTATTTATTTCAGAGTCTTTTACACTCGCGAGTAGTAGTTTTTTAGAATACAGCTATTTAATTCAAAAAGTAAAATTTAATGTTAATATTTTGCCTCTTGTTAAAATTTTGTCAAGTTGTTATATTCATGTATTTTTTTTGATTATCGCGATTGCAATCTGTGCAGCTCTAGGATATGTACCAACAGTGAAAATAGTACAAATTCTGTACTATATATTTGCTTCTATAATGCTGCTGTTTGCAGCTTCTTTATTGTCATCATCAGTGATGGTATTTTTTAGGGACTTAAATCAGATAATTAGTATTTTTTTGCTATTAGGGATGTGGGGGACGCCGATTGCATGGGATATGAGTGTATTTTCAGAAGATGCACAACGTATTCTAAAGTTAAATCCTTTTTATTATTTAATTGAAGGATATAGAGATGCGCTATTGGGAAGAAAATGGTTTTGGGAAGAAGCCTCTACGGGAATTTACTTTTGGTGTGTCACAATGTTTTGTCTATTGATCGGAGTGAAAATTTATACGAAATTAAAGCCTTATTTTGCAGATACAGTATAGTGAGGAATATAGGAATGGAATATAAGATAAAAGTAGAACATGTGTCAAAAGCTTTTAAAATGTACAACTCACCGATGGATAAGATGAAAGAAGCGTTGAGTTTAACAAAAAAGACAAGACATACTGTATTTTATGCGATTAAGGATTTGAGTTTTCAAGTCGAGCAGGGGGAGATATTAGGGATTATGGGACGAAATGGCTCTGGAAAATCTACACTCCTCAAGATGATTACAGGAATCTATGAGCCCACAGAAGGAAATATCTCTGTTTCGGGAAAAATTTCTTCCCTTTTAGAATTGGGAACAGGATTTAATATGGAATACACTGGGATTGAAAATGTTTTTTTCTATGGAACACTCATGGGATTTAATAGGACACAGATGGAAGAAAAACTTCCAGGAATTATTGCGTTTGCAGAGATTGGTGATTATATATATCAGCCAGTAAAGACCTACTCGAGCGGAATGTTTGCGCGGCTTGCTTTTTCATGTGCGATTAATGTTGAACCTGAAATCTTAATTGTTGATGAAATTCTTAGTGTAGGAGATATGCGTTTCCAGGCAAAATGTTTTAACAAGTTTAAGGAGTTTCGAGAGAAAAAGGTCACAATTTTATATGTTGGTCATGATGTAGGAATGATGCGGTCATTTTGTGATAGAACAATGTGGATTAATCAAGGAAAGCTTGTTGATATCGGTGATCCAACCTATATTAGCGCAAAGTATACAGAGTTTATGTATCAGGACGATTTGATATCACTTACAGATTATAAATGTACTAAAGACATACAGAGAAAGGAAAATCTATTCAAAAGCGAACCTCGAAAAATAAAAGAAAGTTTGTTTCCAGATAGTATAGCACACTGGGGAACAGAAACCGGAATGGTAAAAACTACAAAAATACGAAACCATTTTGGGAAAGAACAGACAGTATTTCATGCTGAGGAAATCATACAAATTGTGATAGAGCTTGATATTAGACCACATTTGAATATAGAAAAGTTTTCTGTAGCGTTTTCAATCAAGAATAAGGAAGGAACAGACATTATTGTAAAAACTACATATGATGAGAAGGTTCAATTAAAAACGGGTAACAATCAATATATTCTGTTTGAATTTGTGCCACGACTTTCAAACGGAGATTATTATCTAGTAGTTGCATTAGAGAATAGAGAAAACAGGGAGATTCAGTATTATGAATATATCGAGGGAGCAGCATATTTCAAGATGTACACCGACAAGAAAATTTTTGGAGTATACGATGTGCCTTCGCGTATTTATATTGGCGGTCAAAAAGACGGTCCACTATAATGTAATGCATACATTTGCATAAGATATTTATTATGCCACTTTGAGGCCGTAACTGGCGTGATATTCACGGCCAATGAAACTGGCTGTGAATATAATTGATAGAGTGATAGTGTTTTGGAGTGAGAAGATGAATATGGAAATTAATTCAATGGAATATTGGAACCATCGATTTGAAACGGATTGGAATGATTTTGGGGGAGATCAGCAAACCATTTTTTTTGCAAATATACTTTGTAATTTGTTGCCACAATGGTTGATTGACGAGACAATAGAAAACAAATATTCTGTTTGTGATTTAGGATGTGCAGATGGAAACGCACTTCCAATCTGGAGTAATATTTTTCAGAATACAGCTATCTGCGGAGAGGATTTTTCGGAGAAGGCAATTCAAAATGCTAGAAAAAATTATCCAGAGTTTATGTATTTGGTTTCTGACATTTTACAACCAGATGGAAAACGTCAATATGATGTTGTGATATCCTCTAATACAGTGGAACATTTTAAGGATACACAGGAGGTATTGAAAAATATTTGTAGGCGTTCTAAAAGATATACACTGATCTTACTGCCATACAGAGAAGAGAAAAGTGTGACACTAGAGCATGAAGTGAAGTTTTATACTAGTAATATCCCTCAGATTATAGAGCAGGATATATTGATTTATGCCAAAACTTGTCTATGTCATTCACAATATTATCCCGGAGAACAGATTCTTTTGATCTACAGAAAAAATCCAAAAGAAGGAGTGCTTTCTAATCTGGTTGAGTATGTTGATTCAGATGCATATAAAGATTTAAGGAATCGACTGGATATATCTGAGCAGGCTAAAGAGGTATTAGAACATGCACTTGAGACTGTACAGAAAACAAGTGACACGCTGGAAAGAGAGCAAAAACTTGTACAGGAAAAGAATAAAATATTGGAAGAAGAGCGAACCGTATTAATACAAGAACGCGATACAGAGCAAGAGAAAAATAAAATATTGGAAGAAGAAAAAGCTGCGTTATCATTTGATATTGATACAATACAAGAAACATGTGCAACATTAGAAAGCGAGAAAATAATAATACAGGAAAGAAATAATGTACTGGAACACGAAAGAGAGGAATTTCTCAATACAAACAAAAGTTTGGAGCAGGAATGTTTATCTTTAATAGAAATAAAGAAAAGTTTAGAACAAGAAAAGATAGAACTTCTTCAAGTTAATAAAACATTAGAGGACAAGAAAACAGCGATTATAAATGCGAATAGAGCGCTCGAAGAGGAAAAAGCAAGGTTTATAACGAAAGTTAAAATATTGGAAGAGGAAAAGACAACATTGGAGAAGAAGCAGCAGATAATGAACGAAACAAATGAATCGTTAATCCTTGAGATTGGCACAATTCAAGAGCAAAATGAAGCGTTGGAGAGCAAAATAGTCTCGCTGGAAAATGAATTGGAAAATGCCGAAAATAAAAGAATTGCATTAGAATCAAGAATAAATCGAGCGGTGTTAATGTGCGAGGAACTAACCAATTGGGGATTGTACAAATTTTCGCATATGCTCCATCGAACAAAGCACCAGCTGTTCAATCGATCCGGTGCTGAAAGACGGCAATATATGAGTTGGCTTTCTAATTACCTCAAGGGAAACGGGACAGACTCTGACCGTAGATTTAAGCCTGTCTATAGAATCGCGGATATATTAAAAGGACAGAATGACAAGACTAATGCTGAACTTGGAAACTCGCAGCTTGGTAATTTTATTGAGGCAGAGGGCACACGACTGGATGATGGAAATATCGATCAAATAGAGGTCGATGCCATCAAAAATATTTTGCGGACACGCACATATAAAGGTATTCTTGTATATCCCCATGTTGTGTATTGGGAACCACTACAGACTCCACAACAGCTACTGCGATCTTTTGCAAATTTAGGATGGCTGTGCTTTTTTTGTGAGCATCCAAATTTAAGTAACATTTTTAGAGAAGTAGAATCAAATGTTATTATTGTCCATGAAAAAGAATATTTGCATGCTGCATCAGAGCAAGAAGTTGTCGTTTTGATGACTTGGTTAGGATCATGTGCGTTTTTGGACCGATTAAAAAATAAAAAAGTATGGTATCATATTTTGGACAAGTTAAATCTATTTCCTTACTATGATAATACATATCTGAAATTACATGAGTGTTTTGTAAACTCTGCGGATTGCGTAAGTTATGTTGCATCTTTGCTGACAGAGTGCATTCAAGAGAGGTCGGATGCAATTTATTTGCCAAACGGGGTTAATCCAGAAGAATTTATCAATATACATAAAGATTTTGTTCCAGAAGAGATGAAGTATATTTTAAAGAAAGGCCATAAGATTATTGGATATTATGGGTATCTTGCTGAGTGGATGGATTATGAATTAGTGAGAAGATTGGCACTCGCGCGTCCAAACTATGAGTTTGTATTTATTGGAAAAGCAATTTTTGATATTTCTTTGTTACAAGATATTACAAACATACATTTGTTGGGCCTCAAACCCTATAAAGATTTATCCGATTATGCAAAGTTCTTTGACGTTGCGGTAATACCATTTGTAATAAATGAGACTATGGATTGTGTGTCACCTATTAAGTTTTACGAATATTGTGCATTGGGATTGCCAGTTATCACATCGAAAATGCGTGAAATGGAAAAATATGTTTGTGATTATGTTGCATGCGCAGATGGACTTGATGAGTTTTTATTTTATTTGGATAAGCTTACAGATACAAAATATAAGGAGATGGCAACAGAATGTGCACCACAGATTGCACAGGACAATACTTGGCTCGAGCGAGCAAAAATAATTCAGAGCAGTTTTGACAAAGAATTAAGTCTGATTCTAGGACAAACTTATAAAAAATTTGATGTGATTATATTAGGTGTGATTGATTATGACTTTCGGTTTCAACGTCCACAACAGTTAGCAGTTCGGTACGCACAAAACGGACATAGAGTTTTTTATTTTAACGCAAATCATTTTCGGGAAAATGCTGTGTATGAAATACAAAAAAATCTGTATGTGTTAAATATTTATAATGATAAATTCTCTGCAATTCATCTAACAGACTGGCAAACACAAAGACAAGCACTGACGCAACAGGTAAAACAGATTATGGATACATATTGCATTCGAGATGCAATGACAATTGTGGATTATCCGAATTGGATTTATGCAGCAGAGTATCTTAGAGAATCTTATGGATTTAAGATTATTACAGATTACATGGATGATTATACTGGTTTTTTAAATCCAGCAGAAGAGCTGGTTCGCAAAAACTGTGAACGACTTCTTGGCATATCAGATGGGGTGATAACAAGCTCAAAGTTTCTGTACGATATTGCACTGAAATATAATCAAGATGTTACAATTGTTCGCAATGGCACAGAGTTTGAACATTTTTATAAAGCGTTTGGCGCTGTGGAGCATAAGCGAAAAATAATAGGATATTATGGAGCGGTAGCAGAATGGTTCCAGACAGAAAAAGTAGTTTATTTGGCACAGAAAATGCCAGAGTGTGATTTTGTTATTATAGGTCAATTGACAAGGGGAGAGGATGAACTTCAAAGATTTTCTAATATCAAGCTTCTAGGAGAAAAATCTTATTATGAGCTTCCCGAATATTTACAGACATTTGATGTATGTATTATTCCATTTGATACTTCAACAGATTTGATTAAAGCGACAAATCCGGTAAAATTTTATGAATATCTCAGTGCTGGTAAAAAGATTGTTGCCACAGAGATTCCTGAGTTGGAAATTTACAAAGATCGGTATGTTTATATGGCAAATGAAAATGAGCAGTTTCTAAGCTATGTCAAAATGTGCCTTGAAGGGACAGATACATTGTGCAATGCAGAGGAATGTATCCATTTCGCAAGACAACATGATTGGCAAGAGCGCTATGACAATTTTTATGCATTTTCTAAGAAAATGATACCCAAGGTTCAGATTATTGTGCTTACATACAATAATTTGGAAGTTAGTAAATTGTGTATTAAGAGTATTCTTGAGAAGACGGCCTATCCAAACTATGAACTGATTATAGTAGACAATTGCTCAGTAGACGGAACAAGGGCATATCTGACAAAGCTTGCAAAAGAACAACTAAATGTAAGGGTAATCTTTAATGAGAAAAATACTGGTTTTGCCGCTGGTAATAATGTTGGGATAAAAAATACAGATGGTGCATATGTCGTGCTGCTAAATAATGATACAGTTGTCACACGAGGATGGCTGACAGCATTGACAAAGCATATGGAGCAGAACAGTAGACTTGGAATGTGTGGACCAGTCACAAATTCAATTGGCAATGAAGCGAAGATTAAAGTAAATTATCACAGTATGCGGGAGCTTGAACAATTTTCTTATGAATATACAACAAAGCATTTGGGTGAAAAGTACCATAATATTAATGTACTTGCACTTTTTTGCACCATTATTAGAAGACAAGTGATTAATGAGTGCGGATATCTGGATGAAAATTATGGAATTGGTATGTTTGAAGATGATGATTATGCAGAGGCAGTCAAGAAAAAGGGATATACGCTGTCCATTGCAGAGGATTCGTTTATTCATCATTTTGAAGGCGTATCTTTTAAGAAAATACAGGATGAGGCATTTATGGAGTTATTTTATAAAAATAAAGATCTATTTGAGCAAAAATGGAATACTGTATGGAAAAAACATAAAAACAGACCTGGCGTTGCAGCTGTTACGAATTTAGACTGTACAATTGTGTAGGGGGATAAGAAATTGGAGATACGAAAAAAATTGTATGTAGAACTATTACTAGTTCTGGCTAGTTTTTTGAGTGGTGTGACAGCATTGCTTCTCGCAGTAGGAGGATATTCCGATAAAATATTTTTGGAATATCTGTCGATTCCTAGACTAATGTTTCTAAATATAGTGCCTGTGATTTTAATGATATTTTTATTTTATGGGATATTTGGAAAAGCTACAGCTGCCTATGGTCTTGGAAGTATAATAACATTAGTTATTAGTCTATGCAATTACTATAAATTGGTATTTAGAGATGATCCACTCTTGTTTGAAGATATTTTGATTATACGTGAAGCAGCCAATATGACAGGTTCTTACACATTATTTTTGAATGCAAAGATTGTGGGTATTATATTGATGAGTGTAGGAACAACATTTTTGCTTTATAAGGTAGAAAAAAGATTAGGAGAGGGGAGCGGTTTCAAGCGGCGAGCAATCATCATTTTATTGACTGTTGCAATATGTAGTATGTTGTATCCGACATATAAAAGGGAAGATGTATACACATCGTTTCAAAATTATCGGACATTGAATGCGAACAGTCAAACACAGATTTTTGTCTCCCACGGATTTGTATATCCCTTTATACATAGTATCTCGCAAAGTAAAGATAAAAAACCAGAAGGATACAATGAAAAGGAGACAATGGCATATCTAGCGACATATTCTGATGAAGATATTCCTTCGGAACAGAAAGTGAATGTGTTTGCTATTATGCGTGAGGCATATATAGATTTCTCACAGTATGAGATTGATGGATTAGATTGTAGTGGCTATGATTTGTATCATCAACTTCAAGAGGAGAGTTATACAGGACAACTATATGTGAATGTATTTGCAGGCGGAACAACATATACAGAGAGAGAGTTTCTAACAGGTAGTTCTAATATAAAAAATTACCGAAGCAATGTAAATTCTTATCCATGGTATTTTAGAGAGCAAGGATATACAGTGGAGGGGAGTCATCCTTTTCATGAATGGTTTTATAATCGGCGCAATATTAATCAATATCTGGGATTTGAAAGGTATCGATTCTATGAAGGTGATTATGAGACAATGACGGATGCATATTTTCCAGAAGACAAATATTTATATTCTGAGATATACAAGGATTTTACCAATAATAAAGAAATTGGAAAACCTTATTTTTCATTTAGTGTGAACGTGCAAAGCCATGGACCTTACGACATAACCCAAAACAAGGAGAAAGAATATCTTATTGGTGAACAATATAGTGATGCCTGTAAACATGCTATGAATAATTACATGTCAACTATTTTGGATGGTGATAAGGAATTAATTCGTTTTGTCGAACAATTGCGTAAGGATGAGGAACCTATTGTTTTAGTGCTGTTTAGCGATCATTTGCCCTGGATGGGAGATGGAAATATATATTATAAAGAGATGGGAATAGATTTTACACAGGATACTGAGGAAGTGAATAAAATACAATATACAACAGAATATTTGATTTGGGCAAATGATGTTGCAAAAGAAAGGTTAAAAGACGAATTTGTAGGCAAAGGACCGATAATTTCACCTTGTTATCTTATGAATTTGTTATTTCAACGATGTTCTTGGAATGGACCTGCATTTATGCAAGCAATGAATGAGGTGATGAAGACTATGCCAGTGATAGCACTTAGTTGGACTTTTATAATTGATGGTCAGTTCTGTCATGGAATACCCCAGGAAAAACTTGAGATGTACGAAAATTTTTCTAAGTTGCAGTATTATTGGAGAAATAAGTTTTTATATCACGAGTATATATAAAGCAATCCACCAGGATTAAATTGGATTCAAGGATTTGGTAAACAAATGGATTTACAAGGAGAACTATAGTGCATAAAAAAGTTGTGACATTCATAGAGAAGTATAAAGAACAAATAATTATATTAATAATAATGATAATTCTTGCACTTTTTCAAGTGATTAGATGTATCGAATATCCTGGATTATATTATGATGCTGTAAATCCTGATTATATGGCAGTGCAGTTGCTTTATCCACAAGTTGAGAATCCCTTATGGATAGTGCCACATACAGGTTTTCCGCTGTTGGGCCAATTGTATCATGGAACATTAACTGCATGGGTGCAGACAGTGGTAATTGGACTGACAGGAAACGCTTCCTTGTGGACTGTGCGCACAACGAATATGGCTTATATTGTTGGTATTTGTTGGCTTTGTTATTTGATTGGTAGATGGGTAAATATTAATAAGATAATTCTATATAGTGGGCTTGTTGTGATTATATTAAGTCCACAAGCATATTCATTGATTAGGACGCAATATTACATAAAATTGCCTGGGACATTTTTTTTGTTAGCCGCAGTATATGCACTTATGAAAGTAAGTAAGAATGAGCAAAAGAAAGGAAAGTTGCTTATTTTATCAGGCGTGCTTTGTGGATTGGCGGCATACACATATTTTATATTTTTATTTTATATACCAGCGATGATTCTTTTTTGTTTAGTAGAGTCAAAAT
>BLMC01000090.1 GCA_011959805.1 Lachnospiraceae bacterium | reverse complement strand
AGAGCCGCTGTAAGAAAAGATTACAGCAACGCTTTGCTCTGTCATTAAGGAAGTGGCAAGCGCGTGAAAAGTTGGGTCGGATTCGCAATGAAATTTCCGAGAGACATTCATAAACTGATGTTTGGCCATTAATGCAACCAGTTGCGAATTACCACAACCCATAAAATGCACATCGGATGCATTTTGGATATAGTCGCTTGCAAGCGCGACCATTTTCGGGTCCAATGTGAGGGCAGCTTTGTGAATTGCGTCACATTGAATCGCGTCGATTTTGGAAATAATATCATCGATGGAACTTTCAGAGGTAAGTTTTTTGGCGAGTGTGTCAGAGGCACTTGTTACGGATTTGACAAGTTCTGTGCGAAATTCACGGTAGCCGTTTAGGCTAAGTCTGCGACAGAAACGAGAAACGGTCGCCACACTGACATTACATTCTCTGGCAAGTTCCTCGATGGAGAGATTTAGAACATTGGTGGCATTGGTCAGTATGTATTGTGCCAGTCGGTTTTCTGATTCACTAAACAGGTTTGTTCCACTGGCGATTTGCGATAAGACATCAAAAGAAAAATTCATAACAGTTTCCATTTCATTGTTTGTTTTCGATTTATAAGACAAGTATCTAATTCTAATTTTACACTAGTTGGAAGGAAGTAGCAAGAAAAAGGATTGTAATTGCTTTTGGTATAAATTCACAAATAATTCGACAAAAATTGTGAAAAGTATGACTTGCAGATATGTAAAAAATTTTCTATAATCTGAAATAGATGAAAAAAATTACCGAAAAAATTACAAATGTAAAGGAGGTAAAGTATGAATTCAAAGAAGACGCAATTAAAAACGTATTTTAAAAATCATCTTATGTTGTATTTAATGATGGTTCCAGGAGTTGTCGCGCTAATTGTATTCTGCTATGTACCAATGTACGGGATTATTATTGCTTTTCAAGATTTCAATGTGTTTGAGGGATATTTTGGAAGTCCTTGGGTGGGATTAAAACATTTTCAGACCCTTTTTTCAGACCCTTATTTTTTCCGGTTGATGAAGAACACTTTTTTGCTGGGAATGTTTTCCTTTTTGGTTTCCTTTCCGGCTCCGCTAATCTTAGCACTTGTCATCAATGAATGTCGTCTGAACAAGTTTAAGAGTGTAGTGCAATCAATCAGCTATCTGCCGCATTTTATTCCAATGGTAGTAATGGTGGGAATAATGATTGAATTATTTGGCTCGTATGGCGTGGTAAACAGCGTACTAAACTTTTTTGGAATCGAATCTATCAGCTTTTTTTCTAAAGTGCAGTGGTTTCGTCCGTTGTACATCGGTTCTGCGGTTTGGAAGGGGGCAGGATGGGGTTCTATTATCTATATGGGGGCATTAACCGCCATTGATACTGCGCTATATGAGGCCGCAGAAATTGACGGAGCTTCCCGCTGGGATAGACTAATACACATCACATTACCAGCTATCAAGCCCACAGTTGTGACATTGTTTATCTTGGATATCGGTGGCATTATGAAAGTTGGATTTGAAAAAGTGTTCTTGATGTACAGTCCAGCAACTTATGAAGTGGCAGATGTGTTAAGCACATATGTGTATCGTCAAGGTATTGTCAATGCAAATTTTAGTTACAGCTCTGCAGTGGACTTATTTAACAATGTAATTTCCGTGTGCTTTGTCCTAACAGCAAACTGGTTTGCTAAGAAGCTTGGAGAAGAAGGAATTGTTTAAGGAGTCCGCAAAGGAGGCAGGAGGTATCAATGTCAAAAAAAGTAAAATTAGCAGATTGGATTCTGGGAATTGTATTGTTAGTAATTGGACTGGCAACCTTGTATCCCTTGTGGTGGGTACTTATGACATCTCTATCAGACCCGGTGTGGTTATCCACACATACAGTAGGATTGCTTCCGGGGAAATTTAGCATAGATGCATATCAGTTTATTTTGAGTGAAAGTAAGTTGTGGGTATCGTATCTCAATAGTATTATCTATGCGATTGGTTCCACGATAGTGACGCTTTTTGTGTGTAGTCTTTTTGCATATCCACTGACACTAGAACAGTTTAAAGGGAAAAAATTTTTTAACACGCTTATGCTAATTCCTATGTTTTTTACAGGAGGGATTATTCCAACATACTTGTTGATTGCAAATTTGAAAATGCTTGACACCATCTGGGCAATGATTTTGCCAGGCGCGTTCGCCACATACTATGTCATTCTCTTTCGCACAAATATGAAAGGGATTCCTCCAGAATTGCGCGAATCTGCGATTGTGGATGGAGCCAGTGAGTTTCGTGTGTATTGGAATATTATTCTCCCACTTTCCAAGGTGATTTTTCTGATTATCGCGCTCTATTGTATTGTGGGTTCTTGGAATAGTTTTACACCGCCTTTGTTATATCTGTCAGATGAGGCAAAAATGCCACTTTCTATCTATCTGCGCGATTTGATTGTCACCAATTCCACAGATACAACAGAGCTTACAATGAGTGGCGGCTCTGCATACTATCAGACAATTGCTTCTCAGGGTGGAGGAATTGGTATGCGGATTGCGATTAAGATGGGCACAATTATTGTCAGTGTTGTTCCAATTATGATGATTTATCCTTTTATACAGAAATATTTTGTGAAAGGTGTGATGTTAGGGTCTGTAAAAGGATAGGATTCCCATTGGAATCAAAAGTTAAAAAGTTACTTATTAACAATTCAACAATTGATTGGCTGCGAGAAAATACGCAGGGAGGTAAAAATGAGAAAAAAACAGTATTTCAAAAAAACAGCGGCAATTATAGTTGCCGGGGCAGTGGCAGCAAGCACAGTAGCTTGTGGGAATGAAACAGGGAATCAAAACAGTACAGAGCAGAGCAAAGCCCCTGCAACTACAGCACCCACAAACACCACAGAACAAAGCGAAAACAGTGAACCTGTGAAAGTGACAGCGCTTTCTACTTGGGCGGTGAGTGATATTCGTCCAGTGAAGGACCAAACATTAGTTGGGCAGTGGTTAGAAGAACAGCTTAATATGGATTTGGAGTTGGTTACAATTCCGTCGGAGGGTGTGACAACAAAGGTAAATGCACTGGCTGCCAGTGGAGATTTGCCAACAGTTCTGTTCAAGACTGGTGATACTTCCGATATTGGAAAAGTGAATGAGCTGGGTGAAAAAGGGGTGTTTCTAAATGTGATGGATTATTTGGACAAGGTCCCAAACTATGCCAAATATTTGGAAGATGATTTTATTCGCCGCGAGTTGTCAAACACAGAAGGAAATGTATATGCATTTGCAAAGGTCTATACGGATGAGAACATTATGTACACAACACCAATTATTCGGCAGGACCTTTTGGAGGGCAGTGAATACTCAAATCAAAGCATACAGACAATTGATGATTTGACAGAAGTTTTGGTATATCTGACAGAGAAAATGGGTACACCAGCATGGATTCAGAGAAACGGTTTTAATGCTTTTATGGAAAAAAGCGGTCTTTTGTGGAATCTGGATCACAATACCTTTTATGACTATGAGCAGGATACTTTTACACACCCGATACTTGAGGAGCGGACAAAAGCATATATTGAATGGCTTAGAGATTTGCGCAGCCGTGGTGTCATTCATCCAGATTGGGCGATTATGACAGATGAGACATGGGAAGGACTTCTTGCTTCGGACAAAGGATTTTTTACAATTGACCGAATGAGTATTATTGGAGATAACAATTTTTCACAAGAATTTGACTGGCAACCAGTAGACTATCCAGAGATTAACGGAAAAGCATATTTGCAACCAAATCAGGCAAAGACAATGCCATCTACAGCATGGGTGATTAACGCTAAAGCAGGACAATCGGAGATAGATAAAGCATTAGCGTTTATGAATTTCTTGTACGATGAGAAAAATCATGAGGTGCTGACACTGGGATTTGAGGGAAAAACATATACAAAGGAGGACGCCAATACAATGGCAGGGATTCGTTGGCTGATTCAGATTTATGGTGAGAATGCAGATGACCCAAATGCAGAGTTTATTTATCAGCATGGTATTCAGTCCTTTACGCGCCTACAAACACCAATTGATATGAAAAGTTTTCCGGGAACATATCCTAAGATAATGTATGAACAAATTGACCATATTAAACAAAAACAGAGTGGTTTTCGGCCAGCGGCACCTACTGTATCATTTACAGATGAAATCAGAACTCGATTGACAACGCAAGAAACTTCACTGAACACATTTTTTGACGAGCAGGTTATCAAGTTTATTGAAGGGGAGCGCAACATGGATGAATGGGATGTTTTTGTCAGTGAGATGAAAGAAAAAGGGGTCGAAGAAGTTGTTGGATATTATAATACAGCCTACGCAGATTATAAAGCCAGATAAAAATGGGCAAGGGTATACATGTGTATGCCCTGTCGCTTTGAGAAAAGGAGTGTGACGCAATTGTATCAAGCAGATATCGCAGTGATTGGTGCTGGAACAGGAGGTGCTGTCTGTGCCTTGGCAGCGGCGCGCTGTGGACTCAAAACAGTTTTGGCAGAGCAAACAGGAGTGATTGGAGGAGTAGCGGCGACAGCATTGATGGGTTCTTGGGCAAATTTGCTCATCAACACAGAGATGAAAATGACAACAGGTGGTATTATCTTAGAGATTTTAGAACGTATGGTCAGTTATGGTGCCACGCCGTACAAGACATTGCAGGAAGCAATAAAAGGAACAATAGGAAAACCATTTACAATTCCATTTCAACCAGTCTGGTATACACATACGTTGACAGAAATGTTGCGAGAAGCAGGAGTAACAATATTATTAAACACCACCTTTACAGAAGGCAGTGAATTGCCAGATGGCAGAAAACATTTGCAGCTTGTGTTTGGAACACAAAAAGAGGAAATACAGGCAAAGGTGGTTGTGGATGCAACTGGAAATGCTGTGGTTGCAGAAAGTTTGGGAGCAAAAGTAGTTTCTGTGGAAATGGGAACTGAGACTTACGGTTGTCTTATGCGGATTGCCAATGTGGATATTGACCAGACACTTCAATATATTAGAATGTGCAGGCCGTGGGAGCCAGATACAGCATTTACAGAATGGCTGTCAAAAAAGGCAGCAAATTATTCGGAGAGAAATAGAAGGAGACTAACACATCTTGACGACCCAATTACGTATGACCATGCACCGATGGAACATGTAGACAATAAACTTTTGACACCAGAGCGCTTTGCCTACATAGAAGAACGCTATCAAAAAGAAGGCGTGATTTATACAATGGAGCTTTGTCTATTGCGTCATTTAATTCGGGAAGCGGTAGATAAAGGTGATTTTATCTTGGATTATCGGACAAATGAACTGTGTGGAGTTACATTTAACGGAGATGGCATCGCATATGGCGGTTGGGGAGACAAAATAGCGCTGTGCAATGTAGCCAAACCGTATGGTTATAATCCGGCTATTTTGGAGGAACAGACACAAGCGATTTTGGAAGCGAAAAACTATAATATAATGTTTTTTCGCTTTCTACAAAAATATGTGCCGGGCTTTGAAAACAGCTATTTGCTTGACATGGCAGAGCAAGCTGTCGCGCGCGGAAGTCGAATGATTGTCGGGTGTGACGATGCCGAAATGTTTACCCAAAATCCGCTGTATGCACAGCCAATTTATACTTTTGGCGGGATTTACAAACATCAGTTGGGAGTGCCAGTTCCATATGGCAAGATTGTTTCGAGAAACAAGTCCAATCTGTTTGCAGTAGGAAAGTGTTCCTCTCATGGTATGCAATATCGCAGTCAGATTAGCTGTATGTCTATGGGGGTAGCCGCAGCTGCAGCTGCACAATTAATTTGTAGTCGAAACAGTACAAGCCATACGCTTTGCACAGAGGAGTTTGCACAACAGTTACAACAGATGGAAGTAGTGATTTAGAAGGAGACAAAAGAATGGGAAAATATTTTTTTCTTGACCGCGGGATACTGGTAGGATACCAAATGTCAAACGCCCAAATCGAAGTAAACAAATTACAAAAAGACACCCAAAATAATCCTTTATTTGAGGAGGGATTTTTTGAGGAGCCACAGTTGCCGTGGGAAATTCGATATGACAACGGATATCCCAATGTAATCTATGATGCAAAAGACCAAATATATCGATGTTATTATACTTGTATTACTTATGACGAAAGTGCAGTAGGAACGCCGCGTGCTATGCGTGGCAACACAGATTATAAGCCCAAGGAGAACAGAATTGCTTCCCTTTGCTATGCAGAAAGCCGAGATGGGATTCATTTTACAAAACCAGAATTGGGCTTAACAGAATTTGAGGGAAGCAAAAAGAATAATATTTTGTTTCGGTATGCGCATGGAACAGGGGTATTTCTTGACTTGGAGGAAAAAGACCCACAGAAACGGTATAAATTGATGACAAAAGTGGAGTACAATGGTAACTGTAACCATATGGCCGTTGGATTTTCGGAGGATGGAATCCACTTTGGAGCGTTGATACCATGGCCAAAGCATAATCCAGCAGCAGACACACATAATTTTGTATTTCGTGACCCAAAGACAGGCAGATTTTATTTGTACACACGGATTTGGCGAAATGGACTGCGAATTTGTGCCAAGAGTGAAAGTGAGGATTTTATTCATTGGACAGAGCCAAAAGAGGTGTTGCGCGGCAGTGGTTTTGCACGCCAGGTCTATTCTATGCCAGTTTTGCCTTATGAAGGGATTTATCTGGGATTTGCTTCAATGTATCATGTTGGAGATGCACAAGAGGAAGATTTTGACTTGGTAGATTTGGAGTTAACGTGTGCGGCTGGAATGGATGATTGGGATTTTGTGGCACCAAGCCAATATTTGATTCCGCGCGGCAATGGACGATATCCCAACGGAGAATTTGACTGCGGGTGCATCTATGCAGCGGCGCCAATGATAACAGAGGACAAAATTTGGATTTACTATATGGGCGGGAATGGACGCCACACAAATTTTAGAGAGACTTCTCTTGCACGCGGTTTTCTGGAGCGAGACAAATTTGCAGGTTATGTGCAAAATAAGTTGGATAAGCAGGCGCAACTTGTTACAAATCACTTTATTGTCTACGGAGAAAATCTTGCATTATTAGCAGAAATACAGGAAGGTGGTTTGGTGAAAGTAGCACTTGGTACCAAAAGCGGAAAAGTATATGAAGGTTTTGAGGCAGAAAAGAGTATCTTGACTAAACAGCCAGATGGATATTACCAAATCAGTTTTCAAGGGAAAAAACTGACGTCGCTTCGCAGCAATCCCGTCAGTTTTCATATTTATTTTGAAAAAGCAAAAATCTATGCTATAAAAGGAGACTTAGAAAATTATAAACTAAAATATTAAATAATTTTTGTGTAAAAATCAAAAAAAAATTGCTGTAAACCTATTTTGTTTTGTTTAGGTATTACAGCATTTTTTATTTTTTGCGAATAAAATTAGCAAGATTACTAAAAAATGGTATAAATTTTCAAAAATAAAATATTTTTAAAAAAATTTTCAAAAATGTATTGACAAAAATACAATACAAACGTACAATAAAATCTAACTTGATGTTACATTTTTTTACATTTTCTATTAAAGGAGGGTTTATTATGAAGAAGCGTAAATTTATGGCACTGGCATTGAGCTGCGTTATGGTATGCTCCCTTGTGGCATGCGGCGGCAAAGATACAGGGTCAGATCAACCTGCATCAAATTCAACACCAGCACCTGCAGAGAAGACAGATGCACCTGCAGAGAAGACAGATGCGCCTGCAGAAAATGCAGATACCACTGAGAACACAGACAGCCAAACACCTGCAGATTCTGCGCAGGCAGCGGACATTACTCTGTGGACTTATCCCGTTGGAAAGTGGGGAGATTCTGCTGTAGTTAATGGTTTGATTGCAAACTTTAATGCAGTTTATCCTGACATTAAAGTTACAGTAGAGTATCTGGACTACACAAATGGTGATGATCAGATCAACACAGCAATTGAGGGAAATCAAGCACCCGATCTTGTGCTGGAAGGACCAGAGCGTCTAGTGGCAAACTGGGGAGCAAAAGGTTTGATGGTTGATCTTGGTGATTTGTGGACAGACGATGCAAAATCTATGATTTATGATTCTGTGCAGAATGCTTGTAAGAGTAATGATGGTGTGTTCTATGAGTATCCATTGTGTATGACTGCACATACTATGGCAATCAATAGAGATATCTTTGAGGCAGCAGACGCTCTTCAATATCTTGATGAAGAGACTGGTACATGGACAACAGAAAATTTCCAGAAGGCAGTGCAAGCTGTTTATGATTATGGCCATACCAATGTAGGTGTTGTATATTGCAGCGGCCAAGGTGGTGATCAAGGAACCCGCGCGTTGGTGAATAACTTGTATGGTGGAACTTTTACAAATCCAGAACACACAGAATACACAGCAAACAGTCCTGAGAACATCAAGGCGCTTGAGTTGTTAAAGTCTATGGATGGCATTAATTTTGACGCGTCTATCGCAGGCGGCGATGAGATTAATATGTTCTGCAATAGCACTTTTGCGATGGCGTTCTGCTGGAATGCGACACAGGAAAAGAATAATACAGACCAAGGAAATATTAATTTTGAGGTTCTGCCAATGGCATTCCCTTCAGAGGATGGCATACCACAGCTCTGCGGTGGTATTTGGGGATTTGGTATCTTTGACAATGGTGACCCAGCGAAAATTGCCGCAGCAAAGACATTTATTGATTTTATGGCAAATGATGAGAAACAAGTTGTTGAGAGCGTAAAAGCATCCAATTTCTGGCCAGTAAAGGATCTTGGAGATATCTATGCAGGTGATGCACTTATGACCGAGTATGCGAAATTTGTTGAGTATATGGGCGACTACTATCAAGTAGTAGGCGGATGGGATAAGGCTCGTACAGCATGGTGGAATATGTTGCAGCAGGTTGGCTCAGGAGAAGATATAAAGACAGCAGTTGAGACATTTACGATAACAGCAAATGCGGCAGCGGCAGCACAATAATTGTTAGAATGATATAGCCATTGTTGCGCCCCTTCCTGAAATAATGTGGGAGGGGCGCTTCTTATAAGAAAGGAGGAATCCTGATGTCAAAAAATAATAGTATGAGTAAAGCACTGGTGCGACGTGAGACGATTGCCGGATATGCATTTATGCTCCCAAGTCTATTATTCTTTGTTGGATTTGTTATTTATCCCATGGTACAGTGTGTGTTTACAAGCTTCTTTGATGCGACAATGAACCGTGAGGATATTTTTATTGGGTTGGCAAATTATAAGGAATTGTTTCAGGACAAAGTATTTCTTGGCGCATTGAAAAATACATTTGTGATTGTGATCGTTTCTGTGCCAGTAACCTGTATCTTTTCTCTTTGGGTAAGTTCCGTAATCTACGATTTAGCGGGTCCTGCTTGCTCAGCATTCCGCTGTATTTTCTATCTTCCGGTTGTAACTGGTTCCGTTGCTGTTGCAGTGGTATGGAAGTGGATGTTTAACAATTATTATGGCATTTTTAACTATCTTGGAACAAACACGGGATTGATTGAGAAAAATATTAACTGGCTAGGCGACGAGCGATTTGCACTGGGGTGTATTATACTAATTTTGTTGACAACTTCAGTAGGACAGCCAATTGTGTTGTATGTATCGGCACTGAATAATGTAGACCAGTCTCTTGTGGAGGCAGCAGAAGTTGACGGCGCAACAAAATTCCAGTGCTTTTGGAAAATTAAGTGGCCACAAATTATGCCAACAACGCTGTACATACTTGTCATTACAACAATCAATAGTTTTCAATGTTTTGCACTAATACAGTTGTTGACAAGCGGCGGGCCAAATCACAGTACAGACACAATTATGTACTATATTTATTACAATGCATTTAAACTATATCGCTATGGTTATGGAAATGCAATGGGCGTTGTTCTTGCAATTATTATAGCGCTGTTGTCTGCAGTACAGTTTAAGATGACAGAGAGTAAGTAGGAAGGGGGATATCAATATGAAACAAAAGCAGTTTAACCGTTCAACTTGTTATAAAATTGTATCGGTTATTATAATCGCAGTCTTGGCATTCACATTTGCATTCCCGCTCTACTGGATTATTATCGGTTCTTTTAAAACTTCCGCTGCAATTAATGCCACGACACCACAATGGTGGCCGCAAGAGTGGGTGCTGGACAATTATAGGAAACTCTTTAGCAGACAGTTTGCAGCTCTTTGGGATATCAATATTCCGTTCACGAATATTACTTTTTCAGGGCCGGAAGTGCCAGCAGCAATTCGTTGGTTATTAAATACAGTGTTTATGGCAGTGATTGCGATGGTGTTGACCTGTATTACATCAGCTATGGCAGGTTATGCACTTGCAAAGAAGCGTTTTATTGGACGTACTCTTGTATTTTCATTAATTGTGTGCGCGATGGCATTGCCAAAGCAGGTTATTTTGATTCCATTGCTTCGTGAGATGGCTTCGTTGGAGTTGTACAATACCATCTGGGCAGTAATTTTCCCAATTGTAGGTTGGCCGTTTGGTGTATTTTTGATGAAACAATTTTCGGAAGGTATTCCGGGAGAAATGATGGAAGCAGCCAAGATAGATGGTGCTGGAGAATGGAAGACATTTTATACAATTGCGCTTCCTTTGATTAAACCAGGAATTGGTGCACTGGCAATCTTTACTTTTATTAACTCGTGGAATGACTATTTTATGCAGTTAATTATGCTTACTAGTACCAAGAATTTGACAATCTCTCTTGGTATTGCAAAGTTGCAGGCAGAGAACGCAACAGATTTTGGTTTAATTATGGCTGGTGCATCATTGGCAGCAATCCCAATTATTGCGATTTTCCTTATTTTCCAGAAGTATTTTACAAAAGGAATTACAATGGGGGCAGTCAAAGGATAAAAGGGAGGTTTGGCATGATTTATACAGAGATATCAAATATTGGACACTATCACGGCCTAGGAAAATATTTGGATGAGGCAGTTGATTATTTGAGCAGCCATTCGCTAGAGGATGTGCAGGCAGGACACTATGAGATTGATGGCAATAAAGTGTATATGAATGTGTTTGACTATGACACAATTCCTGAAGATGGAGCGTTTTTTGAAGCACATAAAAAATATGCGGACATTCATATGACTGTGGCAGGAGAGGAAATCGTTGGAGTATCCGATATGTCTAAAGTATCAGTAAAAACTTTTGACGAGGAGAAGGATCTTTTGGAAGTGGAAGGTCCTGTGGAACATTACATTAAACTGATACCAGGAAAAGCGTTAATTACCTTACCGGAGGATGCGCACAAGGTTAAGCTGGCTGTAGGTAATCCTTCGGCAGTAAAAAAGGCAGTCATAAAAGTGTATGTAGGTTAAAATGAGAGAGCGTGTTATGGCGCGCAGAAAGGGGTAGATATGAGAGATATCAGCAAATATCAAGGAATCATTCCAGCGTTCTACGCTTGTTATAATGAGCAGGGCGAAGTTGACGAGGACCGTGTGGAGCGGTTGACAGACTACATGGTAAAGAAGGGCGTGAAAGGTCTCTATGTAGGGGGGTCTTCAGGAGAATGTATTTATCAGAGTGTGGAGGACAGAAAACGTACACTAGAACGTGTGATGCGTGTCAGTGAAGGAAAATTGACAATTATTGCTCATGTTGCATGCAATAATACAGCGGATAGTAAGGAGCTTGCAGCGCATGCACAGCGCTTGGGTGTGGATGCGATTGCAGCCATTCCGCCAATCTATTTTCATCTGCCAGAATATGCGATTGCACAGTATTGGAATGATATTTCTGACGCAGCACCAGACACGGACTTTATCATCTATAATATTCCGCAGCTTGCTGGTGTGGCACTTACAATGCCGCTGTTTCGAGAAATGCAAAAGAATCCTAGGGTGGCAGCAGTAAAGAATAGTTCTATGCCAACACAGGATATCCAGATGTTCAAAGCGGAAGGGGGAGAGGGCTTTGCAGTGCTCAATGGTCCTGACGAACAGCTTGTAGCTGGGCTTGCAATCGGAGCAGATGGTGGAATTGGTGGTACTTATGGCGTTATGCCAGAGCTGTACCTGAAGATTATGGAGCTGGTAAGTGCAGGAAAGCTAGAAGATGCGCGCCAGGTACAATATGCTGCAAATGAGATTATTTACGCAATGTGTGCATGTCATGGAAATCTGTACGGTGTGATTAAAGAAATTATTAAGATTCGTGAAGGATTTGATATTGGAGGTGTTCGCAAACCACTGCCATCATTAATTCCAGAAGATATGACACAGGTGAAAAAGTGCGCAGAAATGATCGATAAGGCGATTGGACAATTGAGATAGACAGAGGAGGGATTCATATGACAAAGCAGGAATTATTGGAACAGATAAAAGGGAAAGTGATTGTATCTTGTCAGGCAGTTCCGGGCGAACCTCTATATGTGGAGGAAAAATCAATTATGTATCTGATGGCGCGCGCTGCGAAACGTGCGGGAACGCCAATGATACGCACTAGCAGTATCCGTGATGTTGTTGCGATTAAGGAGGAGACAGGACTTCCTGTAATTGGACTTATAAAAGTGCAGTATGAGGGATTTGAGAGCTATATTACACCTACAATGAAAGAGGTGGATGCGTTGTTGGAGGCAGGTTCTGATATTGTGGCAATTGACTGTACAAATCAGAAGCGCGGAGACGGAAAAACCATCAGTGAGTTTATCACAGAAGTGCGCGCAAAATATTCAGATGCAATTTTAATGGCAGATATTTCCACTTATGAGGAAGGCGTGAATGCTTGGAAAATGGGGATGGATATTGTGGGGACAACTATGAGTGGTTATACAGCACATTCCAAAAAAATGGATGGACCAGACTATGAACTGGTGAAAAAGTTGTCTGCTACACTGGATATTCCCGTGATAGGAGAAGGAAGAGTACATAGCCCCGAACAAGCAGTACAGATGCTAGATGCAGGAGCTTACGCAGTTGTGGTAGGCGGTGCAATTACCAGACCGCTTGAGATTGCACAGCGTTTTATTAAGGCGGTAGAAAGCAGGTAGCAAATGAAAAAGCATATCGTATGTTTTGGGGACTCCAACACACATGGATATTGTGCCAAGACAGGAGGGCGATTCGACGAGACACAACGTTGGTGTTGCTTGCTTCAGCAAAAACTCGGAGAAAATTATCTTGTGATTGAAGAGGGACTTAGCGGACGCACAACTTGTTTTACAGACCCAATTCATGAGGCATTAAATGGGGTAGATTATATCTATCCGTGTCTTATGAGTCATGAACCAGTCAATTTATTGGTGATTATGCTTGGAACGAATGATACAAAAGAGCGTTTTGGCGCTTCATCAGCGTGCATTGCACTGGGACTGAAACGGCTTATTGCAAAAGCGATAGCGACAACAGATTGTTGGAGTGGTGGTCAGGCAAATATTTTGATTGTGTCACCACAAAATATTGATAAAAAATATATTGAGTCAAATGTTGGAGTAACAATGGGACGTGGATGTGCAGAAAAATCAGCAGGATTGGCAGAGGAATTTGCAAAGATTGCAGAGTTGATGGGGTGTCATTTTCTGGATGCAAATGCAGTGATTACAACGCCGACCAATGATGTTGATTATATGCACTTGACAATGGAAGGACACAGACAATTGGCAGATGCACTCGCACACAAGATTTCTGAAATTTTATAGAAACATACCATTTTATATCCTAATTGAATAGTGGGTGCCTATATGCAATCGAGTAGGGAAGGTTTATCTTCCCCCTACTCGCGCGCCGGGCACCCGTCAGCGAACCGATAAATCGGTTTGATGACAAATTTCACTTGGGTGC
>BLMC01000089.1 GCA_011959805.1 Lachnospiraceae bacterium | reverse complement strand
CCATCTGCCTGCTTCAGCAGGCGTACAAATCAGGATGGTGAAATTTTAATTTCACCCGAACTCCCATCTGCCCGCTTTGGCGGGCATACAAATCAGGATGTTTTATTTTCTGTCTAAAATATTCTCTAAATGTATTGCAAAAGTAACCTGAATATACTATAAAAATTTGTCTTATTAAAATCTAATTGAAATATATACTGTGCAATGGTAAACTAAATCTGTTAACAACATTGACGAAGCGGAGGTTGCCTATGGAAAATTCATATTTTGTCGAATTTCCTACAATGGAAGTCGAAGATCTTCATATCAACAACTTTGGTTACTCTGTCACAAAACCCTGTCACAAATATGGACCTGCTGTTCGTAGTTTTTATCTCATTCACTATATCTTGGATGGACAGGGTGAATTTTATGTCAATGGCAACTGTTATCAACTTACAAAAGGGCAAGGTTTTCTTATTGAACCCGACTATCAGACAGTATATATGTCTGATGCCACAGCCCCATGGACTTATGTTTGGGTGGGTTTCTCAGGAAAGAAGGCAAAGGAGATGCTCAACACTTTTGGCCTCTGCCAAGATTTTCCTATCTTTACCTGTAGTGAAGACCAACATCCCGAAAAGTACGTAATGGATATGTTACATCACAACAATGCCAGCTCTGATGACCAGTATCGTCAGATGGCAATGCTCTATCTCTTTTTTTCCTGTCTCGCCAAGACAAACAAAGACAAAGCACACTGTGCACCCAAAGAAAATGTATATATTGCCCATGCTATACGTTATATTCAAAACCACTATAGCGAGCCGCTGCAAATTGAAGATATTGCCCGTTATATTGGACTAAACAGAAGTTATCTAAGCACCTTGTTTAAGGAGCACACAGGACAATCTCCCCTAAAATATCTACAAACATTCCGGCTTACCAAAGCTGCACATCTGCTCTCTATGACACAGCTTTCTATTGCCAGTATTGCTTTCTCCTGTGGATATCAGACGCCCGAATCCTTCTGTAAGGCATTCCGGCAGCTCACAGGACTTTCTCCTAGCAAATATCGAATACAAGAACAGTCCAAAAGTGATGATAACCGCAAGAAATCTAATCCTTTCTCAGAAAGTGATATTAGCATTCCTGCACCGCTGTAATCTCATACAACACTGACCGAAAGTCTTGGCAACCACCACTTCCATCAATAATTTGTCCAGAAGATTTATCTTCTAGTATCATTCCATATTGCATTAGCTCATCGCCATATGCATTGTAAGATAAATATTGACTCTTAATATGATATTGCTGTTCTGGCAGTAGTCCACAAAGGGGCAGACGTCTATAAGGACCATTAATCTCACTCAGTATACGAGTTACAGTCACAAGCGCCCGTTTTCCATCGGGCGCTACTGCTTCCCATGCAGCAAAATTTGTCTCAAAGGGGCTGCATAATCGATAAAAATCACTTTTGGCGATAAAATTTCTATTTTCTTTATAAAAAGCAACCTGTTTTTTCACAGTCTCAATTTCATTAACACTTAGTTTATTTAAGTCAAGCTCATAGCCAAACGCGCCCGTAAATGCCACATTTCCTCGTGTCTCAAGTGGTGCTTGACGTCCCACCTGTTCATTTGGGCAAGCAGAGACATGCGCTCCCATACAGCTTAAAGGGTAAACCAAACTGGTTCCATATTGAATTTTTAACCGCTCAATCGCATCAGAGTCATCAGATACCCACCCCTGCGGTGCATAGTAAAGCATCCCTGCATCAAACCGTCCGCCTCCGCTTGCGCAAGACTCAATCAACAGACTTGGAAATGCCTGTATCAAACGCTCATGCAAATCATAAACACCCAAAATATACCGATGAAAAATTTCTCCTTGCTGATCAGAAGGATATGTCTTTGAGTAGCACTCGCTAATTGAACGGTTCATATCCCATTTAATATAACTAATCTTTGCCTTTGATAGTAATGCGTACATCTGTTCATAGATTGCATCCACTACTTCTCTGCGCGAGAAATCAAGAACAAATTGATTTCTTCCGTGGGAAACACTGCGCTCTGGGGTTGCAATAATATAATCTGGATGCATCCTAAAAAAGTCGCTGTCTTTATTGACCATTTCCGGTTCAAACCACAATCCAAATTTCATGCCAAGTGCTTCTATCCGTTTGGAAAGTCCCTCAATTCCATTGGGCAATTTTTGTGTGTTTGCCTTCCAGTCACCAAGTCCGCGTTTGTCGTCGTTGCGCGCCCCAAACCAACCATCATCCAACACAAACAGTTCAATATCGCATTCCTTTGCCTTTGCGGCAAAACGGATTAAATCTTCCTCCACATAGTCAAACTGTGTTGCTTCCCAATTGTTAATAAGAACTGGTCGCTCTTTGTCTCGCCAATATCCCCGTACCAGTCGATTTCGATACAGACGATGGAACTGCTGACTCATGCCGTTTAATCCAGCATTAGAATATACCATAACTGCTTCAGGTGTTGTAAAATTAGCCGCTGCATCAAGTTTCCACTGAAAATCAAAAGGATTGATACCTAGCATCACACGCAGTACCTGATAATTATCCACCTCCGCTTGCGCGAGAAAATTACCACTGTAAATCAGACTAAATCCATATGCCTCACCGCTCTGTTCTGTAGTATTTTTACGTTTTAGCGCCAAAAACGGATTGTGCTGATGAGAAGAATTTCCACGCATACTGGACACAGCAGTAATTCCTGGCTGTAAATCGCGCACATGAACATATCGCTCCCGCGCCCACGCACCCGACAATTGCACACTCTGAAACGCCGCGTCTGGAAAGTCAATACTCATGCTCATTGCTCGGTTCACAAGCAATGCTTCTTTTCCGTGATTGACAAGTTGAACACTCCTAGCAATTGCATCAAAATCACGAAAAATACTATAGGAAAAAACAACTTCCAGTGCATATTTTGAATCCCGCATAACAATCTCAACTGTAGAAGCCTCACTTTCATCCTCCACATAAGTGGCTGGCAATCCGGGTAAAGACTTTTTCCCATTGATAATTCTATATCGCTGATATTCCAGCTTACAGATACGACTTCCGTCTCTTCCTTGAATTTCCATGGCGGGATAACGATAATCTGAAGTGCCATAACAAGGATATTCCTGTCGCAGATGTTCATAGGAAGTGTAAAGATCTCCTTCTGTTATGTAGGTTGTCATAGGGCGATGCGCCTTTTCTACCATATGCAAATAACTGCCTTTTGGGTTTAGTGCTTTGCCAAAATACAGATGGCCAAGTTGCCCACTCTCCATAACATAAAACAGATAGCTGATTCGTCCATTGTTCAGATGAAATACCTTTTCCTGTTCATTTACGATAATCATACGCATACGCTCCTTTATCTTTTAAGAACCAGTTCTTTTGATGATATTAGCTTATCATATCTACTGTTGAAAACGCATGTGTATATTTTTCTACCATCTGTCCATTTGTTAGATGTGCGGACAGCTTTGTTAATATGCCTCTTTTGGATATCTATATACACTCAAATAAAAAAACGAATACAGACAACCTTAGCGGCTTATTTCCTCTCCGTGTGCATAAAAAGAACAGCCATAAACCTATCACAATTATAGCTGTTCTTTCTATTATAATATATCAGTATAATACTTTTACTGTTCCATCTGCTTTCCAAGAAATCCCGCTGCCGATTGCGCAAGTTTCATCTCGACTTCATTCATTTCGTCACCTGCTTTCGCGGACAATAATACAACCGCCCCAATCACATCTCCTTGAGTAATAATTGGTATGATTACTTCATGTTGATATTCCTCAACTTCCTCCTCTGTCACAGACACATAATCTTTATCAGCGCGTGACGAGCACACTGTCTCGCGCGAGTTCATTTTTTCCTCCAACGCCTTACTGACAGATTTGCCAAGCACTTGCTTGCTGTTGCTGCCCGCTGCTGCTATAATCTGGTCTCGATCCGCAATCAATGCCAAATGACCTGACACTTGCGACAGACTCTCTGCATACTGCTTTGCAAAACTTCCAAGCTCACCAATTGGCGAATACTTTTTTAAAATAATAGCTCCCTCATGATCTGTAAAAATTTCTAGCGGATCAGATTCCCTTATTCTTAAAGTCCTTCTAATTTCTTTTGGTATGACAACACGTCCTAAATCGTCAATCCTACGCACTATTCCCGTAGCTTTCACCGATATTTCCTCCATTTCTAGCAAACTATAATGTCAGCCTATATTATGCCATGAAGGTACAAAACACTTTCACAATCAATCTAAACCATTCTGACAGCGCATTTCCCTTCATAGAATCAAAATACATGTTCATAATATTTATAAAACTGTATTGCTAGTATTTGTATATAATGGATTTTTATTCATTGTAAAATTTTGGTTATAAACGGTTCTCAAACTGCATTATCCCAATCCTAAAAGATGGATTAATAGAAACCATGCCACACCATAATATGTGACCACTCCAATCAAATCATTCACTGTTGTAATTAAAGGGCCAGAAGCCACAGCAGGGTCCACATGTATCCTGTTAAAAAACATAGGTACAGATGTGCCGACAATGCTTGAAATAGTCATCGCCATCAAAAGCGCAATCCCCGCACAAAGCGAAATTGCAAATGCGTATTGTGGCGACTTGCCTTTCAGCAGACACAAATAACCACCAATCATCACAAACGATAGTATGCCAAGAATTAATCCATTAGAAAAGCCAATACGCATTTCTTTAAAAATCATCCCAACCTTTTGTCTTGTTTCCAGATTCTCATCCATCAGAAGCCGAATTGTCACAGCAAGCGACTGTGTTCCCACATTTCCTGACATACCTAGTATTACTGACTGAAAACTTACAATAATAGCAAGCTGCGCGATAACCCCCTCAAATAGACTTGTCACAGTAGATACACACATACTTAGTCCTAACAAGACAATCAGCCATGGCAGACGCTTTTTAATACTCTCACCCAGCGATTCCTCAAGCTCTGCTTCCTCTGTCATACCAGCAAGTTTCGCATAGTCATCACCCAATTCATCATCTACAACCTCAACAATATCCTGGGCTGTAATAACGCCAATCAACTCATTCTTATCATTCAATACAGGAATGGAATCTTCTGCATAATCTTTTAGGCGCTCAATACATTCTGAGATTGTCTCATGGTCTCTCACATACGGAAACGACTGCGTAATCAAAGATTCCAAATCCATATAAGTTCTAGCAACAATCAAGTCCTTTAAATCGACAGCGCCATAAAAAGTCCCGTCGTTATCCTCTACAAACAGAGTTGAAATATTGTCATTTTCTTCCGCCTGCGCAATCAGAGCACGCATCGCCTGTTTAATTGTCAAACTTCTACCAATCTCAATAAAATTTGTGGTCATCTTGCTGCCAATCTCATCTTCTTCATATGAACAGATGAGCCTAATATCTTCCTTTGACTCCTCGTCAATCAGTTCAATTAACTGTTTCCTGATTTCCTCATCGACTTCCTCAAGCACATCCACCGCATCATCAGCGTCCATATTCTCAATAATGTCCGCCGCCTGCTCTAGCCCCAGCTCTCCTAAATATTTTCCAGGATCATCCAGATAAGCAAAGATTTCCGATACTCTCTCGTCGCCAAGAATGTGATAGAGAACTTTACGTTCCTCGCAATTAAGTTCATCTAGTGCATTGGAAATATCATTGTCATGATAATTGGTTAGCTCCTCCGCAATCTTCTCTCTACGCTCGCCACTCCGAATCAAGTCCACCAGTTCTTGAATATAATCTGGTTCATTCAAAAATTCATTTTCCAAAATAAACATCGCCCTTCTATTTTTATTCTTTCCAAAAAACTGTGGGCGAATCCAATTTCAGACTAAGGAACTGTAGAAAAATAACTGACGCATGTTGACTTGGCTATTTCTCCGATTATGCATGCCAAAAAGCCTCGCCGTAGCCCGCTACGCCTACGTTTTTTGACATACCTCCTCGAAGAAATATCCTACGCAGTCTGCATCACTTACTTTCCTACAATTCCTAACAATAATATTCCTTTTGTGTTCAGTTACACAAAGAACTATTACAACTGTTTTGCGTGTATCCGCCCATATGATATTGTTCTTTACTGTCACAACTGTCCATGCAGTTACACACTTCCTTTCCTCGTTGTGTGATTGTTTTCTTGAATCTATTACTTTCTACATTCTATGCCGATTTCCAAATATTGTCAAGACTTTAACAATATCCGCCTTTCCTCAATTGCAACAATTGATGCATACAAAATACCACAAAGCAGACATTTTGGCGCTGGCTTTGACACCATGCAACAAATGCATGGTGCAGATGTACAAAATAACGTAACCCTCAATTGTTTCTAAGCACTTGCAATATTCCAATAAATATTTTTTTGTTTGTGCGATTGAGATTTCTGTATGATTGATGCAAAAAATACTTCTAAGGCTGCAAAAGACACTGGCTTAGAAGTATTAAGTCTGATATGATTACTATTTGAATTATCTTTTGCGGTATAGGGACTAAAATGTCAAATCATACAGATGAACTTTTAATTGAAAATGGATATAAAAAGAATGATTTCGTGTTTTGTCTCAATGAAGAAGAAAGCAGCAGATATCATGCCGCTGTTATGTTCAATACATCTTTTATTAATAATAAATTTTTTTACCAGAAGGAATTACAAGAGTGTTAAATGAACAGCCAACATCAGAATTTCACAGTGCACTCCCTATACACATCAACAACCTAGGTCTTGACACACAAAACGGTTGGTGCGGAATCGCAAATTTTTATCTGACACTGGACAGTTATGGAAATACTTTTGCGGAAATGAATTATCAGGAGACTGTAATTTCCCCTTAATCAATTAGCCTCCTGATTTCTACAAGAGAATCCACCACAGCATACAAAAGTGGTTGAATTTCTTCGTCAGGCGGTGTCAAATCTGGCACCATCACCGGTTTACAACCAGCGGCATATGCTGCCTTAATACCATTTGGTGAATCCTCAACTGCAATGCAATTCGACGGCTCCTCACCAATCTGCTCACAAGCATAAAGGTAAACATCTGGCGCTGGTTTTCCATGTTTCACTTGCTTTGCACTCACAATTTTATCAAACTGATTCCGAACACCAATTTTCTCAAGATGCTGTAATGTCAGCTCAATTGGCGTTGCTGTTGCAACAGCTGCCTTAATATTTTTTTTGTGTAAAAAAGCCAGTATTTCATCAATACCAGGCTTTTTTTCCAGTCCATATTTTTCAAGTCGCTCTGCCACTAGACGACGTCTGACTTCCCGTATGGCAAAGTAATCAAAGCCTGCGCCAAAAATGTCCTTCATCATCTTTTCCGCAAGCTGTACATCACAGCTACGAAGCATCAGCGCATGTTCTCTTTTGAAATCAAAACCCGCCATGCGTGCTGCCTCGCACCATGCTGCATTATAATGCTTTTCCGTATCAATGAGCACTCCATCCATGTCAAACACTACTGCCTTAATCATATTGCTCCTCATTACTCCAACCCTTATATTTTTGTATTATACAGAATCTTCTTCCGCTACCTGTATCCCTTCTATACTTGCATTGCATGGAGAATCTTCTCCTTGGGCATCTCCTGATGCTGCTGCATCAGATTTAAGAGCGTGATATAATCTTTAATCATATCGCGCGCGGTCGTCTCCTCTCCCTCTGAGGTCCTACTGTACTGTTGTTTTAAGAAATAGATATAATCATCATGCTCAAGTTTTGGTCTATACCCATACAAAATCCCATGTATGTTCGCCAGCTTCTCCAAAAGCACATACATCTCCCCCGGATTCAATACGGACAGTTTAATTACAGGAGCCGCCATATCCCTCATCTGAATCGCTCCATCTTGCTCAAAACTTGACTCTGCAAGCCTAGATTTCAATGGTTCAAAGCTGAATACTCCTCTTGCTGGATCCTCCATCGCTTCCTTTGTGACACTGACTACAATACCCAGATGGGAAGCTTTTCCTTGCAACGCATCATTGTATACTGACAGCAGCTTATTGTAATTATATTCTCTGCCTACACGGCTTGGAATTTCATACAACGTCGCAAGTTCATCCATGCAGACATACAATCCTGTATAACCTGCTTTCACCACGAAATCTGCAAACAATTTGATAAAATCATACCAATTCTCATCGGTGATAATCAGATTTACCCCTAAATCTGTCTTTGCGTCTGTTCTGGTTCTATACTCCCCACAGAGCCATCGCAGAGCTTTTTTTTGCAATTCTATATCCCCTGTACGGTGTCCTTTATAATAGGAAGCAAGCACCTTTCCAAAATCAAACCCATTTACTCGTTCCTCCATTGAAGAAGTAATCTTGTAAATCTTTTGACTGACTCTGACGTCGAAAACTTCATGACCTGGTACAAGTCCCTCAAATTGTACCACCTCGTTTTCGAGCGCGCCAATCCACTTATCAAGAATAAGCTGTAATGCTCCGTTATCAGGACATGCGTGTGTCGCCATATTCCGAATTAATTCCCGGTATGTTGCAAGCCCCTGTCCTTTATTTCCGACAAGCCGTCTGTCTACAGAAAGCTCAACATCCGTCACTACAAAGTTTTTCTCCATCACATGATTTCTAAGCGCATGCATAAGAAAAGTTTTCCCGCTTCCATATTTCCCTTCAATAAAACGAAAGGCGGCTCCTCCCTGCTCAATGATGGATACGTCTTGTAATAACGCCTGAATCTCACTCTTTCTCCCCACTGTAATGTATTCAAGCCCAGTCCTTGGCACAACTCCGCTCTTTAAGGAATTTAGTATTGTAGCTGCAGTTGTCCTCGATATCCCGTTGTCCATACAACAAATTCCTGCTACTAAAAACATATACAAAAATGTATATGCTAGATGATTTGCTACAATCTCACGATTTGTAGTTACTGTTTCAACGTGTATATTTGGGTTAAAAATTCAACTATTGACAAATTCTTGTACACTCCACAGTCGTAAATTCCCGACTAATCCGTCGGTATCTACCCACAATCACTTATTGATGTGATTTTGTGAGTTTCCATCCACTTCGCTTTTCCTTTCCTAGATTTTTAGTTTTGCCCTTGGTCTTTGGGACTAACCATTCACTAGCTGCACTTATCGATTGCTATATCTTTGTCCTATCAGACTGTCTCAACTGATAGAAAGATTTTATTTCGCAGCTTTGTCTGCTATAAATCAGCACAAACTATATCTTGGATTTTAGAGCCTATTTACGCACATTGAATGCCAATTCTAATTGCTTAAATTTCGCCCCGTTACACTACTTTCAATTGGGATTGTACAAAATCCGCATCCTTCCTGATTCGCTCAAGATTCTCATAGCTAAATTCATAAGCAAATGTTTCCTTTGCGCTGTCTTTATTCAGACGCTCAAATGCCTTCTCAATCATAATAACACGTTTTTGCTGGCGAAGTGTTGCAAAAATGCGCTTATGTATTTGCTCTGTCGTTTTACCGCAATCAAGATCGTAATCTAACACTTCAATCATACGATCTACATCATACGGATAAAAATCTGTCGAGCACATTTTACCTGTGTTTCCACTTCCTGATGGTATATAGGTTCCCATAGAAAGCTCCCCATCACACAGATAAACCATGACCATTGGTCTTTGCAATAATCCAGCAAATACCTCTGTGAGCAAGTCTGGTGATATCTTTCGCTTAAGGTTTACCTCAAAAATTGATACTCCCGGCTCTCTGACAAGTTCTTTCATATCTTTGATGCCTTCTTTATCGACCAGATGATAGCTCCATTCGACGCACTCGATTTCCGCTTCAAAGATGCGGCGGCATTTCAGATTGTCGATTCTCTGGAATAATGCATCCAGCGGCATTCCCTTATCGACTTTGTACTGCTTTTGAATGTTGTACCTTCCTTCACTCATTCTAATCCTCCACCTTTACACTCCACTCTTGAATTGTTAACGAGTTATGTTAATCTATTCGAGTTTTATTATAATATACTATTCAAATAATTTCTACAATTTGTTTAACTTTCTTTTATTTTTGTGAAAAGTGTCTTGCTATTATCGCAAAACAGGGTATAAAAGAAGTCGAAAATTGTCATATTACACATATTTCCCTCTTCTTTTGCACCCTGTTCTATCATCTAAATATTCTGAAAATTTGTCTTATTTGATGTTTGTTATAGAGTCCAACTCTTCCTGTAGACATGCTAAATCCTCTCGAATAGCAATATGCTGTGGACATGCCTGCTCACACTTCCCACATTTTATGCAGTTTGATGCCTTCTTTTCCGCTTCAATATTATGTGTCCAACTCCATTTCGTCTCATTTACATTCTCATAGATATGATATCGATTCCAAATCCCAAAGCAACGAGGAATATCGACACCTGCTGGACATGGCATACAATAGCGACAGCCAGTACATCCATTTTGTACGCGCTTGTTCAAGGCATCTGCCACCTGTTCAATAATCCTTTGTTCTGTCTCATTTAACGGCTCAAAATGCGCAAATGTATCCAAATTATCCTCCACCTGCGCCATTGTCGACATCCCACTCAGCACCACTTTCACATTGTCAAAACTACCGGCATATCGCAGCGCCCACGACGAAGTTGATGCTTCTGGAAGTGCCTTTTTGAACAGTTCATCAATGCCATCGTAGGGAAGCTTTGCAAGTGAACCACCTTTTATTGGTTCCATAATAATCATTGGTATTTTTAGCTTCTTCGCAAGCTCCACACCCTTTAAAGTAGCTTGTGTATCTTTATCCATATAATTTAACTGAATCTGACAAAAATCCCAAGGATACGCCGTCAAAATCTCCTCAAATACCGCATACTCATCATGAAATGAAAATCCAAGATACTTAATCTTTCCTTCTGTGCGCAGCTTCTCACAATATCCAAGAAGATCAAGCTCTTTTATCGTCTTCCAACTTCCAGCGTTCAACGCATGCATCAAATAAAAATCAACATAATCTTTTTGCAAGCGCTTTAACTGCTCTTGAAAAATGCGTTCTGCATCTGCAACAGACTTAACTTCCCAGATTGGTAATTTTGTCGCCAGATAATATGAGTCTCTTGGATAGCGCGCAAGCGCTCTTCCCGTAACCTCTTCACTTTTCCCACCATGATAGGGATACGCTGTGTCAAAGTATGTAACGCCCGATTGATACGCCTTATCAATCATATCGAGCGTTTCCTCTTCATTGATACTGTCATCTGTATTGGTTGGAAATCGCATACACCCAAATCCCAATAGCGAGGTACGAATTCCCATCTTTTCCATTTCCCTGTACTCCATAAAAATTCTCCTTCCGAAATAGTATTATCCTAGATACTCGGCGTCTTTTGTAGCTAATGTTGCGAAAAAATTTTATAACCTATACAAAAATTTATAAAACATATACAACACACATTCATTAAACTTGTGTATAGGACCAAAAGTCTACCACAAAAACAGAGGTAGGCAGATTACAAGGAGCTATTCATATAATATCGCCAAATCTTCTAACATTTTATTCGCATAGGACATCATTAACTCCGCCTCCTTTTCTATTAAACCATACTTTTTGTATTTTAGCACGAAATTTGGTGTTCCTTTTGCAGAAAATTCCAATGCTTTTTTATATTTTGCCATTAATTCGGGCAGACGCTCGACATGTACTGGTGCATAAGGCTCCATAAAAAATGTAATCTGCCCTACTTTTCCTTTAATTTCTGTCACATATCGCCGATGCGCTGTAACACGTATCAATGAAATCTGTATCAAATTTTCAACAGATTTTGGAACTGTTCCAAAGCGGTCTTTTAATTCCTTCCTCATATCATCACACTCTGCCTCATTCTCAAGACTTGCAATGCGCTTGTAAATCTCAAGTTTCTGAACCTCATTGACAATATACTGTGGCGGAATAAATGCATCCACATCCATGTCAACATAAGTATTAAAATCATCCTCTACTTTCTTGTTGTTTTTTAGCGTCTTGACTGCTTCATTAAGCATCTTGCAGTACAAATCATAACCAACCGCCTCCATATGTCCATGCTGACGTTCGCCCAAAAGATTACCAGCTCCCCTTATTTCAAGGTCTTTCATAGCAATCTTAAAGCCACTTCCCAAATCAGTAAACTCACGAATTGCCTGTAACCGCTTCTCGGCAATCTCCTTTAACATTTTGTCCTTTTTGTACATTAGAAAAGCATAGGAAGTTCGGTTGGAACGCCCTACACGTCCCCTTAATTGATAGAGTTGTGATAATCCCATCGCATCAGAATCATGAATAATCATTGTATTGACGTTTGAAATATCCAATCCAGTCTCTATAATGGTGGTTGCCACTAGCACATCAATTTCCCTATTGATAAACTGAAACATAATTTTCTCAAGTTCATGTTCCTTCATCTGTCCATGCGCAAACGCCACATTGGCTTCTGGAACAAGGCGTGCAACCTGATTCGTAATCTCCTCAATGTTATTTACCCGATTATATACATAGTATACCTGCCCTTGTCTGGATAACTCTCGTACAATTGCCTCGCGCACCATCTCCTCATTGTATTCCATAACATATGTCTGTATTGGCTGACGTTCTCCAGGCGCTTCTTCCAATACACTCATATCCCGAATTCCCACTAGACTCATATGCAATGTCCTTGGAATTGGTGTCGCAGTCAACGTCAACACATCCACGTCATCCTTAATCTGCTTGATTTTCTCCTTGTGACGCACGCCAAAACGTTGTTCCTCATCGATTACAAGAAGTCCTAAATCCTTATAAACCACATCCGTAGACAACAACCTATGTGTGCCTATTACAATATCCACAAAACCTTTTTTTAAGCCTTCAATTGTTTTCTTAATCTCCCCTGCTGTCCGAAATCGCGACATCATTTCCACACGCACTGGGAAGTCCTTCATGCGCTGCACAAAGGTATTGTAATGCTGTTGTGCCAAAATGGTCGTAGGCACAAGATACGCAACCTGCTTGCCGTCCTGTACTGCCTTAAATGCAGCGCGAATGGCAATCTCCGTCTTGCCATATCCCACATCACCACAAATAAGGCGGTCCATAATACGTGGACTCTCCATATCACTTTTTGTTGCCTCAATTGCCAAGACCTGATCGCCTGTCTCCTCAAACGGAAACATTTCCTCAAATTCCTGCTGCCACACAGTATCCTTACTAAAGATAAATCCTTCTTTCTGTTGACGGATTGCGTAGAGTTCCACTAAATCCTTTGCAATTTCATTGACTGCTGCCTTTACTCGCGATTTGGTCTTTGTCCACTCTTGCGTCCCAAGCTTGTTCAACTTTGGTCTTTTTGCCGTATCGGAAGAAGCATACTTCTGAATCACATCAAGTCCCGTCGCAAGAACATAGAGATTGCCACCATCACGATACGCAATCTTAATATAATCCTTCACAACCTTGTCTACTTCAACTTTCTCAATTCCCTTATACACGCCAAGACCATGACTTTCATGCACAACATAATCTCCTACTTTCAAGTCTGAAAAATGCTGAATTTTTTGTCCCTCATAGGTCTTTTTCTTCTTTTTGCGCTGTTGTCTTCCAAAAATATCAGTCTCCGAAATCACAACAAATTTTAACAATGGATATTCAAATCCTTTTAGGACCGAACCATGATAAGTCATAATCTCACCTGGCTGCAACACTCGATTTGAGTCCTCAGAGTAAAATGCGGTCAATCCCTCATCCATTAAATCAGATGCAAGACGCTTTGCGCGCGTGGCAGATGCAGATAACAAGAGCACTCGATACTCTTGCTTCTTAAAATGATTTAAATCCTTTACAAGTTCTGGAAAACTATTATTATAGGAAGAGATTGTTCTTGCACTAACTGCAAACCGCCGCAAAAATCGAATGCCAAAATTTTTGAACTCCATCGCAGAAAGTGCAAGAATACGCGTCTCCTCCAACTTTGCTAAAATTTCTTGAACCGAAGAAAGCACCTCCATCTGCTTTGGCAATATATATCCTTTTTGCACGCGATTTGTCATACTTTCCCGAAATTCTAACTCCACAGCTTTCGCATGTTCCTCAATCCGAAGCGGCTCGTCAAAATACACACAATACCGTCGATTCTCAAATAAGTCTGTAAATGATATTGTGTTTTCATAAAAGTAATTAAT
>BLMC01000088.1 GCA_011959805.1 Lachnospiraceae bacterium | reverse complement strand
CCCATTTACGGACAGTTCCGTCTCCTAACTGGTATTCTTCGTTTAGACTTTTTATTGTGCGTCCTTGTTCTAAATATAGCTGTATGATTTTCTTTTTGAATTCTAGTTCATAGAACTTTGTCTTTGGCATGTGTAACACCTTTCTTTACATTTATTAAAGTATATCATTTATTTCCTGTTTCGTGTTACAACTTTATTATATCATCTCACTTGGGGAACTGCTGAATTCATTTAAGGAAATCATTGTGGACGGACTGTGCTGGTTTCCCGCCTTATGCGGTGACAGACCCTAAAAGGGAAGTTTTCCCTGCGTTTGAAGATAACAGGAATGAAAGCCATTACTACCGACTGAAATCTTATATGGATATCCATACAAGGCAGGAATACCCAAAAGAACTGATACAGCCGAAAATCAAGCCAGAAAAACGCACAGGCACAGTAGAGCAGTTAGCGCAGAACGTGGAGGCCACCGAAAAGCAGGTGCAGCGTATGGGTGTAAAAATGAGTTGGAATCAGATGTATTAAAACTGGCAAATGCAAAAGGACTCTCATTTTTAGAAATATTGTCTGTGTTAATAGTATTAAATCCTTATAAGTCTGTAAAGGTTAGTAAATTAACCTTTGCAGGCTTACCAATACTATTACATTTGCATAAGCTTATTTCTTGTCTCTTTATCAAATTTTTCGAGCGCATAACGATATGCAACTCGCGGCATTTTTTTGCAATTTTTGATCAAATATTCTTTTACGCAACTGGGATTTATTTGCGATAAGGATTTCAACATCCAGCCATATCCTTTTAAAACTAAATCATGCGAATCCGACATTAAACGATCTGATATTGCAAATGGTTCTATTCCGTCATAATCATTTTTCATTATAGCAGGTATCAGGATAACTGCGGAAGCTCTTCTTACCCAAAAATCATTATCATCTGTCCATGCAATTATCTTCACAAATAATGATTTCTTTTGCCTAAGCAGTTCTCCAAATGCATGTGTGCAAAAATCATCACAGTCTCCCCATCCCCTTACATAATCTTTCAGCCAGTGATAAAAAATATCGTATGTTGATTCGTTATAATGATTTTTCATTCGATATGCAAAATCAAACGCAATTATTCCCAATGCCCATGAGTGCTCATTTAACAGTTCTTCGCACAGGATAAAAACATTTTCAAGACTTTTATCCTCTATTTGACTGAATAATTTGGATGATAATTTTCGCACATCCCCGGTAATAATATGTTTTCCGCAGGGAGTGTTTTCTTCCAACTCTTTGATTTTTCTAATCGCTTCCTCGACTATTTTATTCATTTGATGCTCCTGTCATAGTTCTTCTGCATAGTTGCCTGTAATTTCGATAGGATTTCCGTCAGGATCCATAAATGTAAAATACCAGTATATGCTGGATTGTGCAGAGGATAGTCTTGTGCAGGGAAATTTATCGAAGATCTATGGGGACAGCGACAAGGCTATGACAGTTTTGAATAAAGATAATCCGATAAAAGTTGGAGATATCATTCAGGTAGCGGGACAGGAGATTGAGGTTGTATGTGGCATATCCAGTGGGCTGTATCCCGGCGAATATAGTATAATTTGCTCACAGGAAACTTTTACCCGGCTGACAGGGGAACAGAATTACAGTATGATAGGGATACAATTAAACAGAAGAGCTACGGATGAAACGGTAAAACAAATCAACAGTCTTACGGAAAGCAATGTTATTTTTGAGGATCATCGTAGGCGGAATCAGGAAGATGCCAGTACCTATCTGGCTGTAAAATTTCTGCTATATAGTTTTATGGCAATCATTGCCATGATTACGCTATTTAACATTATCAACAGCATTTCTATGAGTGTAACTGCCCGAATAAAGCAGTATGGAGCTATGAGGGCGGTTGGTATGGATGGGGAACAGCTTACCCGGATGATTGCTACGGAAGCCTTTACTTACGCTATCTCTGGTCTTATTGTTGGCAGTGGTATAGGAATTGTTTTAAGCCGCTTTTTGTATGTGAAATTGGTTACACAGTTTTTTGGAAACCAGTGGAGTTTGCCGATTGTTTTGATTGTTATTATTGTTGTATTCGATATCGTTTCTGCTGCGGTAGCAGTATATGCGCCTGCAAAGCGGATTAGAAACATGCCAATTACAGCAACGATCAACGAATTATAATAGGAATAAATTATAAAAATTTGCTGCACAATGAAAAAACTTTCGTGCAGCAGAAGACTGTAAAGTAGAAGTTTTATTTGGCAATGAATTATATTTTACAGACGGAAATAGCAGAGCATAGATTAGGAAGAGAAGACATTTTGAAAACAAGAGTTAGGTTGATACAAGTCGGTTTGCCAGTGTTAGGCAAATAGTTATTGGGGGTAAAGCAATGATATTATCCTTTTTGAAGGATGGGGCTGTTATGTGCCAGTTTGCATTTTTTGTATTTTTTATTTCAATCTATGTGTTTGCAGGAATTATTGGGAGTAGGGTTACGCCGTTGCTTGCAGAACGGATTGAAAAAGGAATAGAATTGCTGTACTGATTATGTGTGGTGGGCAAGGTTTAGGAGAGGATATTTTGGAAAGTAAAGCTATGGCAGATTATGCACTTGATAAGGGTGGTGTGGAAAAAATCATTTTGGAGCAGAAATCTGTATCCACAGTAGATAGAGCCGGACTGCCAAGGGAAGTAAAGAAGCAGTTGGAGCGTATAAAAGAGCGAGATAATCTGTATGAAAACCAGAGTGACTTGAAAAGACAGAAATGAAAAATAGAGAAAGAATTGGAACGATAGTCAAAAAGGGTATGGCGATTGTCACGCTTTGGTATTTTATGGTAGTAAGGATGTGAGAAAGGTGGTACAATTGGAGAAGAAAACTAAAATTTATGGGGGTTAATTATGAGCAAGATAAATAATACATCAATTGTAAAACAACAATACGCTACTGCAAATAACTTGGACACAAGAATATCAATTCATGATAAATATTCAACAAATAAGATGGGGTTTGGAAATTGGATATTTTCCAATTATAGAATTGATAAAGGAGCGAAAGTATTAGAGCTAGGTTGTGGAACAGGAGATATGTGGAAAAATAGAGAGTCATTAATTTGTGCATGTTCCAAGATAATACTTTCTGATTTTTCAGAAGGAATGGTTGCGGCAACAAAAGATAATATAGGAAGTTATGATAATATTGAATATAAGGTTTTAGATATTCAAGAGATACCTTACGAAGATGCGGCTTTTGATATTGTCATTGCAAATATGATGTTGTATCATGTGCCTGATATAGACAGAGGTTTGACAGAGGTGCGGCGCGTATTAAAGAGAGGAGGTCGTTTTTATTGTGCGACATATGGAGAACATGGAATTATTGAATATCTTTCCAGAATTCTTTCGGCATATGGTGTTGAAGATAACATAAATAAGAATTTTACACTTCAAAATGGATATGAGATTTTAAGTAAAACTTTTTCAAAAGTGGAAAAAAAAGAATATATAGATTCATTGGAAGTTACTAATATAGATGATATGGTGGATTATATTTATTCGCTTTCTAGTATGACATCTTTGAATAGTGTGCCGAAACAAGTAATAAAAGATATCCTGATGAAAAATACAATAGATGGAGTCTTAAATGTACCAAAGGAATATGGAATGTTCATATCATTATAACAATAAGTAAATTCCCATTTGTAGGAAGCAGAGACTTTCAGTTTTCCTTGTTAATTATATTTAAACATAGTTTTAACACTACGTAATAAAGGCAATCAAGAAGAAAATCAGCATTCTCCAAGTGGATTTGTTTTGACTTTAAAATTTTCCTGAACTGTAAAAAGTAGTGATAAATTAGATAATATAATGAAAAATAAGTAGGAAAACAAAGAAAAATATTCAGATTTTATTTCTGAGAGCTTGTAAGAGTCGACATACAGTAGGGTCTGGCCGCGTAGCTACTATCATTGAGTAGTTATAATTTATTCAGTAAAACCAAGGCTTTTGGGATTTCTCCGAAAGCCTTTTTATGTGGAAAGCAGCGTTGTATGTTACTTGTGCTTCTAAAATATATCACCAGAGTCTATATCCATCGTCATATTGTCAGATAACCGCATCATTATATTTCCGTTAGAGTCCATTCCCATATTATTGGAAATAGAAAAGTCAAAATCACCATTGTCATAATCAAAAAACATTTTTTCATAAAATCTCTTCGTTCATTGCAATAAACTATTGTAGTATATATGGTTATATACATTATTGACAGCTTCAGCATAAAAAAATGCTTTTTATTTTCTTTGTTGATATCTTTTAGAGGTATTAATGTAAGACCATCCTTTATCTTTGATAATATCATGAACTCTTTTATCTATGTCAGATGAATAGAGCGTTCGGCTAAGTATAGGATTGGTTTTGTAGACATAGGAGCTTACAGAATAGATTAAGAAAGCCAAGAAGAAAGAAAAAGCGAGAAGGTTCATGTCAGACATAATTTAAGAATAGAAACATTGAAAATGATTTCAAAGGAAGTGGCAACAGAAACAAAAAATATGAAAAGCGTTGCTGTTCCAGTGACCAATCTTTTTGGTAGTGAGGAACATGTAAAAGTAAAGAAAAGCGACTGTAATAAAATACTGATGCTTTCAATAAAGCAATATCAAGAAATCATCTCTTGAAAAAGTATGAAAAGAAGATAGCTATGTTGGAGAGAAAGATAGCTGTGATTGTTAATCAGGTCGAGAAATTAAAATAGTTTGTTATATCAAAAGGGTTGGGAAAGACATTTGCGAAATTTGTAAAATCGCTCGCACTAAAGACAATGAAATAAAAGCTAAAAGATGCGAAAGCAGCTGCGACAGAATACAACTATTAAGGAATAATACAGCAGAAAGAACTGCAAGAAAAGAATAAGTGGTGATAACAGGAAAAGTAGACTTTCGACAGGAAGAGTTATATATGAGTATACCATATATAGTTTAGGATAAAACAGGGAAAACTTAACATCACGAAAGTCTATTCTAGCATTTTTAAAGATATTTTCTTGAGTGAGAACTAAGAATATGGTACAATCCTTTTGATGATAAATACTTTGATTCATGTAAAAAACAAGGAGACAAAGGATGGTTGTAAGTTATAAAAAATTATGGAAGTTACTAATTGATCATGACATGATGAAAAAAGACCTGCAAAAAGCGACGGGTATCAGCTGGGCAACCGTAACAAAGATGTCAAAAGGTGAGATTGTCAGTACAGAGGTGCTGATGAAAATATGTAAGGTGCTTCATTGCAATGTTGGAGATATTGTAGATTTTATTGAAACATCAGAGGAAATAGAAGTAAAATAACCAGAATTTGTGATAAAAAGGTAATGGAGGGATTGATATTGGCAGTACAAAATATAAGCCCATACAAAGGTTCTGGACAAATAACCAGAGAACAATATTTGTTTTATGAGATGCGGACTACTGCAAAACTGATGTCAGAGGGATTAGAAGATTGTGAAGTGATAAAGCGTATTGCGGAAGATAATTTATTTCAATATCCAACAGAAAAATCAATTGTTGCCATGTCAAAAGCCTGTATTGTAAGATTACATTCCTTAAACGATAACAGCTTAATCGAGGCTGTGGCGACACAATCAATGGGTGTTGCAAAGCAGATTTGTTTGTATGCAATGATGAAACGATATCGCCTGATGCGGGATTTTATGGTGACGGTTATAGGGGAAAAGTATCGCATACAAGAGTTTTCCTTTGGTAAAAAAGATGTGAATGTTTTTTTTATGCAGATACAAGAGCAGGATGACTTTGTAGCTTCATGGAGCGAGAGCACGATTAAGAAAATACGACAAGTAATTATCAAAGTGTTAGCTGAGAATGAATATTTGGATACGATAAAATCAGAAAAATTGAATCCGGTCTGGCTAAGTCCAATACTTGAAAATACAATACGAAATAACAATGATGAGTGGGCGCTTCCTGCTTTTCATTGTTTTTTGTAGGAGGAATAATCAATGAGCGAATTAAAGGAAAGACTGGATCATTTAAAACAGGATATGCAAAAAGAAGAATTTCTGGAAGGAAAGGGACTAAGCAATGAGGTTAATATTCGTATTTTTTGCTATGCTCCCGAAGAAGAAATGACAGTTCGGCATTTCGTTGAGCAGTTGGCGATTGATCAATCGCTTGAATGTCGTCTGATACAACGCAATCTATATCACATATTTCTTGAAATATGTGATGAAAAGCGCATTACCAAAAATGTTCCTTCGATGGAGGAAAAAAAGGGAAAAGAATATTTAATCCAGCAGATAGAACGCTTTGCAAACAATAAGACTTTTGTGAGCAAAATGCAGTATGAACCGCATCAGGCGGGGGATATTCTGATGATCACGGGAGTAGGAGAAGTCTTTCCGTTTATGAGGATCCATTCATTGTTGGAAGCAATGCAGCCTGTGTTTGCAGATATTCCAATATTAGTTTTTTATCCGGGAAAATATGACGGGAGATTTGTGCGATTGTTTGACCGGATGGAACCCAATCCATATTACAGGGCATTTAACATCATATAACCAAAAGGAGAGCTGCACATGATCATTCAAAATATGTTTTATGAGAATATTGACCGCAAAATTAATGGTGTTGTCAAGGTAGACCAAAGTACAGATGATGTATTGAAACAGGAAGTAAAAGAGTATGTAATTACCAAAGATATCCGCAGGCATATGGTCACTTTTTTTAACAATTATGGAAGTTCGTTTGAGGAGCCGACGGCTGATATTGGGGTGTGGATATCAGGTTTTTTTGGAAGTGGTAAATCCCATTTTCTAAAAATGCTGTCTTATTTATTAGAAAATAAGGAAATTGAAGGCAGAAGAGTAGAAGATTATTTTCGGGAAAAATTTGATGATGAAGCAACGTTCATGACGATTGCTAAGGCTGTCGGCGGCAATACAAAAACAATATTGTTTAACATTGATATTGAAGGCTCTATCAATAAAGATAATACAGCAGTTCTGCGTGTGTTTGCCAAAATGTTTTATAATTATCTTGGATTTTATGGTGAAAATCTAAAAGTGGCAAAGTTAGAGCAGTTTATAGATAAGAAGGGAAAGACAGAGGAATTTCGCAGGACCTTTGAAGAGAAAAATGGTGCATCATGGCTGGAATCGCGTGATGCTTTTGCCTTTTTTGAGGATGATATAGTTGATACGTTGACAGAAGTATTAGGTATGAGTGAAACTGCGGCACATAATTGGTTTGACGGGACAGAAACGGTGGAAACCAGCATTGCACAACTTGTCTTGGAAATGAAAGAATATATGGATACACAGCCAAAGGATTTCCGTCTGCTATTTATGGTGGATGAAGTAGGGCAGTATGTAGGAGATAGTGTTGATCTATTGATAAATTTGCAGTCGCTGGTAGAAAAAATTGGCAGTGAGTGTGGCGGTAGGATTTGGGTGGTATGTACCGGTCAGGAGGCGATTGACGAAATCATCAAGACAAGACAGGATCAGTTTTCGCGTATTCAGGCAAGGTTTAAAACTAGACTTTCCTTAACTTCATCTTCTGCGGATGAGGTAATTCAGAAACGTATTCTTCGCAAGAAATCAGACGCATCTGATTTGCTGGAAAAAATCTATCAGGAAAATGATTCTGTTCTTCGGAATCTTTTTACGTTTTCAGATGCTATATTGGATATCAAGGGTTATGGCAGTTCTTCGGAGTTTGTAAAAAATTTCCCATTTGTGCCATACCAGTTTATTATTATGCAAAAAGTGTTTTCAGAAATTCGTAAGCACGGCAATTCTGGAAAACATCTTTCGGGCGGAGAGCGTTCAATGCTGTCTGGTTTTCAGGAGGCGGCGCAGAAAATCGAGAATAGAAACGAATACACATTAGCGCCATTTTATTTGTTTTATGATACCGTACATACGTTTCTTGACAGCTCAATTCGACGGGTGATAGAGCGTTGCCAAAAAGCAGCCGACAATAAAGATGGAATCGAGCAGCAGGATGTATCCGTGTTAAAACTTTTATACCTTGTTCGTTATATCGATGATATCAAGGCATCTTTGGATAATATTGTGATACTGATGGCGGATCATATCCAAGTAGATAAAATTATCATGCGTGCACAGGTGGGAGAATCGCTCAACCGTCTGTTAAGTCAAAATTATATCGGACGAAGCGGTGATTTGTACCATTTTCTTACAGATGAGGAACAGGATATCCAGAAAGAGATTAAAGCGACTATGGTAGATACCTCAAATATCGTTGGAAAAATTGCACATATGATATTTGGAGCAATTTATGAGACGAAGAAGTTTCGCTATGGCAAGTATGACTTTGCTTTTGATCAGATGGTGGATTCGATTGCTGTTGGGGCTGTGACGGGCGGAATGCGGTTAAGAATTATGACAATGGCAATGGATAGGACAGAAAAATCAGAACTTCGTATGATGGCAGAATCGTCAGGTCAGGCAATTGTCGTACTTTCAGAAACACCGTATTTTGATTCGTTGGAGTGTGCTGAGAAAATACGAAAATATATCAAACAAAAAAATGTGAAGCAGCTTCCACTGTCTGTACAAAAGATTATCGAAAATCAGCAGGATGAAGCAGAAAAGTATGAAGCCAATGCGAAAGAGCAGCTAGAGCAGGCGATTGAAAATGCAGTTTTTTATGTGGATGGGGAACATATCGAACTAAACAATGGCAATGCCAAAAGTAAACTGGATCAAGCACTGGAATACTTAGTTACGCATGTGTACAGTGAATTGGGATTGATTGAGAAAAATACAGAGTCAGATGCAGAGATTGCAGCGATTTTAACAGGCGCTGTAACATGGCTTCCCGGTGCAGAGCCAAATAAAGATGCGGTAGTTAAAGTGGAGGAATATCTGGAAATGCAGGAGCGCAAACATCTGCCAACTTCTATGGCGGATGTGCAGAGCCGTTATCAATCCATGCCTTATGGCTGGAAAGAGATTGATATTGCCGCAGTATGTGCGATGCTGATCGTCGATCAGAAAGTGACTGTAAAATATGCTGGTTCCACGGTGCAGCCAAACAACCCAAAACTTCTGGATATGCTTCGCAAGAAAAGTGAAACAGGAAGGACACAGATTTCTAAGAGGCAGGTCGTATCAGCAGCAAAAATGAGAGCTGTAAAAGAGCTGTTGCGAGATTATTTTAACAAGATGGATATTCCAGATGATGAGGACGGGCTGATTGCTTTTGTCATTGATAAATTTGGAGCACTCCGTATACACTATGAAGAATTATTAAAGCGATATGAAAATCATCGTTATCCAGATAAGTCTGTGGTAAATCAAGCACTGTCTGTAGTGAATGACGTGCTTTCTCAGCAAAAGGATAATATCGCTCTTATTGAGTGTTTGCTGCAAAAGGAAGAGGATCTATATGATGCACAGGAAAGAATGCAAAGTGTTGAGGCCTTCTTTCATACACAGGCTGTTATTTTTGATGCAGCAGTAAAATTTGAAGCTGATCTGAGGAATGACCTAGATTATATCCGCAAGGACGAAGAGGCAAACACGGCATTAAATACAATACGGCTGATCACAATGCTGCCAGCAAGCGGAAGGTTTCAGTATAACAGGATTCCTCAGCTCAATGAACTGATTGCAAAAGTAAAAGTGTCCCACGACGCAATGTTGGAGGAAAAACGAAAAGAATTATTAAATATTGTACAGCAATGTATGGGAGAAATCCATCAGGCAGGCAAGGGAGATTCCAAAGTTAAGACAAACATAGAACGGGCAGATGTCTATTATTCTCAGCAGAAAGAAAAAATAGCAGGAGCAAACAGTCTGGCGTTAATGGAAGGCTATCCGATCCCAATGTGGAATTATCGCGATGAAACCATATCTAAGATTGAGGGGGCGTTGGAACCTTCAAAGCCTGTAGAATCTGCGAAGCCCGTATGTCCACAAAATACGAAACCAAAGAAAACATATAAACCCATTTTCCGCCAGTCGTTACTCAAAGCGGCAAGGCTTGAGAGCGAGGAGGAGATTGACTTGTATGTGGATAAACTCAGAGAGCAGTTAAAAACGTTATTAAAGGGTTCGGATGGAATTGAACTCAAATAGAGTGTGGCATAATGCTATGCCATGGGATGATTGGAGATTACTATATGGATAAAAATGCTTTAAAAAAATATGCAGTGTGGGCAAGAAGGGAACTAATGTTGCGCGTCAGTCAGCGGGCAGTATTTTATGGAGTGACAGAATCGGACTATGGAGATGCATCGGCGGACAGTGTGAACGGGCGTTTACTATCTCCATTAGAAAAGAACCAGCGACAGGCGTTGATTGCACAGATTCAGAAAAAAGGATATCAGGAAGTGATAGAGGAGGTTGCCTACACATGGTTTAACCGTTTTCTGGCGTTGCGTTTTATGGAAGTGAATGGATATTTGCCTGTGCATATCAGAATATTTACAGATGAGAATAACCAGTTTAAGCCGCAGATCCTGGCGGAGGCGATTCATCTTGATCTGGAAGGACTCGACATTGAGCAGGTTTATGCCTATAAGGAAGCAAACCAGACAGAGGAATTGTTTAAATATCTGTTAATTATACAATGCAACGCTCTCAATGCAATATTGCCGAAAATGTTTCAAAAAATAGAGGATTACACAGAACTTTTGCTGCCAGATAAGCTGCTGCGGGAGGGAAGTGTAATCGAGCAGATGATAGCGCTGATTCCAGAGGAGGACTGGAAAGATGCGGTGCAGATCATTGGCTGGCTGTATCAGTATTATAATAGCGAGAAAAAAGATGAGGTCTTTGCAGCGCTGAAAAAGAATGTAAAAATTTCAAAAGAAAACATTCCGGCTGCAACACAGCTTTTTACACCGGACTGGATTGTGCGTTATATGGTGGAGAACTCCCTTGGACGCCTATGGCTGGAAGGACACCCCAATGAGGAGCTGAAAGTAAAAAAGCTTCGAGAAGCTTGGAGATACTATTTGGAGGAGGCGAAGCAGGAGCCGGAGGTAGAAGCAGAGCTTGTAAAGATTCGTGCAGAATATGCAAAATTATCACCGGAGGAAATTCGTTGTATTGACCCCTGTCAGGGAAGCGGGCATATTCTTGTCTATCTGTTTGACGTGCTGATACAGATCTATGAAGCATATGGATATACAACACAGGAAGCAGTTGCCAGTATCATAGACAAGAATCTGTATGGTCTGGATATTGACGGGCGGGCGGCACAGCTTTCTTATTTTACTGTTATGATGAAAGCGTGTCAGTATGACAAGCGGTTTCTCAGAAGAAAAAACGAGAACGGACAGCCTAAAGTACCACAGCCGAGCGTGTATGCGATTGAGGAAAGTAATGGTGTGGACAGGCATGTGTTGGCATATTTCTGCAATGAGAATGCAGAATTAAAAGAGGCAATGGATACCATTGTGGAAGAGCTGCATGATGCCAAGGAGTATGGTTCCATTATCACAGTCACGCAGCAGAATTGGGATGTGCTGTATACAAGGTTTGAGGAGATAAAAGAGGATATTTCGTTCCATAAAGAAGAGGCGTTGAAATTGCTGCCGTTGGTGCAGGTAGCGCAGACACTGGCACAGAAGTATGACGTGGTGGTGACAAATCCGCCGTATATGGGGATTAGCGGCGGGAATACAAAGTTGAGCGAGTTTGTAAAAAAGAATTATCCAGATAGTAAGACGGATTTGTTTGCGGTGTTTATAGAGAGCTGTAGACAGATGTTAAGGAAATATGGATATCAGGCAATGATTACACAACATGCTTGGATGTTTTTATCGAGTTTTGAAAAGTTGCGGACAAAATTGATTGAAAGTCAAACGATAATCAATATGGCTCATCTTGGGGCAAGGGCATTTGAGGAAATTGGCGGGGAAGTGGTGCAGACTACTTCGTTTGTGATTTGGAAAAATATGATTGAAGGTTATCAAGGGAGCTATTGTAGATTGCTTGCACCAACGACCCAAAAAGGAAAAGAAGATGCATTTCTTTTGGGTGAATGTTGCTATAAGGCGAAGCAAAAGAATTTTTCTAAGATTCCTGGTTTACCAATCGCATATTGGGTAAGTCATAAGATTTTTGATGTATTTGAAAGTGGAAATGTTGGTCAGATTTCAAGAGCAAGAATGGGATTGACAACTGGGCAGAATGATATATTTTTGAGATTGTGGTTTGAGGTTATAATAGAAAAAATAGGTTTTAGACATTCAAGAGAATCAGCTCAAAAATCAGGACTAAAATGGTTTCCGTATGATAAAGGAGGCGGGTATAGGAAATGGTATGGCAATCGTGAATATATTGTCAACTGGCGTAATGATGGTTATGAATTGCAAACAATAATGCATCCAGATGGAAATCGTATTTGGGCTCATAATTTTAATTTGGAGTATAACTTTAAAGAACATTTGTCATGGAATGATATTACAACTGGTGTAAATTCTTTTCGATATTTTGAAAATGGATTTTTGTTTGATGCAGCATCAGCAGTTGCGTTTGTTCCAGAACATATTAAATATAATTTGTTGGGATATTTAAATACAAATTTTGTGAATTATTTATCAAAATTGTTAAATCCTACAATTCACTTTAAGTTGGGAGATTATGAAAAGCTTCCATTCAAAGAATGGACTAATAAAAAGATAGAAGAATTGGCACAAGAGAATATAGAAATTTGTAAAATAGACTGGGACTCCTTTGAAACCTCATGGGATTTCCAACAACACCCGCTTATCCGCTGTGCATTATGCTCAAGGCAGGAAACAGAATCCGATACCGAAAAACATAAAAAAGATATATACTACATAGAAGATGCCTTTACCAACTGGAGCAACGAATGTAATACACGTTTCTCCCAGCTAAAATCCAACGAAGAAGAACTCAACCGTATTTTCATTGACATATACGGCTTACAGGACGAACTAACTCCAGAAGTGGAGGACAAGGATGTGACTGTTCGCAAAGCCGATCTGCAGCGTGACATCAAAAGCCTGATTTCTTATGCAGTAGGCTGTATGTTTGGGCGTTATTCACTGGATCAGGAAGGCTTGATCTTTGCGGGCGGTCGCATGGAGGACAAGTTTTCCTACTATGGTGGGACATATGGTGATGCAAGTCAATATAAGTATGATGGAAAATATACTTATGGAGAATTGGGAAGCAAGTTCTATTATCTGCCTGTAGAGGGCAAAAAGGCACTGGAATGCTGGAAGGTAGATGCTGACAATATTATCCCGATTATGGACGACGAATATTTCGAGGATGATATGGTAGAGAAATTTGTCACATTTATCCGCACTGTCTATGGGGAACAATCTTTGGATGCAAATTTGCAGTTTATTGCCAACGCACTGGGAGGAAAAGGGCAGCCAAAAGAGATAATCCGCAATTACTTTATCAATGATTTTTACAAAGACCACTGCAAGATTTATCAGAAGCGTCCGATATACTGGCTCTTTGATTCTGGCAAGAAAAATGGTTTTAAGTGTCTGATTTATATGCACCGTTATCAGTCGGACACGATTGCGCGAATCCGCACCGATTATGTGCATGAGCAGCAGAGCAGATATCGTACTGCCATTGCAGATTTAGAACACCGCGCAGCCAATGCAGGCACAAGCGAGCGTGTAAAACTGAATAAGTCCTTGAAAAAGGTTCAGGAGCAGTCAGACGAGCTGCACGCATACGAGGAGAAAATACATCATCTGGCAGACCAGATGATCGCAATTGATCTGGATGACGGTGTAAAACACAATTATGAGATTTTTCAGGATGTGTTGGCAAAGATAAAGTAGAAATGTATGAATAAAATATCAAAAGAAAGTCTTATGGCATTTTGTGAAAAGACAATAGATTTGGAGTAACTGTCCAATGCAAGTAACTGGTATATATGATATAATTCTTGTAGGATTGATATTATAATGTACATTATATGAAAGTAGAGATACTGGTATCGTAAGTTTTATGATAACGGTTATTATACATGGGAGAATAACATGGAAAGAGTAATAATTTTGGACAGTAATGTAAAAAATATAGGATTGTATACAAGAACAGTGACAGAAGGTGTGGAACTGGAACTGGTAAAAGCATTTATAGAGTTTTATATCCATGGTTTTTTAAAAAATAATAAAGTAAACAATTTGGCTGTGTTTGTAGAACCTCAAATTGCATCTGGATTTCCTGATATTGTATTTGCAT
>BLMC01000087.1 GCA_011959805.1 Lachnospiraceae bacterium | reverse complement strand
ATTTCACACATCCTGATTTGTATGCCCGCCAAAGCGGGCATATGGGAGTTAATATAAAAGAAAAATTAGTTTTATGTCAGCAGAGTGGACACGCACGACCACAAATTAAAGAAATTGTAATTGTATGTATATTATCCTACTACTGATTTCTCCAAACTTGAACTTTTTATAGCAAGAGCTTAAAAGCCTTTAAGGTAAAGAACAAAAAATCTAAAAACAAAGAGAATAGCAAAAGTTTTTAGAAATCAGTAGGAAAATAACATCAATATTATAGTACCAATTATTTATGTATCATTGGAATTTGTACAACATAGTTATTGTGTTCCTGTCAACTTTTGCATTGCTTCTTCTTTGGTTGACACAAAAAAGAAGTCGTTGCCATTATTTGATTCGTAAATAAAATCTTTTAATGGCTTGCTTGTATAGTGTGAATAATCCCCATAAATAGCAATTCTGACATGATAATTGATAAACTTTTGAAGTATTTCGCCTGCCATTCCGCTACTAAGGATAAAAAATTCCTCACATACCGCCGATTTATTAATTATTATATTTGTTGCACCTGTCTCATACTTAACAGTCATAGCCAAATCCAAAGCGGATTGTGTATCAACAATCAACTGTTCATCACTAGAAATAACTGCAATATCTATCTCATTGTCTTTCATATGTTCAATGTTCATAATATCCTCCTAAACCATATTTTAAAGTACAAATTCCAATTAAGAGCATATTTTACTCAAATTACGATAAACTGTCAAGTATCATTTAGTATAAGTTTAGCACACTCAATCGCTTAACCTATAAAAAGCCATCCTCATACATATTGCGAAAACGGTATTTTCAATGAAGTCACTAAAATACTTTAAAAAACGCTCTCCACTATAAGTAAAGCCGACGGAGGTAGAAAGTTCAGCTCCCGCACTGATAAGGATTGTATTCGTACTTTTAATTTTTTCTTCTAACTATTCAATTTTTCATAGTCGTCATCTCGAAAGGCATTAAATACTAACTTCATTTTACTTGCTGTTTTTTCCCTGTACTCTTTCACAGTTTATACCGCAATCTCGGCTGCTTTCTTGTTAGGAAGATGAAACACTCCTGATAAAAATGCCAAACTGATGAACACGCTTATTCAGAGAAATGTCAAACGAACTATAAATCAGGAAAATGGAACTAATCATAATAATTGCAATTAATGTTCTCTCTACTGCAAGCAGAATCGTATTAAACAGAATATTTTCCACCCCTTAAATGGGGGCTACTGTCTTTATAACCCTACATAGGTTTTATATCACCTTTGGCGACCTCTGTGTGTCAGTCCCTTGATTGCGTCCCTTATGGAATCCTTTAGTTTCTACAAAATCCCCTATAAATACTTGACCGCCGCTTTATCATATCTGATTTCCATATGCATTACCTTCTTTTCCTTTGATGATTTTATCGTATTTTAACAGTTTTATTGAAATAATCACTTTTCCTGTTCCTAACGCTGTACTACCCATACTTTTTCTCCATTCTTTGATGATTGACCATAACAAAAAAGACACTTCTCTAAAATTATCTTTTAGAAAAATGTCCTTATTAGTACAAAATTAGAATGTATCCGCACAACGATAAACGTACATGGAAATATTATTTCGTATTATTCGTTTAAAATCCGTTGCACTTTTGTTGCAGTAGTGTGACCGTAGGTGCTTCAAACCCGCATAAATACTAGCTTTATTTGTCGAGCGATTTTAGCGTCGGGAAGGCAAGCACATCTCTAATTGAAGGTGAGTTTGTCATCATCATCACCATGCGGTCAATGCCAAATCCAATCCCTCCTGTTGGCGGCATACCAATACTAAGTGCATTCAAAAAATCCTCATCTGTGTGGTTTGCCTCTGCATCTCCTGCTGCCAGTAATTCTTCCTGCGCTGCAAAACGCGCTCTCTGGTCAATTGGATCATTTAACTCAGAATAGGCATTTGCCATTTCCCAGCCGTTCATAAAGAACTCAAAGCGCTCCACATACTCGGGATTATCTGGCTTTTTCTTGGTAAGCGGAGAAATCTCAATTGGATGATCCATCACAAAGATTGGCTGAATCAAGTGTTCTTCCACAAACTCTTCAAAGAAAAGATTTAAGATATCGCCCTTCTTATGACGCTCCTCAAACGCAATATGTTTCTCCTTTGCAATCTCTCTTGCTTCCTCTAAGGTATGAATCTCATTGAAATCCACACCGGAATATTTCTTGACTGCATCGACCATTGTTATACGCTCAAATGGCTTGGATAAATCCATCTGATGCTCACCATAGGTAAGAATCTCTGAACCTGTCACTTCCTTTGCCACATAGCGATAAAGATTCTCTGTCAAATCCATCATGCCATGATAATCTGTATATGCCTGATAAAGCTCCATCAATGTAAATTCTGGATTATGTCTTGTGTCAAGTCCCTCATTGCGAAATACACGTCCAATCTCATAGACACGCTCCATACCACCCACAATCAGTCTTTTCAAATACAGTTCCAGAGAGATACGAAGCTTTAAGTCTTCGTCAAGTGCATTAAAATGTGTCTCAAACGGTCTTGCTGCCGCACCGCCTGCGTTTGAAACAAGCATTGGTGTCTCCACCTCCATAAATCCCTGATCGTCGAGATAACGACGAATGCTAGAAAGCACTTTGGAACGCTTAACAAACGTCTCCTTTACATCTGCATTCATTATCAAATCAACATATCGCTGACGATAACGAGTATCGGTGTCGGTCAGTCCATGATACTTTTCAGGAAGAATCTGAAGGCTCTTTGACAATAGCGTGATACAAGTTGCATGAATAGACATTTCACCTGTTTTTGTCTTAAAAACTTCACCGCGAATGCCAAGAATATCCCCTACATCATATTTCTTAAAATCTGCATAAGGTTCCTCTCCAATGCTATCCCTTGCAACATAGCATTGAATATCACCCTTTAAATCCTGTATATTGCAAAAGGAAGCTTTTCCCATAACACGCTTAAACATCATACGTCCCGCAATGGTTACACTTGTTCCCTCTAGCGTGTCAAAATGATCCTTTACCTCCTGGCTGTGATGTGTAACATCAAATTTTGTAAGCTGAAATGGGTCCTTCCCTGCCTCTTGCAGCGCCGCAAGCTTTTCTCTGCGCACCTTCAAAAGTTGGTTTATATCCTGTTGTTGATTCTTATTCTGGTTATTATTCTCTTGTGCCACAAAAACACTCCTCTCATCATCTCTCCATCATAAAGCTTTAGAATTTCTTAGACGGTGTCTTTAGCACCTTAGAAATTCTCTTAAAACAATTTCGTTATCCTTGGCTTTACATCCAATGGAATCCCCCTTTAGAATAACTTTGTTTTTCTATTCTGGCTTATAAATATCCAATATTGTATACTCAATCACACCTGCGGGGGCTTCCACTGTAACGATATCGCCTCTTCTAGCACCAATCAATGCCTTTCCAAGCGGCGACTCGTTAGAAATTCTTCCTTTCAGGCTGTTTGCCTCCGTCGCACCCACAATTTTAAATTCCATCTCGTCCTCATACTCATTATCTTTTACTTTGACTGCAAGTCCAAAACTTACTTTATCCAGATCGTGTCCGTCCTCATCCATATCACCAACTTCCACGTTTTTGAGGATTTTCTCAAGCTCCTCAATACGCGCCTCAATATCGCGCTGCTCATCCTTTGCCGCATCGTACTCTGCGTTCTCCGAAAGGTCGCCTTGCTCCCTTGCTTCCTTAATCTTCTGCGCAACCTCTTTTCGTTTGACTACTTTAAGCTCATGCAGCTCATCTTCATATTTTTTTAGTCCTTCACGTGTCAATAAGTTCTTCTTTGCTTCCATAGTAACTACTCCCTTTCACTACTTCTATTGATTCATAATTCATATTAAGATAAATTACTTTTTTCTGATTCCATAAATATAAAAAATAATATAAACTGCAAATAATTACAATTCATTAAAGCACACAACTACTAACACAGCTTCTAAACGAACATTCTATGCTATAAACTAGCCTATTATAGCTTTTTTTAATTGTTGTGTCAAGATTTTACAAGCGATTCTATCACTTCCAAATATAACGTTTCGCTCTTGACTTTCTGTTACAAGCATCAAGCCATATAAAACCACTTTGTGGTGGCTTAATACACTTTAATCTCATAATTATTTTACAGACTTTACAACTGATACAAAGTCCTAATGCTAATTTTTTCTGCACGGGTCTGTGCAGAAAAAACAACATATTTGCACAAAAATGCTAAAGTGCGCATCTTTTGGCGCACAATTTTCACTACATTAACTGACAAGTCAACAGTAACTGGTCACTTGCTAGTCATGTTCTGCAAACATCCTTTGAATACCATCAATAAGTTCTGCAAAAGTTTCTATCTCATTCACCATTCTACGCAATTTCGCAGAGTGCGGATATCCTGTCGTGTACCATGCCACGTGCTTTCGCATCTCACGCACAGCCACATACTCTCCTTTATACGCGCATTGCAACTTTGCGTGTCTTAAAATGGTATTGCAAACCGTTTCCTTTGCCGGGCGCTCCAGTAATATTCCAGTGTCCAAATAATGATTGATTTCATGGAAAATCCAAGGATTTCCACGGCTTGCTCTGCCAATCATAATACCGTCACAATCCGTTGCTTTAAACATTTGTTGTGCTGACAACGCATCTGTCACATCTCCATTTCCAATAACTGGAATTGACACTGCTTGTTTGACTTGACTAATAATATCCCAGTCTGCCTTTCCAGAATAGTATTGTTCTCTGGTTCTGCCATGTACCACAATTGCCGCTGCACCATTATCCTCAGCAATTTTAGCGATTTCAACAGCATTGATATGAGCGTCGTCAAAACCCTTTCTAATTTTCACTGTCACTGGCTTTTTTATTGCATGAGAAACTGCATAAATAATTTCACCTGCAAGTTTTGGTTCCAGCATCAGTGCACTGCCCTCGTGGTTGTTGACAACTTTGGGGACTGGACAGCCCATATTAATATCCAATATTGCAAAAGGACGTTCTTCAATACGTTTTGCTGTCTCCGCCATAATCTCTGGTTCAGAACCAAACAATTGCAGCGAGACAGGCAATTCCTGTGGGTGTATTTCCATCAATGCCTCTGTATTTTTATTGTGAAAATGTACTGCCTTTGCGCTCACCATCTCCATGCACAAAAGACCAGCCCCTTGCTCTTTGCAAATCAGTCGAAATGGCAGGTCTGTAACCCCTGCCATTGGTGCGAGCATAATATTATTTTCCAGAACGACATTACCAATTTTTAGTCGTCTGTCCGCTGCACTATCTGTTGTTCTTCTCATAGATTATCCTTAGTCCTTCCAGTGTCAACGCACTGTTATACTCTTGTATTACATCAGTCTCTTCTGCTATAATCCGTCCAAGTCCTCCTGTCGCCACAACTTTAAGATTTTCATAGCCCGTCTCTTTACGCACACGATTTACAATGTACTCTGTCTGACCAATTTGCCCGTAGACTAGCCCCGCTTGCATACTTGATATCGTTTCCTGCGCCAGTATTGACGCTGGTTTTTTAATCTCAATCTCTGGAAGCTTTGCCGCATCTTCCCACAACGCCTTTGCCGAAATCCGAATGCCTGGCGCGGTAATTCCCGCGCAGAAACATCCATTTTCATCGACAAGATCATAGGTAGTCGCCGTGCCAAAATCCAAGACAAGAACTGGTCCTCCATATAATTCATATGCAGCCACTGCGTCAACAATTCTATCGGGTCCAATTTCTTTTGGGTTTTCTGTCACAATCTTTATGCCAGTCTTAATACCAGCTCCCACGGTCATAAGCTTTTTAACTACATAGCGTTTGATACCGCCTGTAAGCGCATGCATTACGTTTGGCACAACGCTTGCAATAATGGCACCTTCAATCTCCTTAGTTTGAACATGATTTTTTGACAATAATTCCGTTAGCAATACACCATATTCATCTGAGGTACGCTGTGTTTTTGCCATTAACCGAAACGTTGTGATTAGATTTTTTTGATGTCCACGGGTACCCAAAGGAAGATTGTCAGCAAAGCTAACAGGTGTCCTACTTGATTCATAAACACCAAATGTAATATTTGTATTTCCCACATCCGCTACTAGAATCATACTATTTCTCCTTATGCTGTCCGATACAGCGCTCCATTTTGTTTTAATTAATTTGTGCTTAATATCTACATTCGCAAACAATCTATTCATACTGCTCATGCAATACAAAGACTCGATAAAATAAACTCAACGATTCCAAAAGCTCCTGACGCTGTATTTGGATTTCTCGCACCAAAAGCCCACTGCTAATTTCATCATATAAAATATCTTCTTCGTAGGCATCTGTTTCAAGGCTCACACTGCCGTCTTTTTCAAATACAATTGTGAATACACCACCGACTTCCTCTGTGAACAACACACATATAATATGCAGTTCTTCCTTGATGGATTCAGGGATATTGTTAAACTTTTCATTAAAATAATATTTCTGCTCATAAGCATTTGCCCCACACAAAACAATGCGGTTTCTGCTTTCTTCCATGATAATCCTCCAAGTCAATCCCTCAAAAACAAATGGCTATGTGACCAAAACAAACATTATACATAACCGTAAATACCACGTACAGATACCTCGCCAGCATAAACCTGCACTACTTTACCATCACTTTTTCGTTCGACAAGCAATTCACCATTTTCGTTAATCCCTCGCGCAGTACCTTCAAACGCGCCTTTAGGGTCAAGCACACACACTTCCCTATCCCGATTGACCAAAAATTGATTGTATTGATGCACCAATCCACTAAAATCCCAAGTCTTTTCAAATAAACTATAATATTTTTCAAAATGATAAAGAACACGCGCCACCAATTTGGCGCGATTTATTTGTTTTCCACACTCAATCTGTAGTGACGTTGCTGTCTTGCAAATTTCCTCCGCAAGAACTTCTTGGTTTACATTGATTCCTGCACCAATTACAACATAATGAATTCCATCCAGTTCTGCGCTCATCTCCGTCAAAATCCCACAAACTTTTTTTCCACTCATTACAATATCATTGGGCCACTTAATACTACACGATTGTGGTAATAGCTCCGAAATTGCCTCCAAAACGGCGAGCGCCATCACAAGTGTCAGCACTGAGGCTTTTTCTGGTCTGCATTGTGGTCTGAGCATAATGGTCATATAGATATCCTTCCCTGATGGTGATACCCAACCTCTGCCACGTCTTCCGCGCCCTGCAGTCTGCATGTCAGCCACTACTACTGCGCCAGATGCTTCCCCTTTCTCTGCAAGCTCCTTAGCGTCAATGTTTGTCGAACCAGTTTCTCTGTGAAAAATAAGTTTTCTGCCAATCCACTCTGTCTGCAACCTGCTCTCAATCTCAACCTTAGAAAATAACTCCATATCATTTTTTTCTACAAGTCGGTAGCCTTTATTATTTTGCGCCTCTATGATATATCCATCTTTCTCTAACTGCCGAATCGCTTTCCAAATGGCGGTGCGCGACACACCATAAAATTCGCATAGTTCCTGACCACTTACATAATCCTTGGCATCGCGAAGTCTTTTCAATATCTCCTCATTTTTCATAGAACCACCTCCATGCGAACCAGTATCCTTTTAATTCTTAGCCACTTGTTACCAAACACAACGATTTTATCATACGGCACCAAGCGTCGCTGCCATCACCGCCTTAATCGTATGCATACGATTTTCTGCCTCTTCAAATACTAACGACTGAGCCGACTCAAACACTTCATCGGTAACTTCCAATTCTGTAAAACCATATTTTTCTCCTTGCTCTTTGCCAATCTTCGTTCTCAAATCATGAAAAGCAGGCAAACAGTGTAAAAAGATAGCGTTCTTTCCCGCATTGTCCATGACAGCTTTTGTCACCTTGTACAAAGATAAGGCCGCGATGCGTTCCTCCCAGACTTCATTTGGCTCACCCATAGATACCCATACATCTGTATAAATAACATCTGCTCCTTTTGTTCCTGCCATTACATCTTCTGTGAGTGTAATCGTCCCACCAGACTGTGCTGCATATTCCTTGCACTGTTCTACAAGCGTCTCTTCTGGGAAATATTCTTTTGCAGTGCACGCAGTAAAGTGCATTCCCAATTTTGCGCATACAATCATCAAGGAATTCCCCATATTGTAGCGAGCATCTCCCATATAGGTCAATCGAATGTCCTTAAGATATCCAAAATGCTCTCTAATTGTGAGCATATCCGCAAGCATCTGTGTCGGGTGATATTCGTTGGTCAACCCATTCCACACAGGAACATTCGCATATTTTGCAAGCTCCTCTACAATCGTCTGCTCATATCCACGATACTCAATTCCCTCAAACATCCTGCCGAGTACGCGCGCCGTATCTGCGATAGACTCCTTCTTTCCTATTTGCGAACCAGATGGATCAAGATATGTTGTTCCCATGCCAAGATCATGTGCTGCCACCTCAAAGGAGCAGCGTGTACGTGTGCTTGTCTTCTCAAAAATCAGAGCAATATTCTTGCCGCGAAGTGTATCATGCAAAATGCCTTTTTTCTTCTTATCTTTATATTCTGCTGCCAGATCAATCAAATATATAATCTCCTCCGGCGTGAAATCCTTTAGCGTCAAAAAATTCCGTCCCTTTAAATCCATACAATTTCCTCCTATGTCAAGATTATTATAACAGTTCAGATAAATCCGTTAAAACCGTAAGTATCTAGTTATTAAAAATCATTTCGCAATGGACTAGATAACTACAATCACCACATTTTCATAGTGTCAGCGCAATAAATGCACAGACCTGCCTGAACACATACAAATTATCAATTATTTGTATTCTACTACAATTTTTTCAAAGGGGCAAGAAAAAGCGCAGTTCTTTTACGAACTACGCTTTTTTGAAATTGCTGTTTATGCATCCACAAAAACAGTAAAATCCCTGCGCCAATTAAATATTATTTCAATAATTTTGGCGCACGAAAAATACCTAAAATATCATTACCAGAATACATGATTCCCAATTACAAGTCCCGGTCTGCCATTATTTCTTCTAAAATGCAGTGCATCACCGACATTACATACCCCATTGATTGCCTCTTGGGCTGCTTGCATACAAGAAGCTCTTGTCGTTTTATTCAGAATCAAGGATTCCATACGTCCTCCTGACGCTGGAACAAACTGTCCCGATGCATAAATTACCTCTGTAATACTATTAGGATAACCGCTGCTCCGCACTCGATTCATTACAACTGCACCGACTGCAACCTGCCCCTCATATGGTTCTCCCCCTGCTTCACACTGAATTAATGCCCCAAGAATTTCAAGCTCTGTAGCAGTCGCCATCACAGCTTCTTTCTGTTGCACTCGCTTTGCCTCTGCCGCAGCCGCAGCTCTCTTGCGCTCAGCTTCTTCTCTTGCCTTGATTGTCTCCATAGATTCCGCGGTATCAAGACCAAACTCAACCCGAACATACTCCGCCGCAACATATCCTGTTGTGCCTTCGTAGCTAACTTTGACCCAATCCCCTTCCTCTGCAATTGCTTCTACTGCCTGATTGTTGGCAAGAAGACCGACAATTCCTGACTCAAGATTTGGCTCTTTTCTTACCCTAAGTGTTTCTGTATTGGAATATGCAGTCAAAACTCCCACTTCTTTTGCAAGTTCTTCTGCCTCTTTTCCAAAATATAAATACTCGTTTTTTATCCATCCAGTTACATCACCGGACTTTATCTTCGTCCATTCATCATTTTTTTCTAAAATATCTCCGCCGCAGTCTTTATACAGCACACCAACCTTTTCAGAATCCTGATTTGCATCCTGTCTAATATTGGCATACTCATTGACTTTCGCCATTACAATATTTGACTCTGGCAGCAACTGTGGCTGCAGAACCATCATCCCTTTTGCAAATGCAATCAACGCATTGCTTTTCTTTGTAATATTTGTTTGCATACGGTCTGCTTCTGAAGCACCTGCATTCGCTGTCACTGCCTTTGCAACATAAAAATCCTGTGTATCCAGAATATCTGCTACACCTGCTGTCACCGCCAACACATTTTTGTTTTCTGCTGAATTCATCTTGTCTGATGTGGTTTCCTGTTTTTTGCCCATGTTGTCCGTCAAGCGCACCTTTGTGTCTGCTGCTAGTGTACTGTACGGGTTGGACGAAAACGCGGTCATAACTGCCATAGCACAGAGCAGATATTTCCACTTTTTACAATTTGTCTTCATAATTTGCTCCATTTCTTGATAACAATGTTTCCTTTTCATAATTTTGCTGAAAAATTACATCATTACATTTTTGCAACAAAATGTTACGTATTTATTAACACCTATTACGATTTTATATAATAGCAAAGAGTTCGTGACTTGTCAAGTCTCGAACTCCTGTTTTTAATAAATAATTATTGTTATCTTACTGTTCACGCATCTATAAATTAGTACAATTCCCTAATAAAATTGTTATGTTATTATATTCCACCTGTTTTTTATAGGTTCTTCGATTTTTCGACACATGCATTGACTGCATCTATAACTGCTGCGCGTAATCCTTTTTCCTCCAATACTTTTACTGCCTCAATTGTAGTCCCTGCCGGAGAACACACCATATCCTTAAGTTCACCGGGATGCATTCCTGTTTCAAGCACCATTTTAGCGCTGCCAAGCACTGTCTGCGCTGCAAATTCATACGCCTGATTTCTTGGAAGCCCTGCCATCACACCACCATCTGCCATCGCTTCAATCAATAAAAACACATACGCTGGAGCACTTCCCGCCACGCCAATAAAAGCGTCCATTAGACGTTCTGGAAGAATCTTTGCCCTGCCAAAACTACTCATAATTTGAATTGTAATCTTTTTGTCTTGTTCTGTCACATCTTCTTTTGTGCAAATACAAGTACACGCCTCACCCACCATTGCCGGGGTATTTGGCATACAGCGTATCAGCCGCAACTGTTTACCAAACGCTTGCTCTATCCAAGAAATAGACTTTCCTGCCACAATTGAAATCACTAGCTTGTTCTTGTCCACAACATTTTTAATTTCCGCAATCACTTCCGACAAAAATATTGGCTTGACAGCAAGAACTAGCACATCTGCCGTTTGAGCAATCAACACATTGTCTGTTCCTGTAGAAATCCCAAACTTCTTGGCTACTTTGTCCGCTGTTGTTTGTGTCTTTGCAGAACCAATCAATTCTTCTGCCATAAACGCTTTTGTGTCCAGCATTCTGCCAATCATAGCAGACGCCATATTCCCCAGTCCTATAAAACCGATTTTCATTCTTTTGTCCCTGTGTGGAAGCAGTCTTCTTCCTCTTCCTTTCTGTAAAGATTGTGTAATAATTAAATCATTAAATTATTATCTTTTTGCGTTTCTGTCTCGCGGCTTCATACAGTAAAATTGTTGATGCCATCGCAGCATTGAGTGACTCCACTTGTCCTTCCATAGGAATTTTTATATACTGTGTTGCACACTCTGCTGTTTTTCGGCAAAGTCCGTTGCCTTCATTTCCAATCAAAAACGCTGTGGGCTGCGTATAATCTGGCACATCATAATCCACACTATCATCAAGATGTGCTGCATAAACACACATGCCCTTTTTCCTTAGTTGCATTATTGTCTCTGCCAGAGAATCCACAATATAAAATGGCACTCGATAAATAGATCCCATAGTAGCACGAATTGTTTTGGGATTAAAAATGTCCGCGGTTTGCTGTGTCATAATTATCCCATCTACGCCAGCCCCTTCCCCCGCGCGCAATATCGTTCCCACATTTCCCGGGTCCTGTAAATCCTCCAAAAGTACAAGTAATGGTGTCTTCTTACTATCAACACCCCACCGCTCAATACTCTTTGTCAACTCATAGTGCGGCATGGAGAGAACACAAAGTATCCCTTGAGGAGACTGTGTATCAGAAACTTTCTGAAATACAGTATCTATAATTACTTCATAATCATAATGGTTGAGAATACATCTTATCTCTGCATTTTCTTCTTTTTCATACCGATGAAAAAAGGATTCTGATACATATACCTCTTGAATCCAATCTGATGGCGCCTCACAAACCATTCTTACCCCTTCAACAACAAAACACTGCTCTTTTTGCCGCATCTTTGCTTTCTGTGACAGCGCTACGAGCCTTTTTACTTTACTGTTTGCTGCACTTGATATCATCGTTTTCCTCTTTTCCTTTTGTCAAAGTAATATGGCATTTGCTATTTGCGCCACGCTGGAGTGGCAAACTTATTTCGATTTTGTTTCAACAAATTCTCCGCAACCTCATTTCCAGCCATCACCATTAAGTGGTCTGTCTCCCGAATAATATAATCTGCGGAAGGCATAACACTCATCTCTTCCTCGTGCTTTTTCTTAATTCCCAGTATAGAAATCTTGTGCTTTGCAGCAATATCAGACTCCCGAATACTTTTGCCGACCCATTCCTTGAGCGGCGGTACTTCATAGATGCCAAAAGCGCCTGGCAAATCAATATAATCAAACAGATTGTCCAAACTGTAGCGCTCCGCCCACTTCTCCGCAATGTCTTTATCTGGATAAATAACCTCATCCGCACCATTTCGCAGCAAAAACTTTGCCTGGATATCTCTGGTTGCCTTGCTAACTACTCTCTTTGCACCAAGCTCTTTCACAAGACTTGTAATTTCTAAGCTACTCTGAAAATTTGTGCCAATACAGATAAACACTACATCAAAATTTCTAACACCGATGCTCTTTAATACCTCTTCATTTGTACAGTCTCCTATTCTAGTGCTAGTCGCATAGGGTACCATGTCCTCTAGCTTCTCCTCATCTTCATCCACAATCATAACATCATGCTCATGTTCCAGAAAATTCTTTGCCAAATGATGTCCAAAACGTCCCATTCCAATAATCAATATTGATTTCATTTTCTTCTCCTTTTATCCCACAATTATTTTTTCCTGCGGTTGACGTACAGAAGTCGAAGTATTTTTCTGTGCAAACACCAGTGCGAAAGAAAGACTTCCCAACCGCCCACAATACATTAATACTATTATAATAACTCGTGCTATTAAATTTAAGTCTCTTGTGATACCTACAGTCATTCCAACGGTTCCTATTGCGGAAAGAACCTCAAACAATACCTCCTCAAAATTTAATAACGGTTGTAATGCCATTATAATAACAGTTGCTATGATTGTTAGTGTAGCATTGATAATCACCACAGCATTTGCTTTCTTTACCACCTCGTCGGTAAGCCGTCTTCCAAATAAATTAATATCCTCCTTATTTAACACCATCGCCCCTGCATAAAATAGCAGTACAATCATTGAGGTTGTCTTAACTCCGCCCGCTGTCGAACCAGGACTACCGCCGATAAACATCATTACCATGGTTAACAACTTTCCAGCATTTGACAATGCCGCTGTATCTACAGAATTAAATCCTGCTGTTCTTGGAGTGACAGAGGAGAACAATGCACCCAAAAACTTTTCCAGCCGACTCATCCCTGCAAAGGCCGCATCATTTTCTGTAATTAGAAATAGAATGGTACCAACGACAGTCAACAAAAATGTCACGGTAATCACAATTTTACTGTGCAACAGATAGCGCCTAAAATGCCATTTGTTGCGCACTACATCATCCCAAACAATAAAACCAATCCCGCCCACTAAAATCAAGAATACAATCACAAGATTCACCAATACATCTCCCTCAAATGCAACAAGAGAAGAATACGCTTCATTGGTTCCCATTAAGTCAAAACCACCATTGCAGAATGCAGATACCGCATGAAACAGCGAAAAATAAATTCCCTTTATGAATCCAAACTGCGGCACAAACCGAAATGAAAGTAATATCGCACCCAAAAATTCAATGCCAAGCGCTCCTTGGACAATCTTTTTGACTAAGCGGACAACACCTGCTATTTCCAGAGTGTTGACACTCTCTTGTAGTTGCTCTCGCTCTTGCAATCCAATACGTTTTTTAAGCAGTACAGAGATATAAGCTCCAATTGTCATAAAACCCAGACCACCAACCTGTATCATACAGAGTATGATAAGCTGTCCAAAAGTAGTCCAATTCTGATAAGTGTCTGCGACAACAAGCCCTGTTACACAAGTCGCAGAAGTCGCCGTAAAGAGAGCATTCAAAAAGTTTCCATGACCAGACTTATTTGCAAAAGGCAACGATAACAGTATCGTACCTGTTAGAATAATTATTGCGAAACCAAATGCAATCAGCCTTGTCGTTGATTGTTTGGCTTTGGGTTTCTTGTTATTGACTTCAAATACCATGATATTTTTATCCTTTATCTTTATTATTTTTTAACTTTACAAACCAATGCTTATTATATCACTTTTATCCTATAAAACAAGTGTCTTACCAAATCATTTAATCTATAAAAAATGTGCCAAAACACACTTTTAATACGCGCAAGCATTTCTTATATTAAGAGGTGCTATAATACTTTAAATTATGAACTCAAACTTCGCACATAAATTTTAGC
>BLMC01000086.1 GCA_011959805.1 Lachnospiraceae bacterium | reverse complement strand
CGGGCATACAAATCAGGATGGTGAAATTTTAATTTCACACTAACTCCCATCTGCCTGCTTCAGCAGGCGTACTAATCAGGATGGTGAAATTTTAATTTCACACTACCCACTAAATGTATAGTGTTGGAGTCAGAACTAGAACGTATATTTTGTAGTATTTTGTGTGCATCAATTGTAACCGCAAAGTAACATAGTAGCGATATATTTTCTGTATTGCCATTTTTGGTTGGAACTGATAAGATAATAATCAGGAACTATGAAAAAATGGGGTGAAAAAATGGCATTCTCAAAGGGAAAGCGGATAGAAGATGAAACAAGCAAACGCATTGTAAACCTTGCGATAAATATTGGTTGTCATGAAGGTGTGGAGGCATTGACTGTCACGAGATTGTGCAAAGAACTCAACTGTGATAGAAGGGTGATATACAATAGATTTCGAGATATTGATGAGATTAATCTGGTAGTTGCACAGCGATGCAACGAGGAGATATTAGAGAAAGCGAAGGCTGTTATGACATCACAGGTATCTTTATATGAGAATGTTATAGCATTAATTCGGATCGCATTTACTTATATTTATGAGAAACGTGTTCATTTTCAGTATTATACGACACTTTATACGATTACAAACGAGAGGGTACAGAATGAGATAGTCCATTATTTGACTTACTTGATTGAGCAGGGAAAAACATCTGGTGATACACGTGCAGAGATTAATAGCAGTAGCATAGCGCAGAATATTTGGATTCTTATGACAGGGATTGGCAGTATGCTTGCGACCAATGGTAATTATAAATATCAAGAGGGACTAAATACGTTATTGTGTGGTATTGAGGCATTGATGTCTTATATAAGATAGAGATAGGTAACTGCTAATAAATAGAAATGGGGCAAAGGAGGAATCGTTATGGTGACTGTAAAGCTTGGAAATACAGGGATAATAGCAAACAAGAATGGTTTTGGCGCATTGCCAATTCAGCGGATTGACACAGAACATGCAGTGAAATTGATACACATGGCGCTTGATGGCGGTGTGAATTTTTTTGATACGGCAAGGGCATATAGTGACAGTGAGAAGAAATTAGGCATTGCACTAGAAGGGGTTGACAGAAATAAATATTATATTGCGACAAAGACTGCTGCACAGACAGGAGAGAAGGTTTTGGAGGATTTGGAAACTTCTCTTGACCTGTTAAAAACAGATTATGTTGATATTTATCAATTGCATTGTGCGCCGCGTTGTTTTCGACCTAAAGACGCAGATGGTGTGTATGATGCTGTCTTAGAGGCAAAGAAGAAAGGAAAGATTCGACATATTGGAATAACAGCACACTTGCTGAATGTTGCAGAGGAGGCGATTGAAAGTGGTCTGTATGAGACATTACAGTTTCCATTTGCATATATTTCCTCTGAGAAAGAAATTGCACTTGCAGAAAAATGTGAGAATGCAGGAATGGGATTTCTTGGCATGAAGGGATTGGCAGGTGGATTGCTGACAAATGCAAAGCTCTGTTACTGGTTTGCTTGTCAATATCCATCTGTGCTGCCTCTGTGGGGGATACAACGCGAAGCTGAGCTTGCAGAATTTTTATCTTTTCAGCAGGAAATGCCCAAAATGGATGATAAGATGAAAGAGACATATGAGAATGATTTAAAAGAACTTGCAGGAGAGTTCTGTCGTGGATGTGGTTATTGTATGCCTTGTCCAAAAGGGATTAAAATCAATAACTGTGCACGCATTTCACAGCTTCTGCGTCGCTCTCCATCTACAAACTGGTTGGGCGAAGACTGGCAGGCGGAGATGGCAAAGATTAAAGAGTGCCTTCATTGTGGACAATGCGCTTCCAAGTGTCCTTATGGACTTGATACGCCAAAGCTTTTGGAGAAAAATTTGGAAGATTATGAAAATGTGTTAGCCGGCAAAGTGTGTGTAAGTGAATAGATGAGAGAATCTGTTGAGAAAAAAGAAAGGGTATAAATATGGAGTTTGCGTCAATATATCATAGAACTGTCGATAATTATTGCTATATGCTTGACGAAGATCAACTTATTATTAATCTTAAAACCGGATATGATGTAAAAGAAGTGAATATTGTGTATGGAGACCCGTTTGCAAATGGTATTTTGGGCGGTGGTGAGGAGTGGACAGGCCAAAAGGCGAATGTTCCATTTAAGAAACGTCTAAAATATCAACTTTGGTGGACAACAACAATCAAGCCCGCGTTCAAGCGTTTAAAATATTATTTTGAATTGGTGACAGAGACAGAGCGTTGGTATTATTTTGAAGATGGATTTGTCAGTGAAGAACAGATGCAAATTAAGGGGCGAAGCAGGCAATGTTTTACAATGCCATGGATGAATCCAGTTGATGTGAATAAAGTGCCAACATGGGTAAACGAGACAGTGTGGTATCAGATTTTTCCAGAGCGGTTTTGCAATGGTGATTCTTCCTTAAATCCTGAAAATACAAAACCATGGAAATATGAGGGCGGCGTTGGACATCATGACTTTTATGGTGGCGATTTAAAAGGCATGACAGACAAGCTGGACTATCTAAAAGATTTGGGGATTACCGGAATCTACACAACGCCGATAAATGAATCCCCTTCCAACCATAAATATGACACGACAGATTATGAGAAAATTGACCATTGTTTTGGCGATGATGAGACAATGAAAAATTTTGTGCAGCAGGCACATATGCGTGGAATTCGTGTAATGTTGGATGCTGTGTTCAATCACAGTGGATATTTCTTTAAACCATGGCAGGACGTATTAAAAAACGGGCGTGACTCCCAATATTTTGATTGGTTTATGATTAACGAGTGGCCATTGTCAAATCAGTGGGATGCAGCAAAGAGAGGGCAGTTGTATACATTTGCCTTTTTTGATGAGATGCCAAAACTTAACACAAACAATCCGGCGGTACGTGAATATCTAATTGGAGTTGCCTGTGAATGGGTAAAAAAGTATGATGTGGATGGCATTCGCATGGATGTGGCAAATGAAGTGTCTCACGTATTTTGTAAACAGCTTCGCAAGGCAGTAAAAGCTATAAAACCAGACATCTATATTTTAGGTGAAGTATGGCATGATGCGATACCATGGCTTAGGGGAGATGAGTTTGACTCTGTTATGAACTATCCGCTTGCAGGAAGTATGAAGGACTTTTTCCTGGACAAAAGTCTTACCGGGGAAGACTTTGAATTTATGATTAACCGCTGCTATACAAATTATATGCAACAGACAAATGATGTGCTATTTAATATGCTTGATTCGCATGATACAATACGCCTTCGGAATGTGACAAGTGGACTTGATGTTTATAATTGTCTTTTTGCGCTGCTGTTTACGATGCCAGGTAGCGTCTGTATTTATTATGGTACAGAAATTGGCATGGAGGGCGGTTTTGACCCAGATTGTCGTAGATGTATGCCTTGGGAGGATATTGAACAAGGCAAATATAATGAACAAATTTCGATTACAAAACAACTGATTAAACTTAGAAAAGAAGAACCGTTGATGCGTGAGCGAAATTTTCATTTTCCAGCAGATTATGAAAATCCACGAGTGATTCAACTTCAGAAAATGGGATGGGGAGAGACGCTTGAGGTGATTGTAAATAGTAGTGATGAAGATATTGAGATTGCAAGAGATAAAGATAACAAAATTATGTTTTCAAGAAATCTGGAGGGAGATATCTTACATCGTAATGGAGTATGCATTCGATATCTTGGAAGTAGAAAGAATATTTAGTTTTAGGAGGTTTTTAAAATGAAGATGTTATCATTGGAGCAGGAGCTTAGAGAAAATACTTATCCTGGCAGAGGAATTGTCATTGGCAGAACCCCAGATGGGAAAAAGGCTGCGATTGCTTATTTTATTATGGGTAGGAGTGAAAACAGTAGAAATCGCGTCTTTGTGGAAGAAGGAGAGGGGATTCGTACACAAGCTTTTGACCCTTCTAAACTGCGTGACCCAAGCCTTATCATTTATGCGCCTGTCCGTGTACTTGGCAATAAAACCATTGTGACAAATGGGGACCAGACAGATACAATCTATGAATTGATGGATAAGCAGCAGACATTTGAGCAGGCGCTTAGAACAAGGGAATTTGAACCAGATGCGCCAAACTATACGCCAAGAATTTCTGGTATTCTTCATATTGAGAATGGGAATTATAACTATGCAATGTCCATTTTAAAAAGTAACAATGGAAACCCAGATGCTTGTAACCGTTTTACATATGCATACAGTAATCCGGTGGCAGGTGAGGGGCGTTTTATTCATACATATATGGAAGATGGCAATCCGTTGCCAAGTTTTGAAGGAGAACCAAAACTTGTTGGGATTCCAAATGAGATGGATAAATTTGGTGACCTTGTGTGGAATAGTTTAAATGTGGATAATAAAGTGTCCTTATTTATCCGGTTTATTGATATTGAAACAGGAAAATATGAGTCAAAGATATACAATAAAAATAAATAAAGGAGTATTGCAAATGAGAGAATTTGAATTGAAGTATGGTTGTAATCCCAATCAGAAACCAGCGAAAATTTATAGTAAAGATGGTGAGCTACCAATTGAAGTATTAAATGGAAAGCCTGGGTATATTAATTTTTTGGATGCGTTGAATGGATGGCAGCTTGTCAAAGAGCTAAAAAAAGCAACTGGGCTTCCGGCTGCGACTTCGTTTAAGCATGTGTCACCTGCTGGAGCGGCTGTGGGGCTTCCATTAAATGAAGTAGAGCGAAAAATTTACTGGGTAGATGATATGGGAGAACTATCATCACTTGCAAGCGCGTATGCGAGGGCAAGGGGAGCAGATAGAATGTCTTCCTTTGGTGATTTTATTGCCCTGTCTGATGTGTGTGATGTCGATACAGCAAAGCTGATTAAACGGGAAGTATCGGATGGGATTATTGCGCCAGGATATGAACCGGAAGCACTTGAGATTTTAAAGGCAAAGAAAAAGGGAAACTATGCTGTGATTCAAATCGATGCAAATTATGTTCCAAATCCTGTGGAGACAAAGGATGTTTACGGTGTTACCTTTGAACAAGGACGCAATGAATTGGTGATTGATGATACGCTGTTTGCAAACGTTGTGACAGAAAATAAAGAAATTCCAGAACAGGCAAAAATAGACCTTGCAATTGCTATGATTACGCTAAAATATACACAGTCAAATTCTGTTTGCTATGTAAAAGGCGGACAGGCAATCGGCATTGGTGCAGGGCAGCAGTCGCGTATTCACTGTACTAGACTTGCAGGAAACAAGGCGGATAATTGGTTTTTGCGTCAGAATCCCAAAGTATTGAATCTGCCATTTCAAGAAAAAATTGGACGTGCTGACAGAGACAATACCATTGATGTATATATAAGCGAGGATTACATGGATGTGTTAGCAGATGGCATCTGGGAGAAATTCTTTACCGAAAAACCAGAGGTATTTACACGGGAGGAAAAACGTGCTTGGCTCGATCAGATGACAGATGTTGCACTTGGCTCTGATGCGTTCTTTCCGTTTGGGGACAATGTGGAGCGGGCACACAGAAGTGGAGTTTGCTATATTGCACAGCCTGGAGGCTCTATCCGAGATGACAATGTGATTGCAACTTGCAATAAATATCGTATGGCAATGTGCTTTACCGGTATTCGGCTGTTTCATCATTAAAAGTTTCTTATTGTCTAAAAAATAAAATAAGAAGTTTGTCAAAATTACTTGTTATTCGATGGTATAATATGCTGTTCAAAACGCCATTGTCGGGGAGAGATTTCGTACACGTGTTTGAAAGCACGTGAAAAGTGCAACTGGTTTGGATAGCCGACTGCATTGCCAATATCGGATATGGATAAGCTGGTGAGTTTTAAAAGCTCAGCAGCTTTTTTCATGCGGTAGGAGATTAGAAATTCTTGAGGAGATTTTCCTATATTTTCATGAAAGATTTTGCCAAAATAGCTCCGATTTAGGCCGCAGGAGGCGGCGATATCTTCTACAGTAATGGCGTTTTGAAAATTCTGTTCAATAAAGGAGATTGCTTCTCGTATATAGAAATCGCGAAGTCTATTTCCTTTGTTCAATTGTGTTAGGCTACAAGAACGCACAAGACTGTCTATAAATAAATAAAGGTGTCCAATCAGATGAAAAGGAGATTCCTCTTTATGATTGACAATATAAAGCATCTCTGACTTCATCAAATCAGCTAAATCTTTATAACGTGCCTTGTAAACCGGCTGGTCTACACTCAATCCAGCCAATTCTATCGTTTCTTTGGCTCGGAGTCCATCAAACTCAATCCATACATACTCCCACGGAATTTCATGGTCGGCAATATACATATTAATCTGGTTTGGAAAGCACATAAAACCTTGTCCACTCTTAATTGGATATAGAACAGATTCCCCTTTTGCATTGTTGCCATATAAGATACCAGTGCCAGAAATACAGTAGTGAAAAAGATAATGATTCCTTGCTGCGGGGCCAAACGAGTGGGAAGGGTCGCACTTTTCCCACCCGAATTGGTATAGTCCTAAATCAATAAAGTTCTCGCTTGGAAAAACAGAAAATATCACTTCACTCATACTTTGATACTCCTTTTTGGTTTCTAAATTTTGGTCATTTTATAGGGTATACTGATAAAATATCGCCTGTATTTATAGAGCAATTCAAGTGATATATGACAATTTATTATAAGTAAGACAAGTTTTTAATAAAAATCATTGTATAGAATGTCTTTCAAAAATAGATTTTAATGTACAGAATATACAATAATTTGTATTCGTTCTAAAAATAGTATATACCCAAATGCTACTTGACTTCAAGATAAAATTAATAATATAGCATTAAGGTATAAAAGTGACGGAATAGTGCCATTTACTGATAGCATAATGGTATGTTAAGATATTTATATCAAAAAGAAAGGAGAAAATTATATGAAAGGAAAAGCAATAGGGCATGTCGGCATATCATTATGCTGTGTGGCAGCGGCAGCAGGCATTCAAGGATGTGGTGCTACCAATGGCAGTAACAAGACAGAGATTGAGATCGTCCAGTACAAACCAGAAGCAGCAGCTTACTTCGATACATTAGAAGAGAAGTTTAATGCAACGCACGACGATATTCAGTTGAAAATCAGTTCTCCAAATGACGCAATGACAATTTTAAAAACGAGGTTTATCCGCGAGGACTATCCCGATATTATAGGAATCGGTGGGGATATCAATTACTCGTATTTTGTGGATGCTGAGATTCTAGCAGATATTTCTGACTATGCAGGTTTGCAGGAGATTAAGCAGGCGTATAGGGATATCGATGAGGCATTGGAGCTCGTTCCAACAGAAGGAACATACGCGGTTCCCTATGTGGCAAATGCAGCGGGGATTCTCTACAATAGGGATTTGTTTGCGCAGCATGGATGGCAGATTCCGCAGACATGGCCAGAGTTTACAGCATTGTGTACAGAGATTCAAGCAGAAGGTATTCTTCCCTTCTACTTTGGCTTCAAGGATACATGGACTTGCCTTGCACCTTGGAATGCTATGGCGGTGAGTCTTGCACCAGCAGATGTAACAAAGCAAGTAAATCGTTCCGAGACTACTTTTACCAAGGAGTACCGGGAAGTATCAGAGAAATATCTGGATATGCTTCAATATGCAGTAGATGATCCATTTGCATATGGATATAATGACGCCTGCACCGCTTTTGCGCGAGGAGAGGCTGCGATGTATCCAATTGGAAGCTATGCAATTCCACAGATTTTGTCAGTGAATCCTGACTTGAATATTGATTCCTTTGTGATGCCAGCAAATGATGATGCGCAGGCAAATACTTTAAACTCTGGAATTGACCTTCAGTTTTGCGTGATGGCGGACTGCAAGAACAAGGAAGCGGCTTATGAAGTGTTAGATTTCTTATTTGCCGAGGAAAATCTGCAGCAATATATCGACGCACAGATAGCCATTCCGTGTAAAGAGGGTAACTTTACATTGTCACCAATGCTTGATGGTATGAATCAACATATAGTTGAAGGTAAAATGACCGACTACCAAGACCACTATTATCCATCTGAGATGGCAGTAGATGCACAGATTCAAACCTTCTTGCTCCAAAAAGATGTAGACGCATTTTTACAGAAATTTGACACCGACTGGCTGCGCTATAATAGGGATATTATCCGTATGGTGCAGGAGTACGAAAAAACGCATGGAAATTAGGAGAAGGGGTGTGGGAATATGAAAAATGAGAGAAAAATGACTTTTTTATTGATTACGATTCCAATACTAGCGTTGTTTGTCTGCTTCAATACGATTCCGCTGATTCGCGGCGTGATTTATAGCTTTACAAATTTTAAGGGATTTGGTACATACGATTGGGTGGGGTTCCGTAATTACATCGACCTGTTTTCTGATGCACGTGTCGGAAAATCCTATCTGTTTACATTTAAACTCGCTGTTGTAACTACGATTGTAGTAAATGTAATAAGCCTCATTTTAGCACTTGCGCTGAATAGTAAAATACGGGCAAAAAGCTTTTTTAGAGGCGCCTATTTCTTGCCCAATATTCTGGGTGCGTTGGTAGTAGGTTATATCTTTAACTACTTTTTTACCTATATTCTTCCAGCAATGGGTACGATGATTGGCTCTGATTCTTTGAGCAAGAGTATTTTGTCCAGCCCAAGTTCAGCATGGATTGGTATTATGATTGTCTGCTCATGGCAGGCGATTGCAATGAACACAATTATCTATATCTCAGGTTTGCAGACTGTTCCAGAAGACGTATATGAGGCTGGTGGACTAGACGGTGCGACTGGATGGAAACAGTTCCGTTATCTGACATTCCCATTAATTATTCCATTCTTTTCGATTAATATGGTATTGAGTGTTAAGAATTTCTTGATGGTGTTTGACCAGATTATGGCGTTGACTAAAGGCGGTCCGGCACAGAGCACAGAATCTATCTCCTACTTGATTTACAACAATGGTATGTCAGGTGGACAGTTTGGCTTCCAGAGTGCCAATGCAGTGGTATTCTTTATCGTAATCGTGACGGTTTCTGTAGCACAGATGAAATTTACTGGTAAAAAGGAGGAGCAGTTATAATGAAGGAAGATATGATAAATAAGAAAACAAACTGGACAGCAATGATTGTGCTGATTCTTGGACTTTCTGCTATCGCATTTCCATTATATATGACAATTATTATTGCATTTAAGCAACCTGCGGAGATGACAAACAGTGTCAGTGGTATTCTGTCTCTTCCAAAGACGTGGAGTTTCGATAATTTTAAAGAGGCAATGCGCGTGACAGATTTTTGGAACTCTTTGAAAAACAGTTTGGTGATTACATTACTTACAGTAGGATTGTCTATTGCAATTCACTCCATTATGGGTTATGCGCTCGGCAGAAACAAAAGTCATAGTAAATTTTACAGTTTTGTCTATCTCTTTATTGTGAGTGGTATGTTTGTTCCGTTTGCAATCCTGATGATGCCGCTAGCAAAACAGACAGCAGAGCTGGGGCTGGCAAATTGGTTTGGTGTAATTATTCTATATATTGTCTTTTATATGCCAATGAATGTTTTGTTATATTCTGGATATCTTGTGAATATTCCAATGGCGCTTGAGGAAGCGGCAAAAGTGGATGGTGCATCTACATGGAGAACATATTGGAAAATTATTTTCCCGATTATGCGTCCAATGCATGCCACAGTTGCAGTGTTGACTGCATTGGCAGTGTGGAATGACGTTATGACACCATTGGTTATTATGGCAGGTTCTGATCAGAATACATTGCCATTAGCACAGTTAAACTTCCAGACACAATTTGGTACAAACTATAATTTAGCATTTGCTTCCTACTTACTGTCATTGATTCCGATACTAATTTTCTATATTATCTGCCAGAAACAGATTTTGAACGGTGTCGTAAACGGTGCGGTAAAATAAAGATACTATAAAATTTTAAACATCTACTTTTATTTATGGCAATGTTAGTTTATAATAGGGGTGTTTCGTTAAAATTTTCTTAAGATGTATTAGGAGAAGAATGCGTATGGCAATTCAATTTCAACAAGATAATCAACTTTTTACATTAAATACAAGACACACGACTTATCAGATGAAAGTGGACCGACTGGGTTTTCTGTTGCATCTGTACTATGGGGCGCGGATATCTGGAAATATGGATTATTTGCTGACCTACTATGACAGAGGCTTTTCTGGAAACCCGGCGGATGCCGGGAATGATAGGACATATTCCATGGATGCTCTGCCGCAGGAGTATCCGCAGGCAGGGACGGGCGATTATCGTAATAATGCTCTTGTAATACGCAATGCGGATAATTCTGAATACTGCGATTTACGTTATGTCAGCCATGAAATAAAAAGGGGAAAATATGCGCTGAAGGGACTTCCTGCTGTGTACGCGGCTGACGACGAAGCGGAGACGCTGGAAATTGTATTGGAGGATTCAATTAGTAGGATTCAAGTGTGCCTTTTGTATGGTGTGCTTGAAGATGCGGATATTATTACAAGAAGTGCTGTAATTAAAAATCTTGGTTCAAAGCAAATACATGTGGAAAAGGCATCATCGGTATGTTTAGATTTCATATATGGGGATTTTGATTTTATTAGTTTTTGCGGGCGACATGCTATGGAGCGCAATTTTCAGCGGACAAGAATTGCACATGGATGTCAGGTGATTGGAAGTCGTAGGGGAACTTCCAGCCATCAGTATAATCCAGCGGTGATTATTGCGGATAAAAATGCGACGGAGGATTCTGGAAACTGTTATGGTATGGTTTTTGTCTACAGCGGAAACTTTAGATGTGAAGTAGAGCGAGATCAGTATGGACAGACAAGAGCTTTGATGGGATTGAACAGCGACTTGTTTCACTATCCGTTGGAAAGGGGAGAAACACTGCTGATACCTGAGACAATTCTATGCTATTCAGATGAAGGGTTTGGCACGTTATCGAAGAGATATCATCAGTGTATAAGGAAACATCTGTGCAGGGGAAAATATAGTCATCAGTCAAGACCAATACTGATTAATAGCTGGGAAGCTGCATATTTTGACTTTAACGGAGAGACAATCTATCGATTGGCGGAGGAAGCAGCAGAACTTGGCATCGATATGGTAGTGATGGATGACGGTTGGTTTGGAAAGCGTGATGATGATAATAGTGGTCTGGGAGACTGGCAAGTCAATGAGGAGAAACTGGGCTGTTCTCTAGGGGAATTGATTCAGCGTATCAATGCTATTGGAGTAAATTTTGGAATATGGATAGAGCCAGAAATGGTATCGGAGGATAGTGATGTCTATCGCAATCATCCTGATTGGGCAATTCAGATACCGGGCAGAAAACCAGTTCGAGCCAGAAATCAGTTGGTACTTGATTTTTCCAGAAAAGATGTGCGAGACTATATTTTTAATCAGATTTGTGGCGTGCTTGACCAAGGAAATGTCGAGTATGTAAAGTGGGATATGAATCGTAGTCTTACTGATATTTATTCTATGGAAAATGCGCAGGGAAAAGTAACATATGACTATGTGCTCGGTGTATATGATTTTCTTGAAAGACTTATGCAACGATATCCCAATATGCTAATAGAAGGTTGTAGTGGAGGAGGAGGCAGATTTGACGCAGGAATGTTGTATTATACGCCGCAAATTTGGTGCAGTGATAATACAGATGCGATTGATCGTCTGCGTATTCAATATGGAACTTCGTTCTTTTACCCGGTTTCTGTTGTGGGTTCGCATGTGTCTGCGATTCCAAATCATCAGACAGGAAGAAGTGTCAGTTTAAAAACGCGAAGTGTAGTTGCGATGGCTGGCACATTTGGATATGAACTGAATCCTGAGACGCTTTCCGATGAAGAAAAGGAAGAAATTAAGGCGCAGATATTGTGTTACAAAAAGTATGAGGAACTGATTTGTAGAGGGGATTACTATCGTTTATCCAATCCGTTCGTGGATACATATGCTGCGTGGGCGTCTGTATCAGAGGATAAAACACAAGTGCTATTGAGCGTAGTAATGCAAGAGATACATGGAAATATGACTGTAAATTATGTGCGATTGAAAGGTTTAATGCCAGATGCAATCTACAAAAATACAGAGAGTGGAACTTGCTATTCTGGGGCTGCGCTGATGGCGGCAGGGTTGCCGATGCCCGTTGAGATGGGAGAATATCGTGCTTATCAGATCTATATGGAAAAAGTCCAGAAGCAATAAAATAAATATGGGGAATTCAATAAAAAACAGGGTTAAACCCCTGTTTTTTATGCGGACTTATTTTTCGTGTTCTCTTTGCCCCTACCTTTGGAACGCTTTTTGTGAGAATGCTTTTTCTGATTTATGGAAGCGCCTTGAATTGTGTTGTCAGTAGTGTTATTTGTACTTTGCTGTACTGCATTCTCAATTTCTTTTGTTTCTTTTTCTTCGGGTGATTCTAAAGTATTGTTTAGATTTTTCAGGGCAGTGGATAGCATTAATTTAATACGGTTTAACTGGTTGACTTCAGATGCACCAGGGTCGTAGTCAATGGCAACAATATTTGCTTCGGGGTGGCGTCTTCGCAACTCTTTGATGACGCCTTTGCCAACTACATGATTTGGCAGACAACCAAAGGGTTGTGTGCATACAATGTTTGGTGTATCTGTATGAAGAAGTTCAAGCATTTCTCCTGTGAGGAACCAACCTTCACCAGTCTGATTGCCAAGTGAAACAATTTCTGCCGCATTTTTGGCAGTCTCATAAATGTCAGCAGGCGCAATAAAATGATTGCTTGCAGCAAATGCTTCGCTCATTGGTTTTCTGAGTGATTGGATTGCTTTGATGCCAAGCTTGCAAAGTTTAGCTGCTTTCTTGCTGGTACCAAGGTTTTCTGCCTTGTATAACTGATTATAAAAACAGTAGAACATAAAATCCATTAGGTCTGGTACGACTGCCTCTGCGCCCTCATGCTCCAGAAGTTCTACAAGGCGGTTGTTAGCAGCAGGAGAAAACTTCACTAAAATCTCTCCCACAATGCCAACGCGCGGCTTTTTGATATCCAGTATTGGAATCGCATCAAACTCTGTAATCATTTCGTGGCACATTTTCTTGTAGGTGTGAAATGACATATACTTACGGCTAAGGAAATCGCAGCACTTCTTAATCCATTTCTGGTGTACTGCTTCCACAGAGCCAGGGACTACTTCATAGGGGCGCATTCTGTAGACACACCGCATAAAGATATCACCGAAGTTTATCGCATAAACTGTGCGAAGTAAAAGCATTGGCGTCAGTTTAAAGCCTGGGTTGTTCTCCAACTTTGACAGATTGATTGATATGACTGGAATGTGTTGGTAACCTGCTTTTTCTAGTGCGCGCCGAATAAATCCAATATAGTTTGTTGCACGACAACCACCGCCAGTTTGAGACATTACGACAGCGAGGTGGTCTGTGTCATATTTACCGGAGAGAACTGCTTCCATAATCTGTCCAACCACCAATAAAGACGGATAGCAAGCGTCGTTATTGACATATTTCAACCCCATATCAATACTGCCTTTATTGTCATTGTTTAGTATGACTAGATTATAGCCACATCTGCGGAATGTCGGTTCAAGCAAATCAAAATGAATCGGTGACATCTGGGGGCACAGTATTGTATAATTCTTGCGCATCTCTTTTGTAAAGAGCACTCTTTTCATGCTGCTTGGTTGTATTGTGCGTTCTTGATGGCGTTCCTCGCGCACGCGGATAGCGGAGAGCAAGGAACGAATGCGAATGCGCGCTGCGCCGAGATTATTCACTTCATCTATTTTCAGACAAGTATAAATTTTACCGGAATTGGTCAATATATCATTGACCTGATCAGTGGTAACGGCGTCCAATCCACAACCAAAGGAGTTTAGCTGAATTAAGTCTAAATCGTCCCGTGTCTTGACATAGCTTGCAGCAGCATAAAGTCTTGAATGGTACATCCATTGATCGGATACAATGAGTGGGCGTTCTGGCTTTGCCAAGTGTGATACAGCGTCCTCAGTGAGTACAGCAATCCCGTAGGAATTGATAAGTTCTGGAATACCATGATTGATTTCTGGGTCGATATGGTATGGACGACCTGCAAGTACGATACCGCGCGCCTGATTTTGTTTAAGGTATGTAAGAACTTCTTCGCCTTTTCTGGACATATCTTTGCGGACGTTGGCAAGTTCTTCCCATGCTGCGTCGACCGCCTCTTTTAACTCAGTGGTAGGAATATCGGGAAATTCTTTTTCTAGTGATTGCAAAATCAAGGCTGGTTCACGGAAGGACATAAATGGATTTTTGAAAATGACCTCACCGCGTCCAATAGCCTCCACATTGTTTTTAATATTTTCCGAGTAGGAGGTCACAATAGGGCAGTTGTAGTGGTTGTTTGCCTCATCAAATTCATTTCGTTCATAAAATAGCGCGGGATAAAAGATAAAGTCTACATTTTGCTTGAGAAGCCATTCTACATGACCATGTGCCAGCTTAGCCGGATAACACTCAGATTCGCTTGGTATGGACTCAATTCCC
>BLMC01000085.1 GCA_011959805.1 Lachnospiraceae bacterium | reverse complement strand
AAGCGATAGGTCGGACGTTCAAGTCGTCTCGGGGACGCTGGAAAGCATTGAAAACGCTGGATTTTTCAATGCTTTTCTTTTTGGGGTAAAGTTATGTTCTCCATTGAGGAATTTTTTACTGTTTCACAAACAGGACTCTAAACAATAAACTTAAGTTTAATATACAAGGTCATGCTTTTTCATAAAGATTTGTTTACAAGCTTATTATACTAGTTGTCTTATTAATCATAAAATTATCTTTCCTTTGGTTATGTAATAGCTTAAATGTTCTATCATAACAGAAAGGCAATTTTTGTACTAGAATTAATTGCTATATATTTTCATTAAAAGTTTGCTTCCTCTCAAAAATTAAATGTTATTTAGATTTTGTTTTGCACTATAATAAGATAATCTTTATACCTTCCCCATCTTCACCGCACCGCTCTGAACCACATTATACATTTTATTCCATAGTGTTGAATCATCATATATAGCGCCTTCCAAATTACAAGTTTCTAATCCTTCACAAGATAAGTTGGCTTTTCTCAAATCACAATTTCTAAAGATTGCTTCTCTACACAATAGATTCCATGAAGGCCGCCAGCGTCCGGCGGGCGAGTAGGAGAAATAAATTTCCCTACTCGATTATTTTTGCTGTATAATAAAAATGAATAATTGCTGTTTTTGTATAGAACAGATGATTTTATAGAAAACTCTCAAAAATATACGAATGGTGATATTCGTTTAGTGGTTTAGATTAAATGCTAGAATTTTTATAGGGGTGAGAATCCCTCTTTTTTATTAGAAAATGCAAAGTACCTTTAATTGCTCTTTTTCTTACCATAATTAACAATAGGGATTATATTGGATTTCTATAAACTTTATCGCTGCTGTAACAGAAACTTTTATGTGGACTATGGTTTTCTATATTTATAGATATCCAGTTTTTGCATGAAACCAGTTTTTTCCTATAACTCACGAATCTGTGTTAGATTTCTTTTTTTTATGCGGTGAATTTGTGGTTTTAGTGTAATCTCTGTGACAATAACACCTTTTCGTTGTCTTAGAATCCATTCTATTGCTTCTGCAATATCTTCTGGAAGTAAATAGGATTCTAGCACATCTCCTTCTTGGAAATCTGCATTGCGATAGAGGTTTGTCTGTGTGATATCGGGGAAAATTGTCACTACTTTTACACCATATTTTCGTGCTTCATCAAACAAGCTGTGGGAGAAACTAGCAAGTCCAGCTTTGGTAGCACCATAGGCACATCCATGTGGATTGGTCTGTGTTGCTGTCACAGAGGAAATGTTAATTACATACCCTGCATTTTTCTTTAAATGCCGCAAAAGCTGTTGTGTCAAAATCATGGGCACTTCAAGATTTGTTCGTACCAGTTTTTTGATTTTATCTGGATTTAGTTCTTCGTGAAGGCCATAATAACCAACACCGGCATTATTTACCAAAATATGCACTTCATGGGCCTTTGCAATCTGTTTAATGCAGACACATAATTTATCGGTATCTAAAATATCACAGACAATCGGATGAATAGAGTCCGCTGTGTCCCATTTTGCATTTTCAAAATTTCTGCCAAATCCAAAGACTTCATATCCAAGTGCACTTAATTTTTTGCTGATGGCATATCCAATCCCAGAGGATGCTCCAGTGACAATTGCGGCTTTCTTTTTTATAGTTTCCATCGAAAAATTTTCTCCTTAGAAATTTTCTCTTGTAAATTTTGGATTAAAAAATATTCCATCTGTTCCATCAAATCGTCTGGATAATGGTAGTACCCATCATCTTTTTGAAAAGGAAACCAGATGACTGCGGACTTTGGAGCTTGTCTTCTCATATTTTTTAGATAATCTTGTGAAATCCGAAACGTTCCAACACTTACATCCATAATTTTTTGAATATCGACAGTGGTATATACTAATTCCAACATTTCTTCATAATGCTGTTGCCAATTGGGGATATAAATCATTGGATCAAAACACAGGCGTACAGGACATCCTAGCTGTATCAGTTTCGCAGCGCAAGACAATCTTTCTAATAAAGAAGGAGTATGATGTTCATAGGCATCTATAATTGCCTGCGGTGATAACGTAAATGCATAAATTATTCTGGAAATAGGCGTAATGTTTTCAATAAATAATTTATTTGCACATTTTGTCCGTATTTCAAGGGTTAAGTTTTTGTGTTTTGCTGCGAAGTTATGCCATTCTTGTGTATATCCTGTAATGGATTCCAATGCCAATAAGTCTGTATCATAAGAAACACACAGATACAATGAATGCCTTTGCAAAATCTGTTCTACTTCTGCGAAGAAATCCTCCAAATTTACAAATACAACAATATTGGCGGAAGGATACATTCCTTTTAAATAACAATATGCACAATCGAAAATACAATTCATTATACAGGAAGTATAATAAAAATACTGGTTTCCAAAACTTTGGCACACAGGTGCTCCTTTATAGAGCAATGTCCCTTGTTTGGCTGCCAAAATTAACTTTTGTGAACAGTGTTGAAGTGCGTTGTTTTGTTTACTCCGGCAAAATACATCCTTGTAATGATGAATTTCAATAACTGTTGCAGATGGAAATTTTGCCAGAATTTTTTGGGTACGCGCATGATTAAAAATTGATTTTTCGACATAGATATGTGAAAAAAACGCATTAAAATAATCTTCTTTTAAATTCTTCAAAACGAAGTTTTCCCTCTCTTTTATCTTTACAAGGAAGCAGATTTTTATTGTACATCGATTGTATTATAGAAATATAGTCTATACCAGTAAGAGACATGTATTGAATTAATTGTTTCATAGAATCCTTCATTGTTTTTGAACAGTGCAAATCGGCACAAAATGTCTCAATTAGTGTCTCCTCTTTGTCAGCAAAATAATTTTCATATTCGTTTATTTCTTGCGTTATAAATGAAATATGCATAATATAATCTACAATACAATTCTGATAATTCTTCATTAAAAGTGTCGTTTGTTCCTTAGAAACTTGTGACACCAATCCTTTGTCAGATACTATTTTTAAGAATATCATTTGGTGTGGACCGAAATAATGAATCCCAATCTGATAGATTGCAGCCGCTTCCATATCATACAAAAAATCAGCGGATTCGGATTTCATTTGGTGCGTATTGTCTTGATTTGCGTTGTATGGAAGCATTCCTGTAACAAGGGTTGCTTCACTAAAACTATGATAATATAATATATCAGGATAAAAAGTTCTGCCAGTTTCTCTTTCTATAATTTTATTGCACAGAAATATTCCATTATTTTTTGTAGTGTGTGCACAAATTCCTACATTGAGAAGCAGATCTTTCTGGGTTGGTCGATATGTGGAACATACACTGCTAATTGCAGCGGACGCAGCAATTTCGCCCACGCCAGTGATTGTTAGATGAATATTATAAGTTTCATTATAAAATTCTTGAAACCAATTAGTTTGTTGATTTTTAATCAGACGAAATTGCTCGATAAAAATTTGTGCTTCACAATATAACGCGGTAAAGATATATACCATATAAGTCCCCTTTAAGATTGGTAAACGAAATCAATTGTAATTCTTTTGGCAGAACATTCTGTAAAATATTATACATTGTAATCTGTAAAATTACAATTGAAGAACAGACAAAAGTTCATAGATATAAAAAGCAGTAAATAAGTGTTTTTATAATGTAAAATGTATGTTATTAAAGCAGCAAATAGAGGAAAATAAATATTTTCGACGCAATTATAAATTTTCTTGCTGTTTGCTTACACACTGCGTATAATTATGATTAAGGGACAAAGATATATAAAAATTTTAATTATCCGTACATATTAGAACTAATAAAATAGACATTATTGGATAAGGAGGTATTTATGAATTATAATATCATTTCTCAAAAACACAAAAGAGCACTTCTCGAAAAAGCTGTACTTACGTCATCTCCAGAAGAAATTTCTGCACTTTATAAGCAACTTGGACAGGTGGAAAATTCTGCGCGTGCGCTGGGACTCGCCAGTCGATTTTGCGGATTGGAATATGTAAAAGCGCTTGTTGAAGGCGGCGCAAATTTTACTTATATACGACCTGAAGGGGAAGGTGGTTATTATACATTATACTATTGGTTATCGCCCTTGGAGATGAACAAAATACTTCACAGAGCGTTTTTTATTGATACAAGAGATGCATGTTTTACAAATGTAGTGACTGTTAATGGGAACGCTATCAATGTATTGCCACTAGAACAGCGCATCGAAATTATAAAATATTTATATCAATATCGCGAAAAGGTTTGTCTTGATGTTGGAGAACTGCTTTACTATGCAATTATGAGTGGCAGTAGACGAATTGTTAAGATTCTAAAAGAGTATGGTGTGAAACTTTCAGAACAGCGGATTACAATGATTACAGAAAATGGTCGTAGTTTTGAGTGGCAGGAATTTGCTTTAATGTTGGATTATCTGGGAAATAAGGAATATGTTGAGGCTGTTGGCGATATTGTTCGTGAGCTTAACGGGAAAACATTACACTATACAGATTCAATTTACTGGGGAAATTATAATACTTATCGGAAACAATTTCGGTTGTACAATCCTGAATTCTTTCGTTTTATTCTTGTGAGTTTTAATCAAAAGAAAATGAATAAAACAAAGATTATGAGAGGTGCAATCGATCAAAATAATGTGGATTGTCTTGAAATTTGTGCAGAAAATGGCTGGCTTAACATGCCAAGAAAGCGGGATGAAATGATAAAATATGCTTCCGAAAACAATAAGACAGAAGCTTCTGCATGGTTGCTTGATTTTAAGAACCGTACCGCCAATTTCGCTGTAGAACGCGAAAAAGCGGAAAAGAAAATGATGCGTGCGCTAAATGCCAATCCTAATTCTATTACTGAATTAAAGAAAGTTTGGGGCTTTGAGAAGCGCGAAGACAACAAAATTATTATAACAAGATACAAGGGCAAGAACACCGAGATTGATGTTCCTGAAAAAATTGGGAACAGTCTTGTAGCCGAAATAGGGGCATGTGCTTTTTCTACTATGGCATCACGTTTAAGAGAAGAACAAATTGCTCTGCGCAGATCAATCACTCGAATATCGCTTCCTGAAACGATTGAGGTAATTGGGGAACGCGCATTTTGCGGTTGTCAGGCATTGACGGAACTTAATATTCCTGATAAAGTGACTGTAATCGGAGAGAATGCGTTTACAAGATGTAACAATCTAAAATCTGTTCAGTTACCCAAAGGAATTTCTGAAATTAGACCATATACATTCAGTAATTGTTACTCTTTGCAAAGCATAACAATTCCTAAAAATGTTACTGTAATAGGTAAATCTGTATTCTCTAGCTGTTTTGCACTGGAAACAGTAGAGATTGCTGAAGGCGTTCTTGAAATAGGGAGGTTGGCATTTTTCAACTGTACTTATTTAAAATCAGTTATATTGCCTAAATCTATTCAGAAAATAAAAAATTATACTCGTAAAGGACAGCATCCACAGAACATATTTCATGATAATACAAATGTAATTGTAACAGTAACCCCAAAAAGTTATGCAGAAAAATATTGCAAACGAAACAATGTGAACTATCAATATAACAAAACAATGGAGTAGGGAAAATTCCTTACTCCATTGTTTTGTTATGCACTTAGATGCCCTACTCGATTCCATAAGCAGTCAAATAGAGAAAGTGGTTGTTTTTTCTATGGATTGACACCAAGTGACTGCCAGCTTGAAGCGCCGATTAATGGGAGCGCAAATTGTGTGTAAGCAGCTGATTCTGGGGTATCAATAAATTTTACGACATTGTAGATCATTTTCTGTGTTGTAACCTGACCATTTGCATCACAGTTAAATAGACCACAGGCAATCTTGTCCGCATTTTTCTCATATACATTGTCGACTGCTCTATGTACAATAAATCCTTTGATTAGCGGATTTTTCTCAGCAAGTTTGTATGCATATGCAAAAGATGCTGCTTGCGTTGCCTCATCGGAGGTCATGGAATTAAATAAAATCTCAGAAATGATAATGTATCGTACTTGACCGTTTGGTGCAAGGAAGGAAGGCTGGCTTAAATATGTTGTGAAAACTTCCATATTTTGTGGATTAATCATCTTAGTATTTGGAGTATGGTCAATTAAGTTCAATCGTTTATAGTTGGAAGGCATATTCCAGAACTTTGCTGCGGTAAGCGGAACTGGATGTGGATGCCATGCTACACCCCAATCAATATTTCCGTGGGAAACAACATCTGAGTTGAATGCATCCATGAATTTTCGTGCTCCATACTGGTTTTTCGTTCCATCTTCCCAGTTCCATCTCTGGTCAACGCAAGTAAGAACTCTGGCATTTGCATTTTCGCTCTTAATCGTATTATAGCACATACGAAATGCCTTCTCATACTCATGTGTAAAATTTGTAACATTGTAATTTCCAGCAAAGTACCAAGGATTATTGTTGTTGACCTCGTTTCCGATTGCCCAGTTGGAAATAATGCCAGTTGTTGGATTGCTGTAACGGGACGCAAGGAATGACATCAATGCTTGGATAGACTCTGCTCCTTGTTGTTCATCTGTATTAAATGCATAATGTCTATATCCATTGACACGTCCAGAAGGCTTTACAGTAAATGCAGTTTCTGGATGGAAATAGTTGACAATATTCATTGTAACTTCAACATTCTGGGAGGCGAAAATACCCATAATTAGGTCATATTCTGCCACAATTGTCTGGTTGAAATTGTAAACTTTTCCATTGTAGGTATAAGGAAGAGTTGGACCTGGCTGGAAAAATCTATCAATTGCTAACTCATAACTAACATGCTGTATACCAAGATCTGTAATGGCACTCATAGCATTGTTGTCAGCGGTTATTCCTTTGATAGAGGTGGTGACAGGATTCGGTACAGTATGTTTGGCAATCGCTTCTGGATTTGTAATATAAAACGGTTGACTAACAGGAACAAAAGTTCCGCCTTGCGGTGCTGCTACAATAAATTTTGAGCAGAGCTTGGAATTTATTGTACCATGATCGAGAGTTGTGACAAAAGTTACAACAGGGGCATTGACTGCCATTGCACAGAAATCATTTCTTCCATTAATGTCATTTTGATACTGTTTCATCTCGAAAAGATACAGATTTCCATCATCACTGGTCACGCCAGATATTGTAGCGACGACAGTTATCTGATCAGTTCCACTGATAATACATTGGTTGATCGTTGCTGTTCCAGCAGCCGCTACGGTCATAGACATAAAACATACAAAGACCATGCAGAGAGCTGCCCAGAAAGTAATTTTTTTCTTCATTCGATACCTCCACATAAAAATAATACTACTTGTTTCTGAATACAAAAATTATAGCATTTCACCCATTTATTTGCAAGCGCCAAAAAACGGTTGATTCGGGGTTACTTTTTCTTAAAATAAGTCACAAATGCATTTCCACTTTGTCGGAACAAGTTGGTTGCATCGTTCATTCCGATTTTATAGACTGTTCCTGTCTCTGGATTCATAACAACCACATTTAACTCATTAAAACCAATTACAAGCATTGCACTTTCGTTTTCAAGAGATACTAGAACAGGAATATCCTGATTGACATAGTATAGTATTGCATCAAGACTGACTCCTGTCAAATCAAGCGCTGTGACATTGTTGAGATTTTCTTCAAGAATCTGCTTGACAGTTTTTCCACTGTCCAGCATAGGCTGTACGTTTTTAATACTGCCACAAAATTCAAGAATTGTCTCAAGACAGACTGCCAAATCAGTGCTCCCTTCTGTTCTTTGCTTTCCAGTAATTGCCATAATCTGATTTCTAACACTTCTCGTAGTTCGCTTCCAGATATAATCACCATTTTGATTGACAACAGTTCCACTAATATTGTATGCAAGATTAATTGCTTCAGATTCATGTGTAAAAGTTCCATCAATTCCATATCGACCATATACATAATAACGACTAATTGGATTTTCTACATTTACAACAAGCTCTCGAGAGCCCTCAAACAATACTTGTAGTGGATTTGTGATTTTAAGTTTATTGGTTTCAATTGCATTTTTTAAAACTAATTGTACTATTTTCTGATAGGTTTGTGTAACAACAATTTCAGAAGAATTATATCCGGTTTGATCTGCCAGATTATTTACAATCTGGTCACTAGAGGTACTGCTGTAGTTCCCATCCTCACTCTTAGCGATGCGTGTAAGTGTAATTAAATTATTGTCAATGGATGCATCTGTTACATAAATACCCTCTTGTCGGTAGGTTTTTAGAACTTTTCCCTGTTCATCTTGAATGTATACTGTGTTCATTGGAAAGGTTACAGAACCAGAAAAATCAATGCTAATATCCTCATATTGTGCCACACCATAAATTAAATCTTCACCGATAAACCCAAGTGGCAACATTCTATTGTTATTGGATGTACGAATTTCCTGTCGCTCTCCTGTGTTAAGATTCATCAAAATCAGTTTGGTACAATTATATGCATCAGCGGAATTTTGCCATACCAACATTTTATTTGTGTTTGATACTTGGAAACTTCCTTGTTGTAGATTTCCAGCAATCTCTTCAGAGGTTAAATTTAGCAGATTGATGGCAAGAATCGAACCGTCTAAATAAATATAAAACACACCATTTTTATTGATAAAAGAAAGCTGTTCCATGTCCGTTTTTAGCGTTGCATAAGCCTTATTATAAGGTATAAAAATTAATTCCTCCACCGTGTTGAGCATTCCATTGTACTCACATACTTGCACCCCAATTTTGCCTTCATGTTTTCCGCGGTTCATATAGCCATAGACCATAAAGCGGACATTTTCTGTCTCATCCACATTTAAGATTTTAATATTGTGATTGTCGTAGTTGCTTCTGGGATCATTTCCATCATAAAAACTAAATAGGTATGCAATCTTTTTGTCTGCTGCATGGTAGCAAAATAACTGGTTTTCATTTACAAATGCAAGGTTTGACCCACCATCACTTTCCATCATTTGCACATTGTCATCCCGGATACCAAGCATAATTTTACTGCCGCCATATATATTCGCTTCTGGGTCAAAAAGTTGATTCATATTACGTTCGTAATCTAATAAATATGTTCTATCTGGCGTATATCGTATTCGGTAAAATTCAACAATATTATATTCATCCTTCTTATTGTTTTCTACTGTTTGAACTCTATAATTTAAGTGGATAGAAGCTGTTTGTTCCTCAATTTCACTAATGATTATTTGCGGTTCCATTATTCGCTTTACATTTAAATCTGCCCAGGTAATCTGCTTTAAACTACAATGAATATCTACGCGACTTAAAGTCGTATTATCACCCTTTGTATTGGATTCTAAGTAGGTTATTAGGTCTTTTGCCTGTTCGCGATCAAACGTCTTATTGTGAAAATCCCTTACAAACGTTAATTTCTCATAGGTATTATATTCACCGTCAATAATTCGCGTATAGTAACGCAATGTTTCATTTCCGACTTTAAGCATTAAAATCCAATTGTATTCTACATGTGGCTCAATTAAATCCTTGATTGTAATAGTTGCTTGTATGCTATCCTCATTCTCTTGATAATTGTTTACCTTTGTCTGTTCGACCAGACGTGTCCCGTCAATACTTCTGACTTCAAAAGAAATTCCTTGGATATCGTTTTTATATTTATCAATCACAAAAGTCAATGCTCGACTATCTCCAAGAGGGGTAATTGTGTCTCGAAAAAAACTTCCATCCATCTCCTGTCTTAATCCATGCAGATAATTATAAGCGATTCCATTTGTTGTAATATGGACCAGTGGAAGTGATGCCTGTGTCATATTGGTAGTTAGTTCTTTATTTCCCTGATTGTAAATACTGCTGCTTATAAAAAGTGTGATTATAAAAACCACAATGCAGACAGTCAACTTACCAATGAACTTTTTCATAAATAAAACTCCATATTTCTGCTTCTTATTGCTCTTCTAAAAGTGTTTGAAGTGTCGGGCTGATATGCAAAAATTCTTCCAACTCTATTCGCATTTTCTGTGTTTTTGTTCCAGCATTGTATTTTATATGGTCTCTTTTTACTGCCCGTATTAAGATATTTTTAGGGGTATGTTCCATGTCAATAAATTCAAGAATCTGTGTATCATATCCATGTTCCTCAAGCAATTGTGCACGAATTGCATCTGTGATTAATGCAGCCATGCGCTCTTTTATCAGACCATATTTCAAAAGGGGTTTTAGCATATCACAAGAGAGCTGCTTGTTTAGTTCATGTTGACAGCATGGCACTGACAAAATAACGCGAGCATTCCATTTTACGGCTCTGGCAAGTGCATAGTCGGTTGCAGTGTCACAGGCGTGCAATGTGACGACCATATCCACATTTTGTGTATTCTTATAAGAGCCAATATCTCCTACTTGAAATTTTAACCCATCATATCCAAAATTATCCGCAAGCGCTTGACAGTGCGCAATTACATCTTCTTTTAAATCAAGTCCAATAATGGAAACATGATAGTGAAGCATTACTTTTAAATAATAATATAACGCAAAAGTTAGATAGGATTTTCCGCATCCAAAGTCAATAATCTGAAGAGGTTTTTCTTTTTTATCTGGAAGATAGGACAAAATGTCGCGCACAAATTCAAGATATCGATTAATCTGGCGAAATTTATCGTATTTTGCTTTGACAATAATACCTTGTGTTGTTTGTACACCCAATGCAACCAGAAATGGTATAGGTTCGTCGTGCGGAAGAATATATTGTTTTTGTTTGTTGTGTGAAAAATCTACTGGATGGGACTGTGTCTGTTCCTGCGGTGTTTTTCGTCGTTCTTTTATGGTTTGTTTTCCCTTTTTGCTTACAAGAACAGTTAATTTATGATGTTCTGTTTCTACCTCAAGTTGTTTAAAATCTTCTGTTAGAGCGGTGATAAGTAAATCAGGGAGCATGTTAGGAATTAGATTCTGGTGATAAGTCTTTGTCCCTATAAACCGCTCCGCTTGGTATAAAAGCTCCTCCTCCTTAAGCACTGGTCGTATGCGAAGTTTTTGTATTTTCTCCCGGTTACAGGGATTGCTGGCTATCGCGCACAGTATCGTTTCTTTATTATTAATATAATCTGACAGTAGTTGTCTCAATTTATCCATAGAGGTTATTGTAACATGAAATATATTCCAATAAAAGCTTTTTTCTTATAAAAATTTTAGAATCACTATTGACATTTCTTCCCAAATGTATTATTGTATTAGTGTATTAATTATTTGATACACTAATATAATAGTACATTTTCTCAAATATAGATGTTTAGAGATAATGGAGCAAGAAAAGGAGGGTAAAGTATGGCATGGCAAATGAGTTCTGACCGTCCAATCTATACGCAATTGTATGATAAGATTTTGATTCGTATTGTATGTGGCATTTACAAAGCTGGCAATCGCCTGCCAAGTGTCAGGGAATTAGCTGCTGAGGCAAATGTCAATCCGAACACAATGCAGAGAGCTTTTACAGAGTTAGAACACAGCGGACTGATTGTGACACAGCGTAACAGTGGTCGTATTGTGACTGAGGATCGATTCAAAATAGAGGACGCAAGACATCAGTTAGCATTGACACAGATTAATACATTTTTTGCAAATATGCGTGAGCTTGGGTATAATGATCAAGAAATTATGGAGTTGATTGAACGGATTGTTCAAGAATAATATTAGTGTTGGAATTAAAAACGAGGGAGGGAACTAAAGTGAACGAAAATAATAGTATTGCATACACGCAGAGCAATGACACACAGAGCGAAAATATATTAAATACTTCTGTATATTCCTCAGAGAATACGGTAAATGAACAGAACATTCAGACACAAAACAACTTAGTAAAAAGCGAAGAGAATGTATTGAACATCCCAATAAATTTACAAAAAAATCTTGTGCAAGATGAATCTTTACAGTCTGATAATACACAGCAAGATTCTGTATATATACAGAACACCTACGCAGTCAATACACCGCTTTTGCAGTTAAATGACTTGTGTAAGCGTTATCCTGGTATGGGGAATTATATGTCAGTTTTTCATATGAATCTGACAATTTTACGGGGAAGAATTATTGGACTTTTGGGACCAAACGGCTGTGGAAAAACAACCTTAATCAAGATGATTAATGGACTTCTTGCACCGACTTGCGGAACAGTTTTGATAAATGGAATGGAACCCTGTCCGGCAACCAAGAAGGTTATTTCCTATTTGCCAGAACGCACCTATTTGGATAACGGCATGAAAGTCTCACAGATGGTAGAATATTTTGCAGATTTTTATGAGGATTTCTCCACGGAAAAGGCATATAGCATGTTGGGTGTTCTTGGCATTAGTTCTGACGCAAGGTTAAAAACACTCTCCAAAGGTACAAAGGAGAAAGTGCAATTAATTCTTGTTATGAGTAGACAGGCGGATCTCTATATTCTCGATGAGCCAATTGCTGGGGTTGACCCTGCTGCAAGGGATTATATTCTGCGTACAATTATTACAAATTACAATCCAGGTTCCACGATTATTTTATCAACGCATTTGATTTCTGACATAGAAAACATTTTAGATGATGTTATCTTTATGAAAAATGGCTCACTTATGCTGTACACATCTGTTGATTCTATCAGAAGTCAGATGGGAAAATCTGTAGATACTTATTTTAGGGAGGTGTATGCATGTTAGGAAAATTATTAAAGTACGAATGGAAAGGACTTCGATTTCCGTTTTTGATTATGTTGATTGTCTTGGCCGGAACAACTGCACTGACTTGTGGTGTTATCTTCACAATCAACCCAAAGTTCGATGAAACGATTGTGGGCTATTCGGTAATGGCACTAATGCTTTCTATATTGTTATATTATTTTGGTATTATTGGCTGCTCCCTTGGAACAATGCTTATTGTCGTAATTCGTTTTTATAAAACTTGTTACACAGATCAAGGATATTTGACACACACGCTTCCTGTGTCCACAAAGCAATTATTAAATACAAAGATTTTTGCTGCTGTCATTGCAAATTTAATGATGGTTTTAGCGATTGGTTTTAGTATTTTGATTATTATACAGATGGGATTACATCATGCTTTCTCATTTATGCCAGAGTTTACTTACGACGAATTTTATACAATGTGTGTCGAGGGATTTTCCTATGCATTTCGTGATTTTGAAGAAGAACTTGGCATTAGTTTTGGCTTGTATATAACATATTTGATTGCTTACTTTATCATTGGCCTAATTGCAAACATTGTAACGGTATTTGGCTGTGTTTCCTTGGGGCAACTTTTTACAAAGCATCGTATTGTGGGTGCTATTGCTGCATATTTTATTGTACAATTTATTCTTCAGATTCTTGGATATTTTACCGCGATTCCAATGTACAGTAGAATGTTAAAGGGAACTTATATGGAGGATGCTACGGTATTTGGGGTGATGTCACCGACTATGAATCTGACATTACTTACTGTTGTGATTGTGGCAATTATTATGTACTTTATCAATCTGCATATGATGACAAAAAAACTCAATCTGGAATAAAAAAGAAAATAAGCGAGTAGAAAAAGACGGTATGTGTTTTGTACAGATACCGTCTATATTTTTCGCATTCGTTCAAGTCGTTCATGTAAATGCTCGATTGTGTTAAGTTGTAGGCTATCTGTAATGAGACGTCCAGAGGTATAATATTGTACATTGGTGCTGTTTTTTAATATTTCCCAATGGTTGTTTTCGTTTGGTTGTGACTCGGACAATATAAGCAATCCTTTCGTGCTGAGCACGCGCATTAGTTGACGCACAGTGCCAAGACTTCCATCAATTAAATGGATGTGTGATGGCATTAATTTCTGAAAAGTGTCTTTAAAATAATTAAAATGAGTGCAACCAAGCACCAGTTCTCCATACTGCTCTAATTTGTAGTCGGCAAACCTTTCTTGTAAATATGTAGTTACTTGTTCGGACACAAACTCTCCGCGCTCAGCAAATTCTACAAGACCAGGTAATTCTAGCAAATCAACTAGATGTGCATCATCGACACGTTCCACAAGATTTTTTAATCTTTTTTCATGGACTGCCAGAGGAGTCGCAACGACCAATACACGTTTTCCGCCACTTTCTTTTACTGCTGGTTTTACCGCTGGTTCTATGCCGATAATTGGAAGGAATGCATAGCGGTTTCGCATCAATTCTGCCGCAACCGCAGTTGCAGTATTGCATGCAATTACTACCGCTTTGCAATCATGTGAAATCATAAATTGTATTACTTGGTCCACGTAGGAGATAACCTGTTCTCTGCTTTTTGTTCCATATGGAACATGATCAGTATCTGCATAAAATAAAAATTTTTCTTGTGGCATCAATATCATTGCTTGATGAAGAATTGTTAGCCCTCCTATGCCAGAATCAAAAATACCAATATTCATATGAATCCCCCCTGCCATCTTTGGCAGCTCAAATAGAAATAAAAAATTCTTAAGTGTGTATTACGCCAGTTATGCTCGTAAATGTCATATTAATTACAATAAATACAGCACTTGATATTAGTGCTAATATATCCCAAAATTAAATTATATTATAGCAATCTGCCACTTTTATCCAAATGGTGCATTAGCTCATAGAAAGACCCGCAAATCCTTGTAGATCTGCGGGCGTTATTGAGAGAGCGAATAGCGAGTAAAACTCGCATACGATGTAAGCAAATTTGCGTTATAAATAGTTTCTGTTAATTATTATAATAACAAAAAGTTTTATCTAAAAATAAAAGCTCATAATTGCGCTCATAGTTGCAATTATAGGCTTTTACTAGAGCGATAGACGGGGCTCGAACCCGCGGT
>BLMC01000084.1 GCA_011959805.1 Lachnospiraceae bacterium | reverse complement strand
ATATTATTTTTGGAGTAAAGATGGGGTATGACTATATTGCGGCTTCGTTTGTAAGATGTGCGGATGATGTTCTTGCAGTTAGAAAGCTTATCAAAGAGCATCATGGTAGAATGAAAGTGATTTCTAAAATAGAGAATATGCAAGGTATTAATAACCTTGATGAAATTCTTGAGGTTTCTGATGGTATTATGGTGGCTAGAGGAGACATGGGTGTTGAAATTCCGCTTGAGGAAGTACCTATTCTTCAGAAGAAAATGATTAATAAGGCATTACAGCAAGGTAAAATTGTAATTACGGCAACACAGATGTTAGAGTCTATGATTAAAAATCCAAGACCAACAAGAGCTGAGACAACAGATGTTGCAAATGCGATTTATGATGGTACGTCTGCTATAATGCTAAGTGGAGAGAGCGCAGCAGGAGCATATCCTATTGAAGCTGTAAAAACTATGAGTAGGATTGCAGAACGCACAGAGGAAGATATCTGTTATGCAGATCAACTTCGAGAAAGAAGTCATAATTGGGTTAACAATGAGGAAGTGACAACAGCAATTTGTCACGCATGTTGTACAACAGCGATGGATTTGAATGTGAAAGCAATTATTACTGTCACAATGTCTGGATTTACAGCAGGTATGATTTCAAAGTATCAGCCGGGATGTATGGTAATTGGTTGTGCAGTAGATGAGATGGTATATCGACAAATGTCTTTAATGTTTGGTGTTTGTCCATTGTTGATTGCGAAAGAGGATGATACAGAAAAGCTTTTCCATGCGGCAGTAAAGGCGAGTGTCGATGCTGGTTTGGTGAACTATGGAGATAAAGTGGTTATTACTGCGGGAGTACCTTTGGGGGTAGCAGGAAATACGAATATGGTTCGTGTTGTTGAAGTTTAAGACGAGCTTTTTGTAGTGGGATTTAAATTTAATTAGATTTAAAAATACGATATTAAAAGATTAATTTGGAGATTAAGGATGGGAAGAATTTTTTGCATTGTGGGAAAAAGTTCATCGGGAAAAGATACAATATACAAAAAACTTTTGATAAATCCAATTCTCCAGTTAAAGCGAATTGTTTTGTATACAACACGCCCAATCCGCGCAGGAGAGCAGGAGGGCGTGGAGTATTACTTTACAAAAGTAGAGGTAATGAAGCGGCTACAAGAGGATAGTAAAATTATTGAGTGCCGTTCCTATAATACAGTTTATGGTATATGGTATTATTTTATGGCCAAAGATGGTCAGATTGATTTGGCTCAGAATAATTATTTAGTCATTGGGACATTGGAGTCTTATACCAAGATAAGGGATTATTTTGGGCAAAATAAGGTGGTGCCAATTTATATTGATTTGGATGATGGAGAGCGCTTAACACGTGCACTACAACGAGAAAAAAAACAGCGTGAACCCAAATATGAAGAAATGTGCAGGCGTTTTCTTGCAGATGCGAAGGATTTTTCGATAGAAAAGCTTGAGCAAGCTGGAATTACAAAACATTTTTATAATAATAATCTGAATGCTTGTTTATCCGATATTACAGCATATATCTTATCATTTTAGAGAGCGTTATTAACGCTCTTTACATAGAAGGACAAACAAGACTTCTAAACAATGTTAGATAACAAAAGAGTAAATTTGTAATAGCAAACAGATAGTACAAGTATTGTAGAGTCTTAAATAGCAGGAATGCTTATTAATTTGCAATAATATAGATGTTGCAAATTAATAAGCTGGGGGTAGTATATAGATGGATTTCAAGATAAATGAAGTGCAGCAGACAGCGCCAGTACAGCAGACACAAACAACACAGCCAACAGATGATACATTTAAGTTTATGTTGGCGAGCAATATTGAGGAGGCAGGACTTGCAGAACGGTTAAATCTGATGATGGAGGAGATTGTAATGCAAGGGGATAAAATTGTGAAACGCATGGATGTGCGTGATATGCGACGATATCGAACACTCATCAAAGATTTTATGAATGAGATTGTAAATCGTTCTCATAAATTTTCACGGGAAAACTTTTTGGACAGGCGTGGACGGCATAGAGTATATGGAATTATTCGACTTGTTGATGAAAAGTTAGATGAGTTGGCGCAAGCGCTTGTAAGTGAGGAATGTGACAAGATAGCGATACTTGCAAAAGTGGATGAAATACGGGGACTTTTGTTAGATATTTTAGCGTAATAGTTTCTTGCGTAGTTTGATGTGGAGGAAGCACAATATGGAAATTATAACTGAAATCGATGATAGCCAATATAATTTAAAAGAGGCACAGATGCGTAAGAAACGTTCCATTGAACTCTTAAACGCGCACAATGTTCCTTATATACAGCATCTTCCAACAATCCAGACAGCCAGTGAAGTAAGGATAAGGACTGCGGAAGAGATTGCGCGGCGGGCAGTTACTTGTTTGCTTGTGCTTCAGGTAGCAGGTGACGCGGCAGGAGCACCAGGAAATTTTAAAAAGAGCAAAAAATTTTTTGGGGAAAAATTGGCAGAATTTGGTTTAGAGGGATATCTTACCCATAAAGAGCAGAAGATTTTTAAGGGAAAATGTAACAATCAGGATTTTGTTAGTATGACTTGGAAATATGAGGCATATTGGGTTTTATTATGGGCACTTGGCATTGTAGAACAGCTTGATTATCCATCAGAGGCGTGTGACTGTGAATTTGCAATCCATGTTGTTGCGGATTGCGATAATATGGAACAATTTATGGAAAAGGTCAAACTGCGAGATATTTCTGAGATATTGGATGAAGCAGATTTGATTTTCCGCTATGACTGGGCATGTACAGATGCGCGGATTCATGAGGAGGAACCACCAGCGGGATTGGACCCTGATGTGGTGTACGAGAGGCATTGTGGCTTAAATTGGCTGATTGATGCAGATAAAGAAGATGACTGGGACAATGTGTCCACCAATATCTGAGAGGATAAATATGGAAGCAAATATAGAAATAACATATATGACATGGAGTGATGTGGTAGGTTTGACACCGTTGACAGAGAATCTGCAAAATGCCATAAAGTATAATAAAATATCTCATGCGTATTTAATACAAGGAGAGCGATTGTCAGGAAAGCGTATGCTCGCAGATATTTTTGCGCGGGCACTTCAATGTGAAGGAGATCGGGCGCCGTCTGAATATCAGGCGACGCTGTTTGATTTAGAAACAGAAAAACGCGATAAGAGTGTCAAGATGCGCCCCTGTAATCAATGTCGGTCTTGCAAGCAGGCAATCAATAAAAATCATCCAGATATCATTTATGTGACACATGAAAAACCAAATGTAATTTCAGTGGATAATATCAGACAGCAGGTCAACGCAGATATTGGAATTAAACCTTATAGTGGAGATTATAAAATATATATTATCGATGAGGCTGAAAAAATGAATGTACAGGCGCAAAATGCGCTCTTAAAGACATTGGAGGAGCCTCCAGGATACGCAGTTATATTGTTGCTTGTGACAAGAGCGGAGACGATGTTACAGACGATTTTAAGTAGGTGTGTGGTGCTGAATATCAAACCTGTTCCAGAAAATCTGATTAAACAGTATTTGATGCAGAGAGTGCAAGTACCTGATTATAGAGCTGCTGTTTGCGCATCTTTTGCGAGGGGAAATGTAGGGCGCGCGATAGAACTCGCTTCCAATAAATTATTTGACCAAATGAAGTCTTCTGTTCTTGATTTATTGCGACATATTTCAGATATGGAATTAAATCAGATTGTATCTGAAGTAAAGAAGATTACAGAGGAAAAATTTGACACAAATGATTATTTGGATTTGTGTTATATTTGGTTTCGAGATGTGTTATTATTGAAAGCAAGTGGGGTTTCTGATAGTCAGACCAATCTTATTTTTAAAGAGCACTTGACAGATGTTGCCAAAGCAGCAGAATATTATAGTTATGAGAGAATTGAAAAAATTATTCATTCTATCGATGTAGCAAGAAACCGTATAGCGGCAAATGTGAATTTTGATTTGACAATGGAATTGATGTTTTTTGAGATGAAGGCTGGATAACAGGAGGGATATAAATGAGTTTTTATCAATACTTAAAACGTCATGTATTTCTGATAGTCTGTCTTCTTGTGATTGGTTTTGGTATTGTTGGTTATATTGAATTGTTTTGTCCTGAAAAGATTGGTGTGCCTAGTACAAAAGGAGTAAACTTTGCATTTGAGCCAATCTACAATAAGAAGGGAAGTTTATATCATGCAAAGTTAGGGATTGGATACAGACAAGGACTTCTCATCTTAGAATGTTTGGTGACTCTGATTAGTTTGGTATATTTCTATAGATTTGTATTGTATTATAATATTTTTTTTAAGATAAAAGGTGACTGGCTATATTTTCTTGATTTTGGCTGTGCTGTGATAGTTGCTAGGCTAATAAATTATCTATTAGGAAGGTATGTGCTTGATTATATTTATATTAGGGCAGGACATGCAATCTATGATTTTTTTGATTTTTGTATTGGTATTTGTATTGTGGGAATTATACTTTGGTGTATACCTATCAGTGTGAAGTATCATCGATATAAAAAAGAGAATACAAAAGGTATGTCTTTGAGAGAGAAGTTTCGATGGGAGATGAAATTGACTTTTAATTTTATGAAAATGCCTTTTCGTCCAATAGGGACATGGTGGAAAAGTGAGGTAGATAGATATGATTAAAGTAATTGGTGTTAGATTTCGGACAGCAGGTAAGATTTATTTCTTTGATCCTGTAGATTTTGATATAAAACGTGGAGAGCACGTTATTGTGGAGACAGCACGAGGTATTGAATATGGTACTGTGGTGGGTGAGACAAAGGAAATAGAGGAGGAGAAAGTGGTTTCTCCATTAAAACCAGTGCTTCGTATTGCGACAAAGCGTGATATGGAGCAGGAGGAAGCAAACAAGCAAAAAGAGAAAGAGGCATATAAGATTTGTCTGGAAAAAATAAAGAAACATAATTTGGAGATGAAACTCATTGATGCAGAATATACATTTGACAATAATAAAGTATTGTTTTATTTTACGGCAGATGGGAGGATTGACTTTCGCGAATTAGTAAAGGATTTAGCATCTGTATTTAAGACAAGAATTGAACTGCGACAGATAGGCGTGCGTGATGAAACGAAAATCCTTGGAGGAATTGGTATTTGCGGAAGAACGCTTTGCTGTCATTCCCATTTATCGGAGTTTGTTCCAGTTTCGATTAAGATGGCAAAAGAACAAAATCTTTCCTTAAATCCAACAAAGATTTCTGGGGTATGTGGTCGATTAATGTGCTGCTTAAAACATGAGGAAGAAACTTATGAATATCTGAATCGCAAGCTTCCAAATGTGGGTGATTTCGTAACAGCAGATGATGGATTGAAGGGGGTAGTACACAGTGTCAATGTTCTTCGACAGTTGGTCAAAGTGATAGTGGAGGTAGAGGACGAAAAGGAAATCCATGAGTATAAGGTTGAGCAACTTCGCTTCAAGAGACGTCATAAAAGGGATAAAAATGACAATATGAGTGACGAGGAGCGCAGAGAGCTAAAAGAGCTTGAGAAGCTTGAAAAACAGGAGAAACAAGATACAAAATCGAAACTTGATGACACTGTGTAAAAAATATATAGAACAAGTGTTAGTATAGAGGTATCTATATGGTTATCCAATTAAAGGAAAATGAGCGCATTGATGATTTGCAGCGCAATGGATATCAGATTATTCAAAATCCAGATAAATTCTGTTTTGGAATGGATGCAGTGTTATTGAGTGGTTTTGTACGTGTAAAACCTAGTGCGACAGTGCTTGATATGGGGACAGGAACAGGTATAATTCCACTTTTGGTTGCTGCTAAAACACAGGCATCAAAAATTTGTGCTATTGAAATCCAAGAGGAGAGTGCTGATATGGCGCGGCGCAGTGTGCAGCTTAATCATCTGGAAACAAAAATTGAGATTGTGACAGGAGATTTGAAAGAAGCAGACCAGTTTTTTGATGCTGCTTCTTTTGATGTGATAACATGTAATCCACCATATATGATTGGACAGCATGGACAAATTAATCCAGATGCCCCAAAAGCGATTGCACGCCATGAAATTTTATGTACTCTCGAAGATGTGGTTAGAATGGCTGCCAAACTGTTAAAAACAGGCGGGCAATTCTGTATGGTTCATAGACCATTTCGGTTGGCGGAGATTATGACCGTGATGACAAAGTACAAGTTGGAGCCAAAACGTATGCAACTGGTATATCCATATGTCGATAAAGAACCTAATATGGTATTAATTGAGGGATGTCGTGGTGGTAGACCTCGTATGACAGTAGAAAAACCATTGATTATTTTTAAGGCGCCTAATGTGTATACAGATGAAATACGTGATACCTATAGGTTTTAAATATAGTGACAATAAAAGAAAAGATATTTTTAGAGAAAAGATGTTATAGGCAGAGATAACTTGCAAGAATGCTAATAATGTTCTTCAATAATTTAAAGATTAGGTGGTGAGAGTGATGGCAGGAAAATTATATCTATGTGCGACTCCAATTGGTAATTTAAAAGATATAACACCGCGTGTGCTGGAAACATTGCAAGCGGTGGATTTGATTGCAGCAGAGGATACTAGAAATAGTATGAAATTGCTAAATCATTTTGATATTCACACACCAATGACAAGTTATCATGAATATAATAAAGTGGAGAAAGCACTCACGTTAATTAACCAGATGTTAGAAGGAAAAAATGTGGCGTTGATTACAGATGCTGGAACACCAGCGATTTCTGACCCTGGTGAAATTCTTGTTCAAAAATGTTATGAGGCAGGTATTGTGGTAACCTCTTTGCCGGGAGCAGCAGCATGTATCACAGCTTTAACACTTTCAGGACTGAGTACAAGACGGTTTTGCTTTGAGGGATTTCTGCCAACAAACAAAAAAGAAAAAAAAGCAATTTTAGAGGATTTACAGAAGGAATCAAGAACAATTATTTTATACGAGGCACCACATCATTTGGTGCGCACGTTGGATGAGTTGTACGAGATACTAGGGGACCGTAAGTTGACGCTTTGTAGGGAACTGACAAAAAAGTTTGAAGAAATTGTATTGACAACATTAGAGAACGCACGTTTGATATTTGCCTCTCAAGAGCCAAGGGGAGAATATGTGCTTGTGTTAGAAGGCAGAAGTCTTTTAGAATTTCAAAGAGAACGAGAACTTAACTGGCAGGAAACATCAATAGAGACACATTTGCAACAGTATGAATCACAAGGAATACCACGCAAGGAAGCGATGAAACAGGTAGCGAAGGATCGAGGAATTTCTAAACGAGAAGTGTATCAATATTTACTAAATTTGGAGACGCAATAGCGTTATCTGGTATATTTTTTATGTTTTTAAGAAAATTTTTAGAAAATAAGTTGACAAATATATATGGGAATACTATACTTCTGATTGTCAATAAGGAATCGGACATCATATGATTGCGCCAAATTGCATACAATAATGAAAGTATGGATGCTACATGGATGTTTCGTCAAAGTACGAGATTAGTGTATATAAAGGAGATTTTTAAATGGAAAGAGTATTGGAAATCATCGAAGAACAGCTGCACTTAACAGGCGTGGAACTCACAGAAGATTTAAATCTGAAAGATGACCTCGGAGCGGACTCTATTGATTTAGTGGAATTGATTATGGCATTTGAAGACGAGTATGGTATAAATGCGGATTATGAGGAGATGGATAAGCGCGTTAAAACAGTTGGCGATATTATCGAATTTCTCAAGGAACAAGGAGCAGATATTTAGGAAATGTGCAAGATAAAGGCAGTTACTCGATATGGGTACTGCCTTTATTTCATGAAAGAAAGATTGTTGTATTGAGTTGTATTTTTCATTTGTCAATACAATTTTTTTTATAGTCTGTGCCCCATTTTGACAGTGCATCTAAGACAGGCTTCAGACTATAACCAGTTTCTGTCAGGGTATATTCAATACGTGGTGGCACTTCCGCAAATACTTTTCGAGTTAATAATCCATTTTCCTCCATCGCATGTAGATGCGCAGTTAGAAATTTTTGAGATACGTTTCCAATTGATTTTTTTAATTCGCCAAATCGTTTTGTGCCATCTAGTAAATCTCGGATAATAAGTACCTTGCAGCAATCGTTAATCAGAAAAAGTGTGGTTTCTACTGGACAAGCTTGCAATATTTTTTCCATAAAAATTCCTCGTTTCTTTACCATAGTTTTCAATTGTATTTTTAGCGTTTTTTACATTGACTCTGTAATAATGTTATAGCCTGTAAAAAACAAACTGCAATCTCGCTTTATTTGTAGTTATTATCCTTTTTAATTGTTTTCATGCGATTTTGGGTATAATTTTATTGATGAAAACAATTATCAACCATCATTTTTGTGGACAAATTGATAAGTTCCACTACTTTGCAAAATAAGTCAATAGTAATTTATAGAAATATATTGATACGAATGTAATGCTTGAAATCACAGTATAAAAGCGTTACTATGGTTTTATACAGGTGGATTTGAATTTGCAATTGTTAAGTATAGTATTGAAAATACAATTAAAATAAATGTATTAGAATGGAGGAAGTCATGTTTCACTTTTTTAAAAAAGCAGGTACAGCGAAAGAATTAGAACATATAATTGCAGAAATTAATATGAATATGCAGAATAATTATAAGGACGCTGCGCAGGAGGCTTTGCGAAATCTGGAAGAAAAAATTGACGAGTTTACTGCACAGAAGATTTTAGATGATAGGCAAAAAGAATTTTATTGTTCCATGTTGGAAGATTACAAAACGAAATTAAAGTCCTTTTGTCATAAAGAGCAACGACCATATTGGTAACTGAGAATTTACAAAAATAATTTTATAAATGGGAATATAACAAGAAAGACATGAAAAATATTGAAAAAGAGAGACCAATGAGAATTTCATTTGATTTGGATGATACACTCTTTGTATCAGAGGAAACATTTAAAGTGGAACCCGCTTTAAAATTTCCTTTTAATAAAATATATAAAGAACGATTGCGTTTAGGAACTGTAGCACTATTAAATAATATTCGTAAACAGGGGATTGAATTGTGGGTGTATACTACTTCTTATCGCTCTGAGCATTACATACGGGGATTGTTTCGCTGTTATGGGATTTATTTTGATAAAATTATTAATGGGGCAAGACATGCGCAGGAAGTGCAAGCAGGGCGAACAGAGGCTATGCCATCCAAATATCCAAGCAAATATCGAATTGATTTGCACATTGATGATGACCGTTCTGTTGCTGCAAATGGGAAAATCTATGGATTTCACGTTTTTATAGTGGGTGGACAGGATGAGGAATGGGCAGATAAAATTGCAAAAGAAATTGAAAGAATTAGGAGTTTGATGAATCGAACCTAGAAAGATAGAATGCTTTTTTGATATCTCGATCATAGCGATAGGTTGGTTTGATATCTACTTTGCTATCTATTATACTCCAACCAAATCGTCGACAGAGAAGTGATATAAAATTGTCTTGCATTCTATCATAACAAATCTCAATTTCTCTAAGTTGCCTTAAGAATGTTTTATATGGGATTGGCTTTCCAGTCAAAAGAACATCGCCTTTGAAATATTCTATTTCTATTATCATTGTTTAAGATTCCAGTTTATAAATAAATTTTTATATAATGTTTAATGCAGTTTTTATAATGATTGTAACATATCTATTAAAATAGTCAAATATAAGTTGTATTACTTAGTTAAACAAGACTTCCACTTCTATCGGTGGTGAGAAAATACAATTTTGTCTAAGTGGATGTACAATTTCTAACAAAGATAAACTTCTGGAAAGATTACAGGTGTGCAAATTGGTTTTGCGCCGGTAGAGTTAATGTGCATACCGCAGCAGGAATGCTTATCGCATTCTTGAATTTTTGCTACAGCGTATCTGTTATCAGGCATTCAGCTGTGTGAAATTCTTTCTGGTGGTTTGATATTTAGTATAAGAGTAAACATTGTATGTAAAATAAAGAAGGACAAATCATTTTTATCTAAAATGCAGCGAAATGGAAAATAAAATTTTTAATAGGATGATAAGAGGTAAGAATAAAAATAAACATAAGTTTTTCCAAATATAAAAAGATAACTATCATTATAGGAACAAAGCAAAATATTAGAACAAACTATCAATGGAAAGGGAAATTGCATATGTATGATAAAGAACAGATTGCAATAGCATGGAAAAAACAATTAGCAATTGATTTTAACTGTACAATGGAGGATTTCGAGAAGAAGGAAAATGTAATAACAGTTGCGAGAAATAATCCAGGAAGACGGGTATATACACCGCAAAAGGAATTTCTTTCGATGGTTACTCTTGGCACAAATGCAGTTATTTCAGCAGACAAAAGAATACATGAATGGTTAAGACAATGGATAGCCAAAAAAAATGGCATATGGTTGTTTGAACACAATTACTTGATGGAGCTAGAAATCGAGTTGCAAAAATATGGAAAAAAATTAGGACAGAGCCATCATATGTTTCTTCCAAAAGAAGAAATCAAAGAACCGATAATTGATTTTGAAGTGAAATGGTTTGAACAGGAAGAGATTATGGGCATGTATGGACAAAAGGCGTTCTCAAATGCTCTATGTGAAAAGTATCTTCCGCAGAGACCAGATTTATTGGCAGTTGGGGCAATATATAAAGAAAACATTATCGGATTGGCTGGCTGTTCAGCAGACACCCCATTATTTTGGCAGATTGGAATAGATGTTTTACCGGATTATCGCAGTATGGGAATAGGAACAAAATTAGTGCAACTTTTGAAAAATGAGGTGTTTCGGCGAAAGGCAATTCCTTTTTATGGAACAAGTTTGTCGAATTTGCATTCATGGAATATAGCGCTTCACTGTGGATTTTATCCTGCTTGGGTTGAAATAGAGACGGTAGAAACGTAAATTTTTGCAGATAAAGTTTTGGATATAAAAGCAGTGTATAGAAACGATTGACAATGATAAAGTATTTTGGAGCAAGAGGATGTTTTGGCATCCTCTTGTTTTAATATATTGGTGCATTTATCAAAAAATAAGTTGAAAGTCAATATTATATAACAAACAAATATTCCGAACTAATATACGAAATTCTATTGACAAATACAATCACATGTTCTATACTTATGAATAACGAAGTTAAAATAAAGACCTATCCTCAAACGGTGTTGGCGCACCATCGGATAGGCCTCTATACATAAAACGCGCAGAATTGCGCTTATGATATTATTACATATTCAGAAACTAATATCAAGAGACATTGATATAATTCTTGATGACTCTTTGATGAATGTTTTCTGTTTACGCTTCATTTCTGTTAGTTTATTTTAATGCTTAAAGTGTAAATGGTAATAATTTTTGCACACGAATTCATTATTTTGATAGAAGCGTAAATAATAACGGTTATAGTTTTAATGTTATAAACTAAAGTCTTATGGTTGTAAATTGTTTATAATACCATAAATTTTGGAGCTTTTTGTAATACAGATTTTGCGCAAAACTTTTTCGTTTATAACATTGATTTATGGAAAACAAAAGATAAAGATGAGAAAGAAACGAGGAATGGAAATTATGACAAATGAAGGAACTCCAGTAACAGGGGTAGAAGTAAAAAGTTTATTGTTAAAAGCAGTTGGCGGTGTTTATATTAGTAGAGGTTTCAATGAGATTTTGACAGATTATTACGAGAAATACTTAATTACGGAAAAAGAATTAGAAATCAAAGAAGGCGACACAATTATTTTAACAATTCCAATTGATGAGACAAAACAGTATATTAATTATGCTGTCGGCGGAGAAGATTTGGAGATTGGAGCAGAGTGGGAGGACAGTACATACTTTAGCTATAAATTTTATATTGGGGGCTATATGGTTTGCTTTAATAGGAGAGAGAAAGAAACAACGCTTACATGGGCACAGTTTCAAGAATTAATCGACAGCAGAGACGATGCAATTTTTGAAGTGAAAAGCAAAAAAACATGTGCGTTTTATGTCGCTGTTGACAATTGTACAATTGATGTTAATAATCGAGAAATTGAAATTAATTCCAATCAAGTCAATGTAATTATTGACAGAGATATTATTGGCACTATCTACAATGATTCGTCAAGTGCAACGGGAATTTGTTATCGGTTAAGATTTAATAATGGTATGTCTGAAATAGTGATTTCTATTGAAACAGGACAGAGAGTAGCAATATTTTAGTATAGTCAACAAAATGAATTTAGTATCAAAAATATCAAATAATTTACGCCCTTTTCAGAATTGTATATTTCCTCAATGGGTTTATCAAGATAATATTGTAAGTAGTAGATAGGTAATGTATAATCAGTTATATAAATTAGGCTATTCGTGGAGATCGATACGAAAGCCAATCAGAGGAACAACATGAATTGATGGCAAAAAATATAGAATATAGTTTGAGCGTAAATATAAGTTTGTCCAGTACAACTGAATGTGCAGATATAATTGTTAAGAAATTGTTTTAACTTATAAAATTGTGATTTGATGATTTTTAGCAGAAATATTAGCTGTTATATTTTGTTATTAAAATCTCCGATAACTCTTGAAAATACTAAATTTATTGCAGGTGAGCTTTTCCTTAGAGTTTCCCTTATATTATATCTTCCCGCAAGACATTACGAACCTGATAAGGGAAAAATGAGGGAAACAAAATCACATAAAACATTATAACACAAAACATACGGGAATTGTGAATTGATTGAAATGCTTTCAAAAAACAATGAAAAGAGGAGAGATAAAAAATGAATATGATTTACGCAACATACAATATCCATCATAACAGCATTGATGTTTTCCATATTTGATAAGTATATCAATTTATTTATACTCGCATAATCTCAAACATTGCCTTTTTTATCTGGGTTCTTATCTCGGCACTGTTTAGCTGTCATCCCAAATAATGTCGTATTCAGCACATCAGCTTCAGATGCGTAAATAATAGAGATTTGCTGTGGCGTAAGTTCCGGTGGAATAAGATTAACCTTAATGGCATCTGTATGTATCTGGTAGTTAATTTTTGCCAATTCTCTCTTGGCGCTCCATCCAAGTAAAGCTTGTTCTTCTTTTTTTAGCCGTTCAAATTCCTTGATAAGGTATAATTTGAATTGTGCAGACCCCGAGCTTGCAAATTTAAACGCAATCTCTTTATATACGTATGTACTGCCATATCGTCCCACTTTTGTTACAATCCCTTTTGAATTTGTGCGGGATACCCATTGCTTAACCGACATAATAAAACAGTTTAATCTTGCCTCCAACATGATTTCTGCATAGGTGGCAGCATTGAAGTCTGCATTATACATTTCTTTCTATATGCCAAGAAATTCTATTGTATTCTTGTTACGTAGTCATTTTTCTATCAGGGCAGATCCGTTGTCAATTTTTCTTACCATATCGGTTAAAGAGATATAATCATCTTCCTCAATCTGTAAGACTTGTATTTCCGTTCCATCAACATTTAGTTTTCCCATATAAAATCCTTTCATCTATGCGGTTTATAATTTTATTAACTTACTGTTATCAAAATAATAGATATCTTCTCTCTTATATCCATATTGGGAATCAGGAATACTGATGTGTGGTTCAAAGGTAAACATTTCAACATCTGATAATCTTTTAAGGTTTCCTTTTTCAGTATATATCCTGTCATTTTTATGTTTCACAATGGAATGTCCAAGGTTTCCAAGAAAATCCAAGTTAAGAAATCCTTTTTTCACAATCAAATCATTCATGAAATAGTATAATTCTTCAAATGTCATATCCGGCGTTGCTACATCAATTAGAGTTTTATGCAGATATTCTTCCATCTGCAATCCTCTCCGCCACTCGTCATTTTTTATGTTATCAGTTTCATCACATAAAACGCCATTCTCAAATACAAGCGTTCTTGCATAATCTCCCCAGATGTTATTCTTTTGAGGACTTAAATCAATCGTGATAATATCATTTTTTTGTATGGTTTTATCCGGCACTTTATAATCTTTGCCTGATACAGAAACAGCAGTTTCATCTCCGGCAAAAACAAAAGCGCCAACGTCCCAATACCAAAATAAATCCGCGCCATTTTCCAATAAATAATTTTCACATAATGCTTTAACATCCGCTAGATTCATCCCGACTTTAATCATGTCAGCAGCATACTTTATAGTTGTCCGATTTAAATTTTGCATTGCGAAATACAAGTCATATGTTCCCTCAGCCATGCTATATCCATTGAATAAATGCTGTTTTATCGTCACTGTTGTACCCTGCCTTTCTGTAAAAATCCAATGTACTTTCTTTCTTAGAACCTGTAAGCAGCATCATTTTATAGCAGTTTTCTTTTCGGGCAATCTCTTTTGCAAAATTCAGACATTGCGTTGCCAGTCCTCTTTTTCTGAACTTTTCACCTGTTATCACATTTTCGATAAAAGCATATGGCTGTTGGTTGTGAGTCATATTGGGAATGATGACGCAAACACAGGAAGATACGATTTCTCCATTTTCTTCAGCAACAATCACATGATGATTTTTATCCTGAAAAATATTATCCCAAATCTGTAATAGTTCAGCCGTTTTTTCTGGCATAGGATTATCATGTAGCTGCATATACAATCTTAATAAACCGTCTAAATCATCCTTCAAGATTTCTCTAATCATATATACCACCCTTCTGTATTATCCATTCCATTTATCATTAAATTCTTTTAAAAATTCACGCATATACTTTTCCAAGCAATGGATTTCGCACAATCGGTATTCATCATATCTTTATATCGGAAAATACAGAAGAACAA
>BLMC01000083.1 GCA_011959805.1 Lachnospiraceae bacterium | reverse complement strand
AAATCAGGAGGTGTGAAATTTTAATTTCACACTGACCATATGGAAATTGATAATTGTAGATATTTAGCTCATTGTAAAGCATTTTCTAATAGCTGAATACATAACAGTTCAACGAATTATCTAAACTGTTGTACAACAAGTCAAAATGAATCTTACAAATACCATATTGCATATCTTTTTTAGCAAATACATAAAATAGAACAATATTAGAACAATTGGTAAAATAAACTATGATGAATTATATCTGGGGTTGTATGTTAATTATAGGTATCATCTTCGGCGTAATAACAGGTAACATGCAGACAGTGACAGATGCTGTTTTGCAATCTTCCAAAGAGGCTGTAACACTTGGCATTTCTATGCTTGGGATTGTTGCATTTTGGACAGGACTGATGGAAGTAGCCGAGGAATCAGGCGTTATTGCAGGACTTACAAAATTAATCTCGCCATTGATGCATTTTCTATTTCCAAGAATACCAAAAGGGCACAGGGCGTGGGATTCTTTGTCCGCAAATTTTGTAGCAAATATATTGGGGCTTGGCTGGGCTGCAACACCCGCTGGACTTCGGGCGATGAGCGATCTGGAGGAGCTGGAGAGGGAGCGCGGAAATAGTGAATTTGTGGATACGACGGGCTCTCTAGGTGGTGTGCAAAATTTTAGGGCAAGGACGGCCAGCAATGAGATGTGCACATTTCTTGTGATGAATATATCGTCATTGCAGCTAATACCAGTGAATATTATCGCCTATCGTAGTCAATACGGAAGTACCAATCCGGCAGCAGTCATTGCTCCCGCGATTGTAGCAACGTTTTTCAGTACCGTGGTGGCGGTGGTTTATTGTAAAGTCATGGGGAGAAAATGTGATTGATGTACTTATTAATTGATGCTATACTATCCATATAAATAGATAAGAAGGACAGCAGACATGAAATTTGAATGGGATGAAGATAAAAATACCATAAACAAGGAAAAACATAAGATTTCTTTTGAAACAGCAGCATATGTTTTTGATGATCCATATTATATTGAAATGTTTGATTTTGAACATAGTATTGATGAAGATCGGTATATTGCAATAGGCAAGGTTGGTGATGTCTTATTTGTGGTATTTACAGAAAGAAAAGATACAATTCGATTGATCTCAGCCAGACTTGCAACAAATGCGGAAAGGAGCCTGTATTATGACCAAGACATTCATTATTGACAGTGGGCAAAAGCCTACCGAAGAACAGTTGAAAGAAATTGAGGACGCAAAAAACAATCCTATTGTATTTGATGAGGATTGCGAAGAACTTTCACCAGCTATGATGAAGGCGTTTAAGAGTGCTGTGGTACAGAGAAATCGTAAGAAAAAGGCATAAGTGCGTCAATACATTTATGAAACAAAGTGTTTTATGAAAGCAGGAGTCCTTAAAATTAAAGTATCCTGCTTTTTTGTATAAAAGAAGTGGTAATAGTGTGACGTTATCATCAAACAAGAATAACAAAAAATGTCCTGTTTTATTATTTTTTTCAAAAAGTACGCGTCACTATCTTGACTCAAGGGGGACTTCGGGCGATGAGCGATCTGGAGGAGCTAGAGAGGGCGCGCGGGAATAGTGAATTTGTGGATACGACAAGCTCTCTAGGTGGTGTACAAAATTTTAGAGTAAGAACGGCCAGCAATGAGATGTGTACATTTCTTGTGATGAATATATATCGTCATTGCAGCTAATACCAGTGAATATTATCGCCTACTGTAGCCAATACGGAAGTACCAATCCGGCGGCGGTGATTGCACCTGCAATCGTGGCGACGTTTTTCAGTACCGTGGTGGCGGTGATTTATTGTAAAGTCATGGGAAGAAAGCAGGAAGTATAAAGCTCTCTGTTTTTTGGATAAACCGTCCAATGCATCAAGTGAAAATATGGAATATAATGTAATTTATCAAATCAGTGTTGAGTGTATTACAACATCAGTAAAATGTGTTCCTGTAAAATAGGGGAGGCTGCTGTTCACGACCCTGCTGATTCTGATACAATTTTATACAATGAAGGCGTAAACAGTAACAACTTTTACACACAAAATGCTAAAGTACAAGCATTTTGGCGCACGTTTTTCACTACTTTGATAACGAGTGAACAGTAACTAGTACATCATTCATAAAGCAACTCATAATATTTGTATTGCTTTATCAACGTATTATCAATAAATAACGTAGACGTAAAGCTATGAGTTATTTATTGTTTGTTGTACTAGTACAGCAAAAATGGGATAAAAGAATTTTATTTGAAAGAACAGGATTTTTATGTTACGATAATGGCACAGGACTGTTTTGTGCCAAAAGACAATACAAAGGACAGGTGAATGAAAATGGCAAATGAACAAAACAGGGAAAAGAACAGACAATATATTTTGAATCGCATACAAGAGATGTGTTATTTTGATGACGAATTTATGACAAAATGTTTGGAAGATTATCCCACAGGTATAGAGCTAATGTTGCGTATTATTATGAATGATAACACTTTAGTGGTAAAAGATGTGCAAGTACAATCTGTCATAAAAAATCTACAAGGACGTTCTATTAGAATGGATATAAAAACAATAGACTTGGAAAAGAAACAGTATGACGTCGAAATGCAAAAAGCTGACAGTGGATCCAAACCAAAACGCGCAAGATACAACAGCAGTTTAATAGATGCCAATGCAATCCTTCCAGGAGATGACACAGAACTGCTTCCTGAAACTTATGTAATATTTATTACAGAAAATGATGTACTTAAAGGAAATCTTCCTATTTATCATATTGAAAGAACAATCAAAGAAAACGGAAAATTATTTGATGATAAAGCACATATCATCTATGTAAATGGAGAGATTAAAGATGATACACCTCTTGGGCGGTTAATGCAAGATTTAAGCTGTACAAATCCTGACGAGATGAATTATAAAGAACTGGCAGACAGAGCAAGATATTTCAAGAAAGATAAGGAGGGACGGAAAATTATGAGTAAGATTATGGAAGAAATTGTAAATTACGAGAAAATAGAAGCAGCAAAGCGTATGCTAGAAAGGGGAAAGTTAACTAAAGAAGAAATCTCAGAGGATTTGAATTTGCCATTACACATAGTAGAAACTTTGGCAAACGATTTACAACCAGTATAAATGACTATAATTTTATAGTAGAGAAGATTTATCTTCGCCCTACTCTCGCACGCCCCATGCACTACTTTAGTGGCTTATTTCTTCTATATGGGTCTGTGCAATCGAGTAGGGAAGAAGGTTTATCTTCTCCCTACTCGCCGCGCGACCCGTGCGCCGCTTGAGCGGCTTATTTCCTCTGCACGGGTCTGTGCATAAAAAAGCAGGTTCTTAATATTTCCTGCTTTTTTATATGGAAAATTTCATAATATCAAATGATTATTTAACAATAAATTTCTTATCTTAAAATATTTTTTCAAAAAGTTCATTTTATTACATTAATACAAGGATACTGTGGGTGATGCATGATTTAGAATAGCTTGTGCAGATACATGAAAATAAGGAATATATAAGTATAACCGTAACTGCCTCCCTAGAAAATTTTTAAAATTGTAGAATAAGAACTCCCAGCAGTGAAATATGCACGTTTTTAATAATAACTATTTCGTTGTTGTAATTAATATCAATAAGTATTATTGCATATCACGGCCTTGTACGATGGTATCAATCTATCAACAGTGATTGTGTCTATTCTGGCAACGTGTTACTTTTCACACGAACTCCCATCTGCCCGCTTCAGGATAAGTGAATTAAAATTTCACACGAATTCCCATCTGCCCGCTTTTGCGGCACTCAAATCAAGATAGGTGAAATTAAAATTTCACACGAACCCCATATACTTGCTATATGGTATAAGAGCCAACGCCCAAGCGCCTGCTTTGTGACATTTGGTGCGTCGATTATTGCAATTCACACCAAATTATCTTAAAGGAATACGAACTCTGGTGTGAGTGTGAATCCATGCCATAATGTTGGGTGTGAATTGTAACGGCAATGTTCTTTAATATTGTAACTTGGAAGAAACTTGCTTGACAGAAAGGACGACACAGTGTTATACTTTTATTGTCAACATTATGTTATACATTAAGGAGGCGGAAAATATGGTACAACAAATATCCGATGCCGAACTTGAAATTATGAAAATCGTGTGGGGAAATCCAGAGAAGGTGACACTGTTTTCCTATATTATGGACGGGCTTTCAGCCCGAGGCAAACCATGTCAAAAAAATACTTTGATTGTACTCCTGTCGCGGCTGATAAATAAGGGTTTTTTAAGCGCTAAGAAAATTGGACGTCACAACGAATATACCACGCTTGTGTCAGAAGCGGAGTATCAGACAGTACAAACAAAAAATTTTCTGAATAAAATCTATGAGGGTAACGCAAAAGGTTTGGTCTCTAATCTGATTCTAGGTGATTTATTAACAGACGAAGAATATGAAGACTTGAAAAAGATGCTGGAGAAAGGAAAAGAATAACAATGAATGTAGTCTTGAAAATTTTCTTGTCTATGTCTTTTTCTGGCAGTTTGCTTATCTTGATATTGCTTTTTGGAAAAAGTTTTATAAAGAACAAAATCAGTCGACAGTGGCAATATTACATTTGGCTTGTTGTTATTTTGCGGCTGCTGCTTCCATTCAGACTAGAAGTAAACCTGTTGGGAAAGCTGTATCAACTTGTCGATCAGACAATTACGCAGATGACACCTTTGCCACAACAACAGTCTACCCCAAACATTCCGAGAGAGAATCTTACTTCTGCTATTGTAATAGAATCAGACAATAAAAATGTAAATAACCCAATACAAAATTCGTCAACAGTCCATTCGCTTCAAGACATTTGGATACTGTTAATTCATCAAATGTGGTTGATTTGGCTGATAACTGCACTTGGTCTAATAATACGGAAAATAACAATTTATCAGAGCTTTATACAATATATTAAAGCTAGTTTAACCCCGATTTCTGATATTAGAATTTTAGACCAGCTTTCTATCATTGCAAAACAGGCAGGCATTATTAAGCCAATAGAACTATGTGTTAATCCACTCGTTTCCTCTCCACTGTTGATTGGCTTTTTCCATCCATGTATTGTACTGCCGAGTATAGATATTTCTGAAAAGGATTTCCAATATATCGTTTTGCATGAACTCACACACTACAAACGGGGAGATATGTTTTACAAATGGTTGGTGCAAGTTACGGTCTGTCTTCATTGGTTTAATCCTCTTGTGCATTTTATGAGCCATGAAATTACAAAAGCTTGCGAATTTTCTTGCGATGAAGCTGTTCTTATTCAAATAGGATGCGACAATGCGCAGAATTATGGAAAAACTTTACTTGACGCGATGGCAGCAGTAGGGAAATACAAAGAAAATCTTGGAGCTGTCACTTTACACGAAAATAAACAACTATTTAAAGAAAGGTTAGGTGCAATTATGAATTTCAAAAGAAAGTCGAAAACAATGCAGCTTTTAACAGGGGTGCTGACACTGTGCATTATTCTAGGTACAGCCTTCATTGGTGTTTACTCCACTGCTGCCGCATCCAATCAGCCCTCTAGTAATTCTTTGGTATCTGGAAACCAAATTTCTACACCTGAAGAAACCAACACACATACTACAGATTATGCTTCCTTGGTGGAATGGTACTATATGGCTGACAGCTTGCCGCTATTTGAGATAACTTTTTCCCAACTAGATAAAAGTTCACAAAAAAAGTGGCTCGAAAAACTTTATGCAGACGATAATATTGCCTTCTTCTCTGTTGCCACACATGGACTTGACATAGATTCCTCTTTGTTTGCCGACTTTGCTGAGAAAGCATATATTGATGAGGAAATCGCATTTTTCTCATGTTTAGCAGACTCTATGAACGAAACACAACTGAAATCTTGGTTAGACAGAGCACTAAAAGATGACAGATGGGACTTTCAATCTATGCTCTTTAATCGACTTGATCAGGATAATGACTTTGACAGTCTGCAAGATAGAAAGTGGGCAGAAGCACAAACGGAAAAGTACCAGGCAGTCGGTGTTACAATGAATGGCAAAGATTATTATTATCAAGAACAGCTTGTCAATATCTTTTTAGACCTCCGGTCCAACAAGTCCTTTTGCACACTGAATATGAACCCGAAAGGAAGAATCAATATCAAGATTATTCGCAACGAAAATGATGAAATCACAGGCGTTGCCTATATGACTGATGCGGAAGTAGCAAAGTTACTTGAAGAACCTTTTGGAGATAGTAAGAAGGACGCTTTAGAATAATCAACAATATTGTGCAAATTACTGTTTCTTTTCTTGTCCCTCGTTCTCCAATTAAATCTTTTATTTATGAAATGATAGTAAATGGCAAATATTGTTGCCATTTACTATCATCAATACACACAACTACATAAGGAATTTAGCCACTTTGCGTTTTATATAACTATCTCCTATTTTCAATTTATCAGAATTATCAATAATTCGCTTTTATAAGTTGCTCTTGTTCTATTAAGCATAGGGTTTTCGATTTATCAAAATTATCAATAATTCCAAATTGTGTTTTAATCAAATATTACATTCTTGTTCCCTTTATATCGATTGTATAAGTTACATCCACGCAAACTTCATATAATTTTTCATAGTCCAAATCATTGACTATAAAACCCGTAATTGTAAACTCCTCAAGACCTGTCTGTGCCATTACATTGATAATATTTTTATCCTCAACCAAATCTACCCACATCATAATTGGTGTTCCATCCAAAGAATCAAGCGCTTCCTTCACTGGTACTATCGCTTTTCCATCACCATCGAAATAAAGGTATTCACAGATATAAATGCTACTTGGCTCCCACAATTCCTTTCGATAGGTATCTATCACACCATCATTGTTTAAATCACATTGATATTTGCCATAATCGACTAACTTTTGCTCACTGTTTCCTATGATGCTACCTTCCTCTTGCAAATATATTTTATATAGAAAACTTTCCATTGCAATCTGTTCTGCATAAGACTTATATTCTTGCTGAGTACATTCTGTCAGTATTGTCTTATAGTTTTTTGGAACCAACATAAGAACTGCTTCCTCCACACGTTTTCCATCTATATAATAGCTAATACTAAGACCATTATAAATTTTTTTATTATAGTCAAAAAGAGTGCGAAATAGATAGTTTTTATCTTTATATAATAACGTGCCAAACTCCTCCTGCATAGAGGGAAATGCATCTGTCCGCTGAAAAGTACCATTTTCCTGACCTTGATAAAAAACGAACTCTGCTGAGCCATCACTTCCGCCGTAACTTTCCCTTGCAATAATATCCATCACACCATCATTGTCGCCATCTGTCATTACCATAATATATGGATTTCTCCAAGTCTTATCTATAACCGTCTGACGCAAATCAATATTATTTTCTGCAATCGATAAAATCTCCTCGTCTGACAACACTCTATCATTTAACATCGGTTTTAACGTTTCAACTTCTGTGCCACTTAGCATGGCATCTGCCACCAAATCCAACAATTCCTGCGGAATAGCAACAATATCTTTCTTGTCATATTTTACAGTATGTACATGAGTAAATGTTTCTGCGGGCACCATATTTTCATAAAATTCTTGATAAAGTTTCTGTACTGTTTCATCGCTCTCTTGATATTGTTCCAATGTGAAATTGCTATCAAATATTTTATTGTCAGAAGTATTTTCAAACGCAGAAATTTGTACACTTTCTCCGCGTATTTGTGCTTTGCACGCACGTTTTTTGACCAGTCTATCTTCTGTCCATTTCCAAAGAGTCTCTATCTCATCATAATTGTTTTGATATCCTGATTCTACAGAAATATGCTTATATCCCCAAATAACTTCTGTGTCTAAAAAATATGCTTTACTTTGTAATTGTAAAAACTCAGATGGAACTTGTGTCGCCTCATACTGTTTTGTATCAGGTTTCCACAAGTAAATTATTTCTGCTGAAATATTCATATCCAAATATCCATCAAAATTATAATCGTTATATGTAATCACTTCATCATGAGGCTTTTCAATTGGTGCAATCTCAATTTCTTGCCAAACCTTACTTGGCTCTTTATCACAAAACAATTTAATCCATCTCCTACCATCTTGGTCTGTATATCGCAAGACAAGAAAGGAATCCTCCCCTAGTTGAAGTGTGTTAAGCAAAATAATGTTCTCATTATTTTTTGTATCTCCAACATACTCAAATTTGTCCTTCCACGTAACTGCATGGTTGTTCACCCATTCTTTAAAAATATACTTCCCTTCATACATTAATTCCTCTACAAAGTATATCTCGTTTTTATACAGTAGTATATAACCAGCTTTCTCTTTATTGGAATAAGTAAAAAATTTCACATCGTCCACAAAATTCCAATACCACAAACGTAATGTTATACCCGGCAACTGTTCTAGTAAGGCCCCTATCAATTCTGTTTCATTTGCACATTGTGCTCTATAATGTGTAATCCACAATCTTGGCGCTAAAGGAACATCAGCATTGTCCATTCCTTTTAAGTCAATCACATCTCCTGCGAACTGATTATCTAAACTCGGGTCTTTCCATTCGGCAGTTATACCATCTGGCAACTTAATAACAATATCACCATAATAAAGCGTATTTCCAATTGTCTGTAATGGCGTTACAACTTGTATTAGTGCGGCAGTCGAAATTCTGTTTTCTTCTTGAGATTGGACATTCAAATCCAAATGAAATCCTTTCTCTGCAAAAATATTTAGTAATATAATAAATAATATTTTTATTAAAACGTCCATAAGTATTCTCCACAAAACTTTTCTACAGATACCATTCCCAATTTAATAGAACGCTTGTATAAACTTATGTTAAAACAAGCGTTCTGACAGCTTTGCACAATAGGAAATTTCCATGATTTCGGTTTGCTTTCGCAAGCAATAAGACAGACAACTGCAAAGCCAACATTGGGCGAATGTCGTAATCTCGTAGCTTGCTGCATTGCAAATTTGATGCTTGTCAGCTTGTTGCGGCGGGATTATTGACTTATATTATAGGAAGATATAGCCTCCTGCTCTGTTGCAAGCATAGTCTAAAGGTTGTTGACTTGCATTATATGATAAGAAAGCATCAAAATTGCATCATAACTACGTTTCAAGCACTTTCTAATTGCGAATTATAATCCGCTCTGCGCCTGTACAAGCTTTGATATCCTTCTCAGATTTTCTGTAAAAATCTCGAAATCGTTTTGGGCAAGTAATGACCACTTCTAAAATTGGTTCTTTTATGGACATTTGCTTTTCAGCCTTATCTTTGCGCACTCTGGCTATCACTTCCTTTAGATGTTCGCCAAATTCAATATAATTTTGTTCTTTTTTTCGTATCTCCCACAACGTCTGATGCAATGAAATTTCCTTCTCATATTTCCGATAAAAATCTTGATAAATATATTCAGTAATGTAAGGCATATAGATGGCATACAATTTGAGAATCCCCAGCAAACTATAGTAAATTGCTATTTGTCCTGAATACTGTTGTTGCGTTCCATGCTTTTTGGGTTGATATAATCGCTCTTTTACAATCTCAATATAATAATCACAAAAATCTTTCCAAAATAGGTTGTCTATTTCATGTCTTGCCTGACCAATTTCATAATCATTTAACAGCGCTATCGCCTTTAAAGTAGTTTCATTTACTCTCTGCAAAATCCATCTATCAACTGGAAGCAAGATAGATTCATTATACGCTTTTGGTTTTATAAAATTATCTAATTGTAAAATCGCAAATTTTGCGGCATTATAGAGCTTTTGTATCAATCTTTTTGAAATTTTTAGTTCGTCTTCACTAAAAAAAGTATCTGTTCCAAGCTTGCCGTTGGCTGCCCAATAGCGAATTGCATCAGCCGAATGCTTCTCAATCAATTCGATAGGAGTATCAGCGCTATTCTTTTTTGATTTGCTAATTTTCTCACCGGGTTTTGCCAGTACAAAACCGCTAATCATAATATCTTTCCAAGGTATTTTTCCAGTGTGATACAGGCTCTTAACAATCGAGTAAAACGCCCATGTGCGAATGATTTCATGTGCTTGGCTTCGCATTCCCATCGGAAGAATTTCATTGGAAATATCATTGTTTTCGCCATATCTAGCGTTAATGAGAGGCGTAACAGAAGATGTTGCCCATGTATCAAAAACCGCATCTTCAGGAGTAAACACATTGCACCCACATTCACAGGGCTGTAATGGTTGACTTTCTATTGGATTGACTGGCAACTGCTCCTCCACAGCAAAAATAGGTTTTTTACAATCTCTGCAATACCAAACAGGAAATGGCACTCCAAAATAGCGCTGTCTTGAGATACACCAATCCCACTTTAAATTCTCGACCCATAATTTATACCGACTTTTCATATGAGTAGGATGCCAGTTGATTTCATCAGCCGCCTTGAGATATTTTTCTTTGTCTTTGAGCACATCAATATACCACTGTCTTGATGGTATCAGTTCAACCGATGTTCCGCATCGCTCATGGATGGCAATTATATGTTGAATGGTCTCCTGCTTAACAAGAAGCTCTTTTTCGCACAAGCATTTTATAATATATGCGCGCGCTTCTGTAACGGTCATTCCACCAATCAACGCCACATCTTCTTGTATTGTTCCGTCAGAAAGGATTATCTTTTTGTATGGAAGGCTATGCTTGTGACACCACTCGACATCCGTCATATCGCCAAAAGTCGCACACATTACTGCACCTGTTCCCTTTTCGATAGATACTGTTTCATCGGCCAAAACTGGAATCTCAAAATTATATAATGGCACACATGCCTTTGTACCAATATATGAATTCCATCGCGCATCATCTGGATGTACAAAGATACATACACAACCGGCAAGTAGTTCTGGCCTTGTAGTAGCAATCAACAAATTTCCCAGCGGCGTAGTAAACTTTAGATAATTGAATGCAGTGTCACATTCCTTTGTTTCCAATTCAGCCTGCGCGATGGAAGTGCGACACTCAGTACACCATAACACAGGAGACTCTCGCATATAGGCTTTCTTATTTTTTGCCAGTTCAATAAATGATTTCTGCGATATTTTCTGGGACAAATCTGATATGGTTTGATATTGTAGTGTCCAATCTACACTAAATCCCAACCGCTTCCAAAGGCATTTAAATTCCTTTTCATACTTAGCGATTGTATTAATACACTTTGCTCGAAATTCACTGCGCGACAACATATTGGCATGGATATTTTCCTCTCGTTCAACCAAACGTTCTGTGGGTAGACCATTATCATCAAAGCCAAAAGGATAAAATACTTGATATCCCTGCATTCGCTTGAATCGCGCAATCATCTCTGCTTGTGTATAGGAAAATATATGACCAATATGCAATTTTCCGCTGACTGTTGGCGGCGGTGTGTCAATAGAAAATATTTTCTCCCCCTTTTGATAATTGTAAATTTCATGTTCTTCCCAAAATTTTTCTAGTTTTTTCTCTGTTTCCTGAAAATCATACTTTTTATCCATGTGGATACCTCCTGTAAATTAACAATCTCGCGGCATTCGCAAATGTCTGTTTCGCTCATTGCTCGCGGAAGTAAATTATTGCAAGCGTGTGAATTGGTAGATATTAACAAAACGAATACACACGCAACAAAAATGCCAATGACATTCTTGAATTTACAAAACAGACAAAAAACGCCCTAAGCAAATATGCTTAGGGCGAACTAACATGTCCGTGGTACCACCTAAATTCAGAAAAATTTCTGCGCTCTATACGATGCGGGAATGTAACACACGAACTCCCATCTGCTCGCTTTTGCGGGCACTCAAATCAGGATGTGTGAAATTTTAATTTCACACGAATGTACTCATTCCGATATCGCTTCCCCTGATAACGGTGGGAATCTCCGTTGAAGTCTACTTAGAATTTTCTATTTGGAATTTTCTGTTCAATTCAAAGCTCAAAGGCTACTTCCACACTACCATCACGAAAGTTTTCACCAGCCACTTTCTCTCTGTTCATCAGAATAGTATGTACTCCTCCTCGTCAATGCTTTTTGTCTGTAATTGTTAGAATAAATTGTATCACAATATTTTTCTTTGTCAATCTTATTTTTCACACTCGTATCATTCGTTATCCCTTCTCTTTCTAACAGTCTCAGCTCCTGCTAAAACTTCTTTGTATCGAAAACATTCCTCTACATGGTCATTAATCATACCACATGCCTGTAAATGAGAATATACTGTCACTGACCCAAGATATTTGAATCCCCTCTTTTTTAAGTCCTTACTAATTATATCGGAAAGTCCATTTCTTGCCGGCAAATTTCCTTTCTGATGTCCCATATACAAAATTATTTTTCCCTTTGAAAATCGCCATAAATATGCGCTAAATGTCCCAAACTCCACACGAATTTTTAAAAAGCACTCTGCATTATGAATAATTGCTTCGATTTTTCTGCGCGACTGAATCATTCCATCGGTTTCCATAATTCTTTGGATATCCTTCTCGGTATATTGTGCTACCTTTTGATAGTCAAAGCCATCAAAGCATTTCTCAAATATTTCTCTTTTCTGAATCATCATATTCCAGTTTAAACCGCACTGCATTACTTCCATCATCAAAAAAGCAAACTGTTTTCTATCATCATGCAATGGTACGCCCCATTCCTCATCATGATATCGCATCATTTTCTCATTACACATGCACCATGCACAGCGTTCCATACACAATATCCTCCCTATCGTTTCGTCTTTATACACAATAAATTTACCAACACAACCCTTTTTTTATCTCAATAATATGATAGCCCATCTGTGAAAACAAATCATATCCGTTTAGCACAATACTTTTGCGCGTCACAAACATATTCTTTTGTTTTGTGAAATAATCCAACAAAAACCCTGCCATTTTGGGCGCAACAATCTTGATACAGCATTCTGTTTTCTCTTTGGATATTACAATACTCTCATTGTACAGCTCAAAACCATGCACCAATGCCAAACAAACATAGTTTTCCTTGGACACGGCAATACTCTCATTCTCATTACCATAAGACACAACAATACTTTCGTTATATTGGCCATAAAGACTGGGAATTACATCTGGGAAAACAACAATTACTTTTGAAGTTTTATCCTCAAATGGGGACAAATATACTTTTGTGATATGATTATCAATCGTATACCACCATACAAACTTTTGTTGATTTACTGAGATTGTTCTAACTTTTCTTTTCATATAACCCCCCATGCCGCCTTTGGGCGGCTCAAATAGAAATGAAAAACGCTGTCCTTTGCGTTTTTCCTGTGTGAAATTTAATCGTTCTTAGGCAGTGTTTTTTGCTGCCTTAGAACGATTTTTCACACTAATTCCTCATTCTTTGAAAGCTTTCAATCACACAGTTCTTTCTTAAAAGCAAAACCATTTAGAAAAGTAAACGTCTTCTCTGACTAAGAGAGAAATCTTCTCTCGCTAAGATAGCACTTCCTCTTTTGCAATAACTACAAATCCATTTGCATTGTCTGCTGGAATAAGTGTGAGTCGCACCACTCCTACATTGCTTTCTCCTTCAAAATCAATATTATACTCCGCAACTGCATAAATACCACCCTCTCCCTCGTAGACAGTGCAATCTACAAAGTAATATTGATAATCTGGAAAATCTGAAGTGCCAATATAATAATATCCATCTTTATAAAAGAACGATGTCTGCCCCTTCTTCATCTCCTCAAATGAGGGCTTAAAATCAGGAAGCTCCTCCCCAAAAACCAGTCTTACATAAGACTGCACGTCCTCAAGACTTACTTTTACTGCTGGTTCATCAAATCCCAAATCGTCGCGAGGTACTTTGATGATTTCTGCATCATCTTCCCACAACCCCGTATATGCCAAAAATAAAAAGTCCTTCCAAAACGCCTCGTCTTTCTTGTCATTGCTGTTAAAATCATTGACTGTCTTACAAATATATTCCAGAAATTCCTTTCCTGTCTCTGTCAACGCAAAATCGGCAACGTTATTTTCCTGTATAGTACCTTTCGTATTAGCAGCATTCTCTCCGATACGTGCTTCTCTTAGCCAACAAATATCTTCTTCTGATGGTGATTCGTAGGCTGCACATACCTTAAAATTTGACCGCGCTTCATCACATTCGTATGCAAAGTTAATTTGCAGCGTCCATTCTCCTGGGGTGACTGCAATCTGTTTCTGAATAGAAGTATCCTGCATAATTTCATCGCCTAACTTCTCAAAATGATAGGCACAATCTCCCTCTGGTGATATCACATCCACAATAACCTGTTCCTTATAGGGATAAAATTTTTTCCCGTTTGTAGCAATCAAATTAGAATAAGAAATCTCTAAGTTTACTACATTGTTCTCATGTACATAAAAAGCCCAGTTCCCCCCTGTTACGATTGGACACATTGGCTTCTGAAATGCAGTATCGATACGAAAAATAATTCCCTGCTCAATATCTGTAAGCAATTCCTCTTTTGTCAGATAATACTCATACTCCTTTTCATCAAATTTTTGTATGGTCTCTTGTTGCGTTTCTAATTCTTTTATTTCCATTAGTTCTACTTTTTGTACATCTAATTCTTTTGCAATACTATTCTGCTTTGCAAAATTACCACACCCGAAAGACAACAAAACACATACAACTGATGTCAGCAATAAGCACTGTTTTTTCATATCACTTACTCCCCCTATCTGTTTTAATGACCTCTTGAAATTTCTCCTGCCCTGCTTTTACCGCAGATTTTCTGTTATATGCACACAAATTAATCAATGTACTCCTTACAAATTTGCGCATATCTTATTTGAACCTCTCAC
>BLMC01000082.1 GCA_011959805.1 Lachnospiraceae bacterium | reverse complement strand
AAAGATGGTCAATACACATTGGGGCGATGTGACAGAAGACAACAGTTTTGGTACACATGAGTTTTTTGAGTTGTGTGAACAGATAGGCTGTAAGACTTATATTAATGGTAATGTTGGGAGTGGAACTGTGAAGGAAATGTCAGAGTGGGTTGAATATATGACATTTGATGGAGTGTCCCGTATGGCTGATCTCAGGAAAAGTAATGGACGCGAGAAACCCTGGAAAATTGATTATTTTGGAGTTGGAAATGAAAACTGGGGTTGTGGCGGTAATATGACGCCTGCATATTATGCAAATCTTTATAGAAGATATCAAACTTTTGTTCGCACTTATAAAAAAGACCAACATATTTTCAAAGTTTGTGGTGGACCTAATGTGGATGATACCTACTGGACAGAGGAAGTATTGAAGACTTGTTACGAAAATGCGCCAGAAAACGCACATGGTTTTATGGATGGTCTTTCTATGCATTACTATGTGCATCCAGAAGGTTGGGATAAGAAGGGAAGCGCTACTATATTTGATGAGAAGACATGGTACAAGACATTATATAAGGCGCTTTATATAGAAGAATTGATTCAGATGCACACTACAATTATGGACAAGTTCGATCCAGAAAAGAAAATTGGACTGATTTGCGATGAGTGGGGAACTTGGTTTACTTGTGAACCAGGGACAAATCCAGGATTTTTGTATCAGCAAAATACAATGCGTGATGCGCTTGTGGCAGGACTTTCGCTAAATATATTCAACAAACATTGTGACCGCGTGAAGATGGCAAATATTGCACAGCTTATCAATGTACTGCAGGCAGTGATTTTGACAGATGGACCCAAAATGTTACTTACACCAACCTATCATGTATTCCATATGTACAAGTATCATCAGGATGCAGAACTTGTGGAAAGTTATTTGGCGGGTACAAAGCAGATTGGTGATGAAGAAGATTATATGGTTCCCAATGTTCATGAGTCGGTTTCTATCGATAAGGAGGGTGTTGTGACAATCACACTCAATAATCTATCTGTTGCGGACAGTGAGGAGATGGAAGTTTTGTTTATGGAACTTCAGCCAAAAGATGTATCAGCAGCAATTGTTACCAATAAGATGGATGCTTACAATACTTTTGAGAATCCAAACAATGTAAAAGAAGTCGAATTTAAGGATTTTAAGATTACTGACAGAAGTGTGATGTTTACAATACCAGCATGTAGTGTTGTGCAGTTTCGGATAAAATAAAACAATTGTTTTGTAGCGGCATACATGGAGGAGATAGTCTTGGAAATAGAAAATAAAAAAGTAGGAAGAAAAACACATTGTCGAAAATGTCTTCTGCGCGAAATGGACAAGCAAGCCTACATAGATAATCTATATGACTATATTCAAAGATTGGATGAGAATATTAAAACAAATCAGGCGCTCTATGAGGAGCGCCTGTCTGTATGTAAGATCTGCGATTACCTTGAATCAGGTATGTGTAGAGCATGTGGATGTTTTGTGGAGTTACGAGCAGCGATTCAGAGCAACGTATGTTCTTATGGCAAATGGTAAAAATTCAAATAGATTGTCAAGATTTAATTGTTACCAAAAAATCCAATAAACGCTTTTCTTGCATATCGTTCTAATTTAGTGTAGACTGTAAGAGTAGGAATTTTGAGGCGATTCATTGAGAAACGCTATTGTTGGAGGAAAAGAATGCAGACAAAACGGATTAGGGCGTTACATGGTATTATTATATTGTTGATTATTGTGACAATTATTTCATTGACTTTTGCGGGAGCAATGGGAATATTGTATGTGCAAAAAGTTGATGAAGTTAGTCAGCTTCGGGGGGAGAAAGAGTTGGTGTTTACAGATCAGTCGGTGCCTGTATTATCAGTAGATGTGGAGAATAAGGCAACTGAAAATCCAGAGCCAGGTATGCCAAATCAGGAGACATCTGCTTCTTCAGAATCGGTTACTGGGGCTGCAACTGCTGGTGTGGACAGCTTGGGGGATGCGGATGCTGCAACAATTGCAACTTTGATGCAGTCGAAGGAGGCAGAAGTAGAGCAATCTATTAAGGAACGAATGAAAGCACTTGTGACAGGAGAAGATGGAAGCCCGCTTAAGATGTTGCGCTCTTTTTTTCCAGAAAATTTAATTTACAGTTTTGAGGAAGAATATGTATTTGCACCAGTGTTGGAAGGCGTAAATAAACACAATCTTCTAGCTGAGAATTTTCAGAAGACAGATGAGGGACTTATGCAATATGTTGAGAATGGGACAGTTACTTCACATAAGGGAATTGATGTGTCAAAATATCAAGGTGATATTGATTGGGCAGCTGTCAAGGAAGAAGGAATTGAATATGCTTTTATTCGACTGGGACTGAGAGGGTATGAGTCTGGAAAGCTTGTATTAGATGAATTTTTTGATGCCAATATGAAAGGCGCAAACAGTGCAGGGGTCGGTGCTGGAGTGTACTTTTTTACGCAGGCAATTACAGTTGAGGAAGCGCAGGAGGAGGCAGCATTTGTCATTCAAAATCTTGCTAACTATAATGTCTCCTGTCCGATTGTGTTTGATGTAGAGCGAATTTCTGGCGGGAAGGGACGTGCAGATAAGCTAACCCAAGAGCAACGCACAGATATTACAATTGCTTTTTGCGAGGCCGTGAAGAACGCAGGCTATACACCAATGATTTATGGAAATGTTGTTTGTTTTACTCGATTGCTCGATATGACAAGGTTAAATGACTATGAAAAATGGTATGCATTTTATGATGACTATATGTATATGCCTTATGATGTAAGCTGTTGGCAGTATACAGAGAAAGGTAGAGTAAATGGTATCTCAAACAATGTGGATTTGAATATTTCATTTAAGACATGGTAGATTTTGCGAAACATGGAATAGGAAATGATTTAGAAGTTGCTACATAATTTTGAGAATTGTTTTTTTAGGATGGAAGGAGAGCAGTTGCATGGGCAAAGAAATCGAAATATTACAGCATATGATTGACGAGAGCAGTAAAATTGTCTTTTTTGGTGGAGCGGGGGTTTCTACAGAAAGCGGAATTCCAGATTTTCGCAGCGTTGATGGACTTTATAACCAGAAATATGACTATCCGCCAGAGACAATTTTAAGTCATACTTTTTATAACAAAAGACCAGACGAATTTTTTCGGTTTTATCGTGATAAGATGATTTTACTTGGTGCAGAGCCAAATACTGCGCATAAAGTGTTGGCAAAACTTGAAGCGCAGGGAAAGCTTACTGCAGTTGTAACACAAAATATTGATGGATTGCACCAAGCGGCAGGCAGCAAGAAAGTGCTGGAACTTCATGGTAGTGTGCTGCGCAACTACTGCGAAAAGTGCCATAAATTTTATGATGTACAAGAGATTGTAAACAGTACGGGTATTCCGACCTGTACCTGTGGTGGCAGAATCAAACCTGATGTGGTATTATATGAGGAAGGGCTTGATCAGAATACGTTGCAGGAGGCAGTGCGTGTAATCAGTGATGCAGATATGCTAATTATTGGGGGTACGTCGCTTGCAGTATATCCAGCAGCAGGATTGATTGACTATTATCAAGGGAATAAGCTTGTGTTGATAAATAAAACACCGACACAGCGTGATACTGTGGCCAATCTGGTCATTACAGGAAGCATTGGAGAAGTGTTTTCACAACTTAACTTAGAGTGTGTTTGAAAATTATTCTTACCATTTGAGTGTCCCACAAAGTGGAATAAATAACTGTCAGAAAGCATTTTAAGCGCGTTTTAAGGGAATAAAAAATCTTTGTGTGAAAAGTGAGATAAGATATGGGATTGGATTATAAAGTCGGTGATATTGTAAAATTAAAAAAACCGCATCCTTGTGGAAGTCAAGAGTGGGAAATTTTGCGTGTGGGTGCAGATTTTCGGTTAAAATGCGTAGGATGTGAACATCAGGTGATGCTTTCGCGGCGCCAGGTTGAGAAAAGCACGAAAGGATTGACAAAAAAATCAGAATAATATAATAAAACACTTGCAAATTTAGGAAAAATGTAGTATCATAAATGTTCGTGATATATAAATCCTTGCTTCTTCTAAAGAAGAGGCCAGAGACCAAAAGGAGGTAACAAAATGAACAAGTATGAATTAGCCGTTGTTGTCAGCGCAAAGCTTGAGGACGATGAGAGAGCAGCCACCGTTGAGAAGGTTAAGAACATGGTTACAAAACATGGTGGTACAATCACAAACGTGGACGAGTGGGGCAAGAAGAGACTTGCTTATGAAGTGCGCAAGATGAGAGAAGCTTTCTATTACTTCATTCAGTTTGATGGCGAAGCAAATGTTCCAGCTGAGATAGAATCAAGAATCCGTCTCATGGAGAATGTTGTTAGATATTTGTGCGTTAGACAGGACGAGAAATAGAGTGTGCATCTGTATTTGAGATATTAGTACAGGGTGCTTAATGGAGAACCTGAATATATGAATAAAGTAGTTTTAATGGGACGTTTGACAAGAGACCCTGAAGTGCGTTATACACAGGGAGATAACCAGATGGCAATCGCAAGATATACGCTTGCAGTAGACAGGAGATATAATCGCGGCAATGATGAGAATACAGCGGATTTTATTCCTTGTGTTGCATTTGGCAAAGCTGGTGAGTTTGTAGAAAAATATTTCCGCAAGGGGACAAAGGTTGCTGTATCTGGACGGATTCAAACTGGAAGCTATACCAATAAGGATGGCGTGAAGGTATATACGACAGAGGTTATTGTTGACGATCAGGAATTTGCGGAAAGCAAGAATAATGGTAACAATTCTGATGGCAGTTATGGAAACAGCAATTATGGAAGCGGTTTCGGCGGCAATAGCCAGCCAGCAGCGCCTATGTCTGCGGGGGATGGCTTTATGAATATCCCAGATGGAATTGACGAGGAACTGCCGTTTAACTAAGAATCTGTTTTGAAAAGATTGATAGATAGGAGGCTTTATCATGGCTTTTAATAAAACTGAAAAAGCTGATTCTCCGATGAAGAGAAGAGGCGGAATTCGTAGAAGAAAAAAAGTTTGCGTATTTTGTGGCAAGGATAATGTAATTGATTACAAGGATACAGCAAAATTAAAAAGATATGTATCAGAGAGAGGTAAGATTCTTCCAAGACGTATTACAGGAAACTGTGCAAAGCATCAAAGAGCACTTACTGTAGCAATTAAGAGAGCTCGTCATATTGCATTGATGCCATATACAATCGATTGATGATAACAGTATAACTTTCGATGTTCTGTTAATCGTTGATGCGCTGCAAAGAATAAGAGACCAATGAACTGTTAACAGCAGCAGGATTCATTGGTCTTTTTTGTGCACAACCCTGTATAGAGGAAGCATACCATTAAAACAGCGTATGGGGAACGATAAGTAGGGGAAGAATATTGTGGAATATAAAATAAATTGAAGGTAAAGGAGCGAGAAATGGCAAATTCAGCAGTGGTAGAGAATTTTCTAAGGTATGTGAAGATTGATACACAGTCTTCAGAGGAATCGTCAGAGCAAGTGCCTTCGACAGAAAGGCAGAGAAGTTTAGCAAAGCTGTTGTATCAGGAGCTAACAATGCTGGGGGCAGAAGATGTCCGATATGATAAGGAACATTGTTATGTGTACGCAGTGATACCTTCTAATATGGATAAAACGGTACCAGCAATTGGTTTCATTGCACATATGGATACCTCGCCGGCAGTAAGCGGTAAGGATGTAAATCCTAGAATCATTGAAAATTATGATGGAAATGATATTGTTTTAAATCAGGAAAAAAATATTATTACCCGTGTATCCGAATTTCCTATGTTAAAAGACTGTAAAGGAAAGAGACTGATTGTTACAGATGGGAATACTTTGCTTGGCGGGGATGATAAGGCAGGCGTTGCAGAGATTATGGCGGCAGCAGAGTATCTGTTGACCCATCCAGAGATAAAGCATGGGAAAATCTGTATTGGATTTACGCCGGACGAAGAAGTTGGAAATGGTGTTGCATTTTTTGATATTGAAGGATTTGGCGCAGATTATGCTTATACAGTAGATGGTGGAATGCTTGGAGATATGAGTTATGAGTGTTTTTACGCTGCGGGAGCAGTTCTGACAATTACTGGAAAGAGTGTTCATCCAGGATATGCCAAGAATATTATGAAAAATGCAATTAAGCTTGCATATGAATTTTACACTATGCTTCCTGATGAATGTCCTGAAAATACAGAAGGATATGAAGGATTTTATCATATGGACAGTATGAAAGGAACTGTCGAGAAGGCTGTAGCACAATATATTATACGAGACCACGATAGAACAAAATTTGAGGAGCGCAAAGCAATCTTCTTAAAAACAGCAGAAATATTGGAGAAAAAGTATGGCGCTGGCACATTTCAAGTAAAAATGTCTGATAATTATTATAATATGCGAGAAATGATTGAAAAGCGAATGGATATTGTTGACAATATGGTTAAGGCGATGGAGCAGGCAAAAGTTACGCCTCGAATCTCTGCAATTCGAGGTGGGACAGACGGTGCAAGATTATCTTTCGATGGACTTTTATGCCCAAATATATGTACTGGTTCTGAGGGACATCATGGTAGGAATGAATTTGCATGTATTGAGGACATGGAGAAAATTGTGGAAATAATATTAAATGTCATTAGTATTACTGCACAAAAATTCTTGTTGTGACGTTAAGAGACAAAATCTGCTATGGAACTTTTGTTAAAATAATGATATACTAATCATATGCGTAATTAAAATCATCCCGAAACGCATTTACGGGAGGTATCATACATGAAGCAAAAAGTGAAATTAAAGGGACATCTGAAATCATATCTACAAACAACCTTGATACTGGGGATATTGCTGGCATTGGTCAATGTGGGAATTTATTTTCTAAATATAAAGGCGGGAATCTGTATTTCTGGATTCCTGCTAGTATATCTGATTACGATGACGATACTATTATATAAGAATAAGCCAGTGATTATGAATGAATTCATAAATTTTGCGACGCAGTATGGACAGGTTCAGCGAACACTGCTGCGGGATCTGGAGTTGCCCCATGTACTTATGGATGAAGAAGGCAGAATTATCTGGACGAACGCAGCTTTTGATCAAGTGATACATAAGGAAAAGGGGTATCGTAAATCGATTACCACGGTATTTTCTACGATTACAAAAGAAAAATTCAACTTTGAGCGGGAGGCAGAAATGGAGCTTCCTTATGAGGGACATGAATATGTCTTTAAGATGAAGCGAATATCCATAGATGATGTGTTGGATAATGCAGAGGTAGTAGAGAATGCTGGAAATGAAAATTTTCTCATTGCAGGATATCTTTTTGATGAGACGGCGCTGAAACATGCGTTAAAGGAATGTGACGATCAGAGTGTTGTCGTAGGAATGATTTATATTGATAATTATGATGAAGCGCTTGAGAGTGTGGAGGATGTTAGACGTTCCTTGCTGATGGCGCTGATTGACAGAAAGATTAATAAATATATTGCATCGATTGATGGTATTGTCCGAAAAACCGAGAAGGACAAGTACCTGGTGATTATGCGAAAAAAAGCATTAGGAATCTTAAAGGAATCGCGATTTGAATTGCTAGAGGATGTCAAGACTGTTAATATTGGAAATGAAATGGCAGTGACAGTGAGTATTGGTGTGGGGGTTGATGCATCGACATATGCACAAAATGCAGAATTTGCGCGCACTGCGATTGACTTGGCGCTTGGGCGTGGTGGGGACCAAGCAGTTGTTAAATCCCCAGATTCAATTGTGTACTATGGTGGAAAGAGCCAACAGATTGAAAAAAATACACGTGTGAAGGCACGTGTGAAGGCAAATGCGCTTCAGGAGATTATTACAAGCAAAGATAAGGTGTTGATTATGGGACACCGATTGGCAGATGCCGATGCGTTTGGTGCAGCGGTTGGTATTAGTTGTATTGCAAGGGCACTTGGCAGAAAACCACATATTGTTATCAATGATATTACAAGTTCTGTGAAGCCGCTTGCAGAGCTTTTCCGAGATAGAAACCTCTATGAGGAGGATTTTATTATTGGCAGTACAGAAGCGCTGGAAAGCGCAGATAGCAGTACAGTATTAGTGGTTGTAGATGTAAATAAACCTAGCATTACAGAGTGTCCAGATTTAATTAGAAGTTGTAAGACAGTGGTTGTTTTAGACCATCATAGACAAAGTTCTGAGGTGATTGAAAATGCAACACTTTCCTATGTGGAACCTTATGCGTCAAGTACCTGTGAAATGGTAGCAGAGGTGCTTCAGTATATTGCAGGTACTGTGAAAGTACGCAGTAATGAGGCAGATTGCATGTATTCGGGCATTATGGTTGACACCAATAATTTTACGGCAAAAACAGGGGTTAGGACATTTGAGGCGGCAGCGTTTTTGCGGCGATATGGGGCAGATGTCACCAGAGTAAGGAAAATGTTCCGGGATGGAGCACTAGAGTACAAAGCAAAAGCAGAGACAATCCGAAATGCTGAGATTTATAAAAATGCTTATGCTATGGGAATTTGCCCGGCAGAAGGGCTGGAAAGTCCGACGGAGATTGGGGCGCAAGCAGCGAACGAATTGCTAGGCATTAATGGAATTAAGGCAAGCTTTGTGGTCACAGAATACAATGGAAAAATCTATATTTCAGCGCGGTCGATTGATGAGGTCAATGTCCAGATTATTATGGAACGTCTTGGCGGTGGTGGCCATATGAATATTGCGGGGGCACAGTTGACAGATACGACTCCAGAACGGGCAGTGTTTGTCGTGAAGGAGACATTAAATCTAATGTTGGAAGAAGGCGCTATTTAGATTACAAAAACAGGTTCCTGTGTGGAAAACGAGAAAGGATAAAAGTAGCATGAAAGTAATATTGTTGGAGGATGTAAAATCCGTAGGAAAAAAAGGAGATTTGGTAGAGCTTAAGGAAGGCTATGCCAAGAATTTTATTATTCCAAAGAAGCTTGGAGTAGAGGCAACTGGCGCAAATATGAATACATTAAAGCTTCAAAAACAGAATGAGGAGAAGATTGCCAAAGAGCAATATGAGGCAGCAAAAGCGTTGGCAGCAGAGATGGAACAGATGACTGTTCAGATGGAAATTAAAGGCGGTGAAGGAGGAAAGACATTCGGTTCCGTGTCGTCTAAGGAAATTGCAAAATCAGTATCAGATCAATATGGCAAAGAGATTGATAAGAAAAAAATACAACTTAGTGACCCGATTAAAACAGCAGGGATTCATGAGGTTACAGTGAAGCTGCATCCTAAGGTTTCTGCAAAACTTAAAGTACACGTTGCGTGTGTTTAGGAGGTTGAGCGATGCCAGAAATGGATGAAGCGGTTTTAAAAAGAGTCTTGCCACATAGCATTGAGGCGGAACAGTCAGTGATTGGTTCCATGTTAATGGACAAGGAAGCGATTACGATTGCAAGTGAACAGATTAGTGGAGAAGATTTTTATGGTAAGCAATACGGTATTCTTTTCGATGCTATGGTAGAATTGAATGATGAGGCAAAGCCGGTTGATCCTGTGACATTGCAAGAACGTCTTAAGGAAAAAGGAGCACCACCTGAAATATACAGTCTTGAGTATATTAGAGATGTAATGGCGGCGTTACCTACTTCTGCAAATATTAAGCATTATGTACAAATTGTGGGAGAGAAGGCGGTTCTTAGAAAATTAATACACGTCAACGAGGAAATTGCGAATAGTTGTTACACTCAAAAAGATTCTTTAGAGTCTATCTTAGAGTCCTCTGAAAAAAGTATATTTGATATTATACAAAAGCGTAATAGAGGGGATTTTGTTCCAATTAGACAGATTGTTATGAATACGATGAACCTGATTGAGGAAGCATCGAAAAATAAAGGCGCGGTAACTGGAATTGCAACAGGATTTTTAGATTTGGATTATAAAACTGCCGGTATGCAGCCTTCTGATTTAATACTGATTGCAGCGCGGCCTTCAATGGGTAAGACTGCGTTTGTGTTGAATATTGCACAACATGTCGCCTTTTATAACAATAAGTCTGTTGTGATATTTTCATTGGAAATGTCAAAAGAACAGTTGGTAAATCGTCTGTTGTCCTTGGAATCTAAAGTAAATTCACAGGCAATTAGAACTGGAAATATGAAGGATGATGAGTGGGAACGTTTGATAGAGAGTGCTGATGTAATCGGAAGGTCAGGACTTCTGATTGATGATACACCGGGGATTGGTATTGGTGAGCTTCGCTCTAAGTGTAGGAAATTTAAACTAGAATATGACCTACAGATGATTATTATTGACTATCTACAACTTATGACAGGATCAGGAAAGACGGAATCGAGACAACAGGAAATTTCTGATATATCAAGATCACTAAAGGCGTTGGCACGAGAACTTCATGTGCCAGTAATCGCACTCTCACAGCTTTCACGTGCAGTAGAACAGAGACCAGATCATAGACCAATGCTTTCTGATCTAAGAGAATCGGGTGCCATTGAACAGGATGCTGATGTTGTGATGTTTTTATATCGTGATGATTATTATAATAAGGATACAGAACTAAAAAATGTGGCTGAGGTCATTATTGCCAAGCAGAGAAATGGAGCGATTGGTACAATTAATCTTGCATGGCTGCCGGATTATACGCAGTTTTCTAATCTGGTTAAGTAATAATATACTGCAAAGTATTTGTTAGTTTGCGGACTTAGTTCATTAGAATACGGTTAACTTATCGATAGAAGTAATGAAAGTTGAGCGCTAAATGGATACAATTTATAATTTTTGTACAGAAATTGTCAATGTTTGCTTCTAATGAATAAAATTTTACCTAAATTGGATAGAGTGTGAACAGTAATTAATTATTGTAATGTTCATGTGCATAAAATACGAAAGAGGACAGGGAAACCTGGTCCTCTTTTTGCATATATTATCGACACTATTGTATTATCTACGACAAGAAAGGAGTTTTCAAAGTGGGGAAGGAAAAGTATTTGATTAACGAAGCTGCAAAAGAAGTTCGTGTGGAAACACATGTTCTTAGATACTGGGAGGAGGAGCTGGAACTTTCTATTGGACGAAATGAGCAGGGACACAGAATATACACGCAGGAAGATATTGATCGATTTATCGAGATAAAGAATCTCAAAGATCAGGGTTTACAACTGAAAGCAGTGAAAATCATACTAGATCAAGTGCGGTCTGAGCATGAAGGAGGAGAGGATATGCGGGCAGATAACCCATTTGCACAAAAGCAATTGACAAAAATATCAAGGTTAGGAGATGCAAAAATGATAGCACTAAAAAGTTCTGATGATGCAAAATGGAATGAGCGTTTTGGAAAAAGACACGAGACCAACGCGAATGGACCCAAGGAGGAAGTAAACGAATTAGACGAAACGAGTATAGGTGAAATGAACAATATGATTGAGATCAAGGAGATAAAATCACTTGATGAAGTGCCAAAAACGGAAGAGGATAATCAGTTACAAGAGGTGACCAAGGAGCAGACAATGCGTTTACAATATTTATTCCAGAAATTAATTAAGGATGCAGTCGCTGCAAACAATGAGGAATTGGAAGACCATATAGTTGAGCGTATTACACAAAATGTCAAGGGTGATTTATGTAAGGAGCTTGACTACCAGTTTCGCCTGATGGAGGAACGCGACGAAGAGAGAGTAAACAGTCGACATGAGGTAGAAGATAAACGCAATGAGGAGTATTATAAGCGGATTGACGAGCTACTTAGACAATACAGTGGCAAAAATGGAAAACAGAAGGAAAAAAATAAAGAAAAGACAATTTTGTTTCCCAGTTCAAAGGACAAGCAGGCAAATAAAGGAGAGCCCAAAGTTAAAAAAGAGTTTCATTTTTTCCGAAAAACCGTGGAAGCAAAAATAGAGTAGAATTATTTACATAGAAAAAGAGCAGCTAAAAGCGGCTCTTTTTCTGTATACAGACACCAAAAAGAAAATTATCAGCAAAGCTAATAGGTGTCCTATTCGATTTTGCAAATCGTTGTTTGTAATTCTTTGGCACAGTGTTATGCCTGCTCAATTGAACCTGTAGGGCATGCACCTGCACAAGAACCACAATCAATGCACTTATCTGCATCGATTTCAAACTTGCCGTCTCCCATACTGATTGCTCCAACTGGGCATTGTGACTCACAAGCGCCGCATGATACACATGCATCTGAAATCTGATATGCCATAATAAATATCCTCCTTCTGACAAATCGTTATTTTGTAACGCACCAGTCAATGTAACAATAATTATATAAAGTTAAGTACAAAGTTTGTGCTGGATTGTTACAGTTCACCATCTAATGACAAGTACCTGTCAACATTTTTATTTTAATATATATTGACGCGAAATACAAGGTAAAATACATAAAATATTGTAAAGTATCTGAATAAATACAAATCGGCAATGTTACCGAGGTGGCAGTCCGCGCCGCTCACGAATACCATTTAGTATATGCTGTTTTAACGCTGGGATTTTACTCTTGTCCATCTCTGGAACATTCTCAAGGCGATATTTCATACCAAGCTCATCATATTTTTTCTTACCCATTGTATGGTAAGGCAACACATCGAGCGCTTTAAGATTTTTCAGTCCTCCAATAAAATATCCTAGTCTGTGAAGCTCTGATGCATCATCTGTAATCCCTGGCACAACAACATGGCGAATCCAGATTTCAATATTTTTGCTGTCAAGGTATTCTGCAAATGCAAGAATGCCATCATTTGGCTGCATTACAAGTTCCTTATGTTTCTCGGGGTCAATATGCTTGATATCGAGCATTACAAGGTCTGTCACTTCGCAGAGCTTATCTAACTTCGCAAGCCAATCAGGATTTCCATCTGTTTTGTAGGCGATACCAGAAGTATCAAGACATGTGTGAATACCACGTGCGTGTGCCATTGTAAAGAGTTCCAGCAAGAAGTCAATTTGCATTAATGGTTCGCCACCAGTCACTGTAATGCCACCACCATTGTAAAAAGGTTTGTTGCGCTCATAATTTTCCAATATTTCTTCTGGTTCCATAAGAGTGCCTGCGTTCATTTCCCATGTGTCTGGATTGTGACAGTACGCACATCGCATAGGGCAACCTTGCACAAACACTACATAGCGCACGCCCGGGCCGTCAACGGTTCCAAATGATTCTAAAGAATGAATTCTTCCCTGCATAATAATCCTCCGCTCTAAAAATTGATATTATATTTATTATACCTTATTTTTGAAAAAGGTGATATAAAATTTAGGACACTTTTTGAAAATTTTCTTTTAGTGGATAAGAGAGGATATAGATTGATGTGCCAGCGATTCTCAAATTGATAGTAGAAATAATGGAGGAGCTTATAGAGAAAGTATTATCTTGTAATAATAAAATTGATTCGTTGTTTTATTTGTATTGATTGTGCATAAAAAACCCCTGAGATTATAATAATCCCAGGGGTTTATACACATGTTTATGCAAAATTAGATTGCCTCATGGAATGTACGAGAGATAACATCTGCCTGCTGTTCTGGTGTTAACTTGATAAAGTTAACTGCATATCCAGATACACGGATTGTAAGCTGAGGATAATTCTCAGGATGCTTCTGTGCATCTAACAGAGTGTCTCTGTTCAGTACGTTAACATTGAGGTGATGGCCGCCCTTTGTAGCATAACCATCTAATAAAGATACTAAGTTATCAACCTGTGCTGCATTATCAACTGCCATAGTTATATACCTCCTAAAATAATTTACTCATTGTCCAATCCCTCATGAAGTGTAGGGACACTGCACGCCATGGGATTGTTGGAACAGTCTGTACATCCAAGTGTCTGGACTTCTTTTGTGGAAGCGTCCTCACTGACATCTACATTGAAATGTCCCACAGCCTTTGCGCCAGAGAATCCAGCATCAAGCTGAGATACGAGGTCGTCAATCATTGATTTCTCATCCATAAATACACCTATTCCATAATTGTTGTGTTAATTTGACACACAACAATTACCTTCCTGATATATCTGACAACTGCAAAGTGAATAAACACTTTACAGTTGTCATTTTGTTAATAGAAAACAGATTAATTATTTAAGTCAAGTTCAATATCTCCAGAGAATACTTTTGCTTCTTTTCCGAGAGCGTTTGGAATAATTGTAAAGGTATTAGAGATACCATCTTGTGCATCCTTGAATGGAAGTTTTGATACAGAAGACAAAGAAGCAACTGCACCATGAGTATCACGTCCATGCATTGGGTTTGCACCAGGAGCAAATGGCTGTCCTTTCTTACGTCCATCAGGTGTGTTACCTGTAGCCTTACCATAAGTTACGTTTGAAGTAATTGTAAGGATAGAAGTTGTAGGAACACCATCTCTATAAGTATGATGTCTTCTGATTGCTGTCATGAACTTATGAACAACATCCTGTGCAATCAGGTCAACGCGGTCATCATCATTACCATATTTAGGGAACTCACCTGTTGTCTCAAAGTCAACAATAATACCATCTTCATCACGGATTGCTTTAACCTGAGCATACTTAATTGCTGATAAAGAGTCAGCAACAATAGAAAGTCCAGCAACACCTGTCGCGAAATATCTCTTGACATCTCTGTCATGCAGAGCCATCTCTGCTCTCTCATAGCAGTATTTGTCATGCATATAATGGATAATATTCAATGTGTTTACATACACATCTGCCTGCCACTCAAGCATATCCATAAATTTGCTATATACATCATCATAATTGAGGATATCACCCTCAACAGGACGATACTTTGGACCAACCTGTTTCTTAGTAACTTCGTCTACACCACCATTTAAAGCATAGAGTAAGCACTTTGCAACGTTTGCACGAGCAC
>BLMC01000081.1 GCA_011959805.1 Lachnospiraceae bacterium | reverse complement strand
AATGAGCGAATTTGAGGTGTTTTAGGATTGCGGGAGCATGAAATGCGGAGCAATCTGCGGTATCATAGGGGGCAAAATACCTTTTGACCCAGCATCATTATAATATTTAGAAATATCTCAGAAATGGAGTTTTATCGTGAATACATATGAAGTAAGAATTGATCAAATAAATTTTAATACAATTGCGGATTACAGCACTGTTGAAGCATTTAGTATTGGTCATGAAAGCTGTATCCTCAAATTTTTTAAAGTAATTCAAGAACCGAGCTTACTGGATTTTATAAAGGCACAATATCAGTCTGGAAAACAAATACGAATCATCACTCCATTTGTTCCAGAAAGACATCTGGACACTTTAAAGGCCTTAATAGAGCAACTGTGTCAGGAAAAATGCTTTCACAACAGTGTAATCATTGTAAATGATTTTGGGCTGATGAATTACATTCACAGAATTGAGCCAACACGTCAAATGTGTCTAGGAAGAAACCTTCTTTCTTGTTTTGACCACGCTCCCTGGGGAAGTAAAATTTATGAATCAGAACCACCTGAAATTCAAAAGGTAATTGCACAAGTTAGTTTTTATGACGACGAAAAAATGGACTTTTTTCGCCAATATCATATTCGTGAAATTGAAGCAAATTTGACAGAAGAATCCACAGAAAGTTTAAAACAAATTCAAAAAGCTGGATTCAAAGTAAATATCTATGGATTCTCTTTTTTATATGGCATACAAAGAAGTTGCTACATTCGTAGATATTGTGCAGACCAGACTTGCAGTGGTACGGAATGCGAACTTCCCGAACCGCTTACGTTAGACAAACTATGGTGTGGCGCCGGATTTTATCAGATGGATGAAAACATACAATTCCCCTCACCACTATACTTGCGGGGAAATCAAATCTATAGCAAGATTGATGATATCTCATGCAACTGGGCAGACAGAATTATTATTAACCCAGAATTGTACAAGCTATAAGGAGGACCATCTATGAAACTGAAAGTACCCGTTAATTCCTATGAGGCAGCGGTAAAACAAATTGAGGCAGGTGCAGACGAAATTTATATGGGATTAGAAGATGCGCATTTTACTAGAATGTCTTATTCCGCTAGAGCACAGATTGTCAGTTCTGGTATTCACTCTAACTTAACTGAAGATGAATTTGTAAAAAGTGTTGAATATGCACATTCAAAAAATGTAATTGTCAATTTCACTGCGAACTGTCAACACGTAACAAAAAGCGAGTATGATTTCTATCGAAAAGGTTATATAGAATATGTTCGGCATGGAATTGCTCTTGGTGCAGACGCTTTGATTATAGCAGATATTGGAAATCTTATTGCCTTGAGAAAAAACGGAATTGAGACGCCTGTAATTGCTGGAAGTTATTTTAACTGTTTTAACCGTGAGACAATTCATTTTTTAAAGCAATTACATGTATTTCGGGTATGTGTTCCTGACCAAGTAACATACAGCGAAATCAAAGCGCTCAAAGAAAGCACTGATTTAGAAATTGAGATTTTTGCGGGATATGGTTGTTCCAATATTGCAGGTATGTGCAAATTTTATCATAATAGCGGTGAAACGATTCATATTGGTGTTCCATGTCGTGCCAAGTTTAGCAGAAATGGTCAGGAATCCATCAACATTTTAGATGCTTGCCCTGATTGTGCAATCTGCAGTATTCCAAAATTATATGATTTAGGAATTGATAGCCTAAAATTGATTGGTAGAGAAATGCCTATAGAAGAAGTTGTTCAAGTAACAAGAATGTATCATACTACTATTAAACAGTATATAGCTACTGGAACATTAAATAAAAATGAAATTATTTCTTCTATTTCATGGTGGGAAGATTCTATGTGCTGTGAAAGATGCAAGTATGAGGACACACCACTGACACGTTCCTATATTTAAGATACAACAACTGGGTAGGATATTGTTATAAATATCCTACCAGTTGTTAACTTTTTCAATTATAATTTTCTTGCAAGAAACGACCTGTCAATGATTCTTCGCAGTCCATAATCTCACGAACAGTTCCTTGGCGTACTACTTTTCCTCCATTTTTTCCGCCATCAGGCCCCATATCAATAATCCAATCTGCCTGAGCAATCACTTCTAAATTATGTTCAATCACTATAACTGTATTTTGGAGTTTTACTAATAAGCGCAACACATTGATAATTTTTTCTGTATCTTTTGGATGTAATCCTCGTGTTGGCTCATCAAAAATATATAGGTTGCCCTTCTGCGTAAGCTTTTGCGAAAGTTTTAATCTTTGTCCTTCCCCGCCAGAAAGCGTATTTAAAGGCTGCCCTAAAGAAATATAATCCAGACCAATTCGCTCCAATATTTGTAAATTCTTGACAATATCCTTCTCTTCTCCAAAAAATTCAATTGCCTCTGATACTGTCATTTCAAGGACATCAGAAATATTTTTGCCATGATATTGAAATCGTAATACATTCTCCTTATAACGTTTTCCACCACAAGCATCACAAACATTTCTTACATTACCCATATAATGCATATCCGTTTCTATATAACCTTTGCCGTTGCACTCAGGACAGCTTCCCTCACTGTTAAACGAAAATAGAGACGGATTTTGCCCTGTATGCTTTGCGTACAAGCCACGAATTAAATCAAATACCTCACTGTAAGTTGCAATATTCCCACGGGAAGTTGAACCAATTTGACTTTGGTCCATCACAACTGCTTTTGGCGTATTGGCGCATATATAACGCGACAATGATGTTTTTCCTGATCCGGATACCCCTGTAAGAACCGTTATCGCATTCTCTGGTATCTGAACAGACGCGCCAGCAATATTATTAATATGAATATTACTATACTTTTTAAATTTTGCTTTATCTGCATTAAAAGACATATTAATTGTATTAGAATTGGGCTTATAAAACACATGAAATAAACTTGATTCTCTGTTTTTTCCTATTTCCTCTGGACTTCCTGAAGCTATTAGCTTTCCCCCTTTCACTCCCGCGCCAGGACCAATATCAAGAATATAGTCTGCTTGCTTTAAAATATAAGGATCATGCTCTATAACAATCACCGTATTTTCTCGACTCACAATTTTGCGTAGACTGTCTGACAACTTTCGCACATCGCGTTCATGAAGTCCTGCTGTCGGTTCATCCAGTATATATGTGATATCCGTCAAAGAAGATACAAGCTGTTTTGCCAACTTTAATTTTTGTGCCTCTCCACCTGAAACAGAAGAGATTGAACGATTCAAATTCAGATAACCAATTCCTAAACCTTCAATGCTTTCAACCTGTTTTATAATAATAGGAAACATCATCTTTGCCTCGGGACTACTTCCATCAAGCTGTGCCAAAAGCATAGGTATTTCTGACAACTCACACTCTACAAAATCTTTCATTGTAAAACGTTCACCAAGTTTTACTTTTCTAGCTTTTTCAGACAGCCTTACACCATCACATTCTGGACAAAGCCCATCAGAAAAGAACTGACTATCATAATCTGCAGCACTTAATCCACGCTCATCTTTCTTTCTTTTAATCAAACGTTTTACAATTCCTTCATAAGAAAAAGATTGCGCTACTTTAGCTCCTTTACTTTGAATGGAGATTGCATCACTAAAAAGCAGTTTGTTCATCTCCTCCTCTGTAAAATCGCCAAGTTTTTTATCCATATCATAAAATTCACTTGCCTGTATAATATTCCAATATCTGGAACCAACTTTCCAAGTCTTATGTTGAATTGCACCTTCATTCAACGATTTGTTCTTATCCAAAAGCTTGTTTTTGTCAACTGTCATTGCTGTCCCTAAACCACCACAATAAGGGCATGCACCTGCCGGTGTATTAAAGGAGAAATCCCCAGCGCTTAACATGGAATCACCTAGTCTCGAAAAAAGAAGTCGCAGATGCGTATAAAGTTCAGTATATGTTCCAACTGTAGATTTGGGATTTCCCGTAAACATTCCTTGATTAATAGAAATGCAAGAAGTAAGTCCTTCGATTCTATCAAAATTTGCTGCTTCATAACGAGGTAAAATTCTCCGCGCATAAGAACTAAGCGAATCCAGATATTGTCTTTGCGCTTCATTAAAAAGAATATCATAGATTAATGTTGATTTTCCCGAACCAGATACACCTGAAACTGCTGTCAATCTATGTTTTGGTATTGTGACATTAATATCTTTTAAATTATTTTCTCTTGCTCCCCAAATTTTAATCTCTGACATATTGTTCTACCCTCCTATCTCCTAAGCAATGTGCATCCTTGTGACCCGCCAAATCCAGGATTGATTAGCATTGCTGTCTGTCCCGGAAGAATCACGTCTTTTTCACACCAATAAAAATAATGATAAAAACTATCGTGGGAATTCATATGGCCTGTATTCTGTATGTTAGAATCCAAAAAAATCTCTCGTGGAATTTTTGTCAATACCGATACTGAATTCCAAAATTCTTTGTTTGATGTATGCGTAACATAGTAATCCACTTTTTCTAAGCCAGCCTTTTCCAAGCACTTTTCCATTGCGCGGCGCATAAATGAAGTGTTTACCTGGCGAAACGCCGCAATATCCTGAGCACTGGAATTTTCTCCATCCGAAGCCAATATTGTAGTATTAACATAGCTTGAAAGAATCTGATGGATTCCTGTTCCTTTTTCAAGTAACAACGCGACTACCCCGTCTCCCATAATTGTCCCGAAAAAAATACGCTCTTGGTCAGAATAAGCTTTATCAGCACCGATTACCAAAATTGAATGATACAATTCTTTTTCTACAAGAATGGATGCCATTTCTATTGCCTTATGCATAATTGCGCAGGGCATACCACTCAAATAATAGGTCGGGACATTCGACCAACATAATTGCATTTGTTGTCCTTCTCTGCAGATAAATGGCAACGAATGTGCTATTAAAATACAATCTGGTCTCTGTGTTATCTGTTTACACACATCCTGAATCATTTCTTGTAACATACGTTCATTATCAGTTGGGATTTTTTGCAATCCAATCTTATGCATTTGCTGGATTTCCTCTTTAGAATATCCTGCTGCAATCTCCTCAACACAACGTATTTTTTTTCCAAGCTCATAGGCAAATTCCTTAATCACTGCCATAATCAATCCATTCCTTCCATTTCTCCGTAATATTCCTCTCCGCTTCAGCTAATTTGAGAAAAAGTTGTTTTTGAAAATTTCCTCTCAAAGCTCCTGCTGTTTCTATAAACTGACAGATGGTTGTGCTTATATTTGGACTGACAATAGCTACTTTATTCTTTTGCGCTTCCTCTATTAACCTTAAAAGCATAATTTTTCTCTGTATTAAATAATCTATGTCATACAAAAGAGATTTGCGTCTTTCATGTGGTATATTATCAATTAATTCCGCACATCTTTGAAGCGCTTTAAAACCTTGCCCACTTTCCTGCGCATCCTTTAAATTTTCATATGCCGTTTTCAGCGTATACTCAATACGATTTCTTTTATTTTGTATTGCCCTAGATGTATTGACTTGTAACACCGCACGAGCAGTATACTTGCCGCAAGCTTCAGGAATATTATGTATTTTCAACATTCTTATAATTTGTTCTGTATCGATTTGTAATCCTGTAATGCCCTCTGAGTCAATTAATTTCCATAGATTGTTCTCTTGCCGAATACATGCAATAAAATGATCTACATATTGATATTGCTGTGATAATGGAAGATAATACAAACCTACCATACTGATTGGTCCGATTACCACTCTCTCAATACAAGAATCCTGCAATAAGGAGGCAATTGGATCAACTGTCAGTCCGTCAACCCTTTTTAACTCAATTCCCCATAAAGGTGCTGCTTTATCAATTCCATAGTTAAAATCTCGAAAAACTGAAAGCATTCGCATACCACAAAAATCTTCCCCAGAACTACTTATCCCAAAAGTAGCCCCTGTACTATTTTCCAGAGGAATTAAATCAGTATGACATAAATTCGCTGCATGAATCAACGCATAGGAACCACAAGTAATCCAATTTCCACTATAACTTGTATAATTCATTATTTTTCACACACTCTCTTAATCTATTTTCATCAATCTTTCCATTTATATTTAATGCAAATGCAGTTTTTGTGCAAAAAAAGCTATGTGGTCTCTGATATTGTGGCAATCTTAATACAATTTTTTGGAGTTGTTCTTTTAAATAGCATATATCTTGCTGACTTTGTAAACAGGCAATAATTCTCTCTCCCTCTATCTCTGATGGAACCCCAATTATGCGTATCTCCTCTACATCGTCCTTAAGATAGGATTTCAGATATATTTCCAACTCCAAACAACTGATACGATGTCCATTTGTTTTTAGGATTCTCTTTTTTCTACCTCGAAAATACAAAAATCCTTCCTTATCAATATAAAAATAATCCCCAGTTCGCAAACATTTCTTTCCTTTATCATCCTCAAAAAAAGAGTCCTGTGAACTGTTGTCATTCCAATATCCTTCCATCACATTTGGTCCACTTACAATCAATTCTCCAACCCCATCTTCTCTAACATTCTCCAGATAAACTTTTGTGCCAGGAAGTGGTATACCACAAGAACCTTCTAACACTTTATCCCATCGGTTTTGTAGCATAATGGAAACTCTTTTACATTCTGTCAATCCATACATTGGAAAGATAAAAATATGTGGAAATAACTTTCGTATACGGCAAATTAATTCCACTTCAAAGTTCTCACCAGTCGAACTAATATAGCGTAAATCAGGCAAATCTACTCGTTGCAACAACCCTGCTTTGAGCATCATCTTTATCATTGCTGGCATGGATGGAAACGCTGTAATCCGCTCTTTTTTGAGTATAGCCGGAATCTGTTGTATCAGACGACATCGATATAATATCAATTTTGCCTCACAATGCAATGCCAAAAAAAGTTGATATAACCCATAATCAAAAGAAAGCGGTAAAGCGCACAAAATACAATCTTCTGGTCCATTGCCCAAACATTGATTAATTGCGTTGATACAAAATATAACTTGTTTGTAAGAGGCCATAACACCTTTCGGTTTTCCTGTAGATCCCGAAGTATATAAAATATATATCAATTCCTTTTCTTTTGTCGAAAAATTATCAATCCTATTTTGAGACAACAATTGAGAACCCTTACCAGCATGATCAATCAGTAAGACAGCCTGAGAATCCGCGACTATATAAGCCAATTGTTCTTCTGTTATCTCTTCAGGAAGGGGCAGAAAACATACATGAAGATAAATACAAGCAAGAATTTCAGCAGCCGTTTGAATTGTATTTTCATTGCGAATCAAAACACGCATTCCCGCTTTTACTCCTAGCCCTTTCATTTGCTCTGCTTGTTTTTGCACCAATTCATCCAATTCACTATATGTCAATTTTTGCTTTCCATCTGATAGGATAATACAATCCGAAGACTTATGTTTTCCAATGAGTTCTTGATAAAGCATAATATTTACCGCCTCTCCAGCCGAGACAGAAGCATACGGTTTTTCAATTTAGCCGATCTGTCAACTGTATTTTTAATCGCCTGAACAATCTCATCTCTTAATCCAGTTGCCTTGACAATTTCTTCATCTAAATCCCCATTTGACAACATTTCTAGGCAGCAATCCACTCCAAACTGAGATAACTCTGCTTTGATTTTCATAACTTTCTCGCATTCCTGATCCGAAAACTCCTTTCCAGCTGGAATGGGTCCTCCATAATAGAGCCAAAATGCTAGATCTTCCAAGTCTTCTTCCCCTTCCCAAAAACCTGCTGACGGCGCCTGGTCAATTACCTCCTTGCGTGTTCCTAAAATATCTGCCAAAATTCGTACTTCTGATTTGTATAAATGAGCAATTGGCTTAAAGTGACCTAAGTTATCGCCAAAGGGCATATAAAATCCCAATTGTATCTCACTCAAATTTGAATTGCTTGCTATTAAAAATCCTTTATCCTGATAGGTAGAAAGAAACGAAGTTCTTAAAGAACAATTTGCACGGGCTGGGTCCAAAAGCGCCTCTGGCTGAAATCCTATCTCAGGGTCGGCTGCACTTAAAATCTGAATAATCTGTACATTCATATTTCCAGGACAAACTATTACCGGAGAAACACCAAGATCTATCCCCAAATTTTTTACATTCTCCAAATATTTCTCTTCCATCGAAGGCTGTTTTACTGTAAAAAGATGTATTCGCTCCTTGCCCAATACCTTATGACAAAGTCTTGCCACAACATCCGAATCAAGGCCTCCCGATACAGGAATCACAACTTTTTCATCCATAAGCACATAGGATTGAATAAAATCTTCAATACGATTTAATTCGGATACCATATCCTCCTTTGTTTTCATATCACACCACCTCTTTTCCTTGTACATGATAGACAGCTAGTCCATACGTGTTTCCAGACATATGAACCACTAAAACCTCCTCAATACCTGCTTTTTTCTGTCTGTCGAAAAGATACAATAATGGTTCTGTCAATCCGTACATACTACATAATATATAATTGCAATCCAAAGAATATTTTTCCAGTTGCACTTCCGAAAAAATAACCGCGCTCTTAAAATTTTTAACCACATTGCACATCTCATCAGCAGTTAAATGTATCTGATAATCCACAATCCAAATTCCATCTTCACTATCTATATCTTTACAAGGATACAACGCGAAAGCGCAAGCAATCTTTTCTTTCTGAGACGCAAAATTATGTTTTTGCTCTACTAAAAGTACAATTGCTCCATTTTCATCATTAACTACTGTCTCTATCATCTGCAATCCAAACAACAATGCCATACTTCCCATTCCTCGGATATTAATAGGACTAATATCCCGGATTACAGCACCTTTCAAAATTGCATATTCCGGCGCGACATGTCCAGTTTCCTCACTTGTTCTAATATCATAAAACTGGTGCACAAAAGATTGGTTCGCTTCCCATACCTCTTTTACAAGCGGTATTAAAAAATCACAATTCTCTGTAACTGCTCCCTCCTTTCCAATATATCTTTTGGCATCTTTCTCATCTAGCTCATACAACTTTCTAAACATTGTTTGATAAAACGGATGTACAAATGCTCTTAAAGAAGTATCATATTGTTTTTTCCAGACAGGAGTTACTATTTTATACACTTTCTATTCCCCCATAGGTTCTATTCATAAAAACCTCCTCTTCCTTAATAATCTCGTCAGGAACCGCAAATGCATGTCCAAGCTGTCGATAAAGTGAAGATATCTCCTCCAAATTTATATTTACTGGCTGCAAAAGCATTTTCTCGTTCCACAAATCTCTGCACGTACAAGTAAAAGAAGACAGCCTTTCCAGTGCTTTTGCACCTGGATAATTTTTATATGCATCCAGTGCCTCTAAAACTTTTTCTCTGCATTCATCACAGGTATCTGGAGACAAAATCACCTTGTCTGGATTGTTATAATAATTTCGATACCAAGAAATATGAATTTTCTCAAGAAAATTTGGTGAAAACGCATTTAGCACTTCAACCAGCGCCCACAGAGAACAACATTCATAATTCCCTTGCCTCCATAAATACTCTGATAAAGTTCCTGGTTTTATGTGATATGGAAACAATACAATGGAATCAAATCCCATTTCAAGCGCAGTTTTTACAGAATTTATAGCGACTTGGATACTTATTCGTTCATTTAAAAATGGAATTCCTATTCCAATATTAGCACAAGCATATAAGCCCTTGCTATGAATCATCTGTAATGCTTCTCTTACTGTTTCTAAGTCCATATTTTTGTTTACACAATTTCTAAGTATCCAATTATTGCAACTTTCCACCCCCATTTCAATAAAAATATTTTCTGCATGAATATATTGTTTTAAAAGGTCTAGCTTCTCCTCTGAAACGGTATCTGCTCTGGTCTCAATCAAAAAGTCGACTGTTGAAACAGGCTCTAAAATCTTTAGAATTTCAATAAATAATTCTGTTGGTACCTCCTCCTCATCCAACATACTACCTGTTGGATTTACAATTAATTCTTGCAGATTATTGGGAAGTTCTTTAATTCGTGTCCTTAATTCCTGCAAAATCTCATCACGATTGACATAATGTCCTTTTCCATAATTGCACATGGTACATCCACCATCTCTATCATGAGAACATCCTAATGTCATAAACCATACTTCACTAAATGTTCTATCCTGAACCTTCTCATAGCGAACTTCTGTCCGTGGATATTTTGGCGATGATTTTCGCTGCTCATAAATTTTATACATAATCCTGCGCAAAACTTGATTTATTCTATTATCCATAATTTACCTCTTATTTTCCAGATAACTGTACAGACTTCCACAAGTTTCAAAAATTTTTTCAAAATCATCTTCTATGGGATCAAATGTAAATCGAAATTCTTCTTCAATTTCTACCTGAAATACTACAAGTGCCAAAGAATCCATTCCAAAATCTTCTCTCAATCTTCTTTCAGGCTCTAATGTATCCACTTGCGTAGAAAGCACATTATTTAGACATTTTAATATGCGTTTCTCTAATTCTGACTTCATATCTTTACCCCCTTACAACCTTAAAAAACACAACTTCTTGCACTATATTTTCAAAATCCAGTAGGAAAGATTACTTCCCCTACTCGCCGCGCCGCTGATGCGCCATGTAATGGCATATTTCCTCTACATCGGCGTGCGCATAAAAACTTTGAAAGTTTATCTCATACTATAAATGAACAAATCCGAAAATTGCACAAAAGCAAATAATCTGATACCGATTAACAAATGGATAGATTCAGTGTATGTAAATTATTTGTGCATATTGTATTTGACGATTGTGCATTTTAGTGTTGATCATAAATGAAATTTGGTAGATATTTAAATTTGCTCATTTATAGTCTCATATTAAAAGAATAACTGGCAATAACATCTCTCAAAACAATTAGTTCCTGCTGTCTATTCATTACAATTCCAGGTAAATCCCGACTTAGAAAAAGACAAATCCCCTCTGTGACACAATAAGCTCCCGCATTTAAAAATACAATTCTCTCACCTATTTTTTTTTCAGGCAAAGAAGCAGAACGAGCAAATACATCATTTGCAGTACATAGCGCACCACAAACGGCAACTTCTTTCGTTTCTGTTGTTTTATCTCCAGTATAAATAAATGGCAAAAACTGCCCTTTTATTTGTCCATTGTATTGTAAATGATGCATCCCACCATCCACAATATAATATGTTCTGTTATAATTCGTTTTTTGATCAACAATTTCTGTAATATAAATTCCAGTGTCTGCAGCCAGTAAGCGTCCACATTCCAACGTAATCTGAAATCTTCCTGCCAACGTCTTTAGTCGATTAATTAACTCTGAAAGTAACATATTGTATTCTTCTGACGTATGATTCTCAAATTGAGGCACACCCAATCCTGGTCCATACTCTATTTCCGTAAAATTATCCTTAGTTTGATTTCCAATAGATTCTAGTAGCGCAATATCTTTCTCTATCTCCGATATCTGTCTTTTTTGTGTACCAGAATAATAATGAATACCCTTGATACAGAGAGAAGGAAATTTATCTTTGTGATTCAAAATTTCAATAACCTGCTCTGGTTCCATCCCAAACTGATTCCCACTGCTAATACGCAAAAGAATATTTGCCTGAATACCACTGGCAGATGCATGTTTTTCAATTTGTTCCAACTGTAACATCGACTCAATCGAAATTCTATGTGGTCTGGATTTTACTAGTTCTTTTAATTCAAGTTCACTTTTATATACCCCACCTACAATTATTTTGTTCGCTGAAATTCCTTGTTTTCTGCAAAGCTCCCATTCTCCAGGAGAACAAACTTCCACATAGTCCGCATATTCTGCTGCCGCAGATGCATACCAAGGATTGGCTTTTATAGAAAAACAGACTAAAAATTGTCCTTTCAATTCTTTTTTTAAAAAAGCGATATTATTCTTGAACTTATCCTCTTTCAACAAAAAGAAAGGCGTTTTTATCAGTTTACTATTCTCTAAAATCCAATTCAATTCATCATTCTTCCATCTTGGCTCGAACACAACAATTCCTCCTCTATTTTTTGTATGGACATCCAAAAATCATTCTCTGTCTGTACAATATCCTCATATGCACAACTTTTGCTTACTTGCGGAATTCTTATAAGAATATGATTTAGATTTTTAATGATACACTCAGAAATCTTTAACTCTTGTGCACAAAACCGCACTACTTTACTTAACTGTATTTGATAATTCATCAATCCATATTGAACAGCTAACTGCGCACTTCTACTTTGAATCTTCATAAAATGCCCAACACGCAATTGTGTTATATTATCTGGATTACAGATACTATTTTTTCTCCATTCCATTGCCCTAAGAAATATTTCCTTGGAAGAAACTGTCTGTACATGTAATGGCATATTTGCTACGACCACAAAACCATTTGATTTAGAAAGTTTATCTAAGACTTGTTTCTTCGATATTTCCATGTAAGGAATTCCAGAAGTTGCGCAAATCAATTGATTGTTATCTCGGTGCTGAAAAAGTAACGCACACGGACAAATACCATAATAAAAGTGTTCTCTAATAGAAGGTTCTTGTGCTTCTAAGCAAATGTTTATCAACAAAACTGGCTCTCTCAAATCAGATATGTATCTGGCAGATTTGGACGCGGAAACAATTGTGCACTCCTTTTCAATTCCAAGATTGGTACATAATGTTGCAAGTGCATTATCAATAGATTGCATGGAAGAAAACCAACTTCTTATATCCCTACCACAAGAAAAAGCAAAACATCGAAAACTTAGAATATCCGCATAAATATACTTAGAAACTCCTAAAGATCGCATCCACATATTCCATACATCCTCAAAAATATCAATGCTTTTTCCTATATATATACACAAAATTATTTCCTCCAAACCCAAATCTGATTGCCAGACTGTTCATTCCAAGCAGAACCATCAAATTCTCCCATAAGCACTTCCAAAGAAAACCCTACCTTTTTTGCGGCATTTCCAATACAATCCTTAGAACACCAGCGAAATTGGAATTGATCTACCACCACACCATTCACTTTAATTGCGCAATCCATATAGCCCTTTTCAAAATGATAATTATAATGATCTTCAATTCGAGTTGAATTATCAGAATACATTAACAAATCTTTGTTATTATTCTGGATAGCCCATTCTCTATCAAACATATAATGATCCAGCAAAAAGATACCGCCAGGTTTTAAAGCTCGATAAACTCCCTGAAACATTGCTTCTAAATGCTTATCGGTCAAGAGATGTCCCACTGTCCGAAAAGGTAAATATATCGTACCAAATTGCTCAAAATACTGTAAGTTTGTCATATCACCTTGTTCCAGAAACAATCTGCCTAAACAGCCAGCTTCTTTTTGCTGTTCATACTTTGTCTTACAAATAGCAAGCATTTCTTTACAAACATCAATTCCTGTCACCTCCACTGCTTGATGTTGTATTAGCAGACGGGCCAATCGCCCCGTTCCAATTCCCAATTCCAAAAATGGTCCTTCCTTTGTAGGAAGGACACGCATATAGAATTCTTTTGTCTGCTCATAGAAAGGGTCTCCACTACACCACCTTTCATAGTATGCAGAAATACCCGCATAAGCCATTTCTCCCTTAGCCTTCTCTTTATCTAAACTCTGTAAAATATTCTTCATAGGCTTCTCCTCCATCAGGCGCTACCACCAAAATTACTGCATTATTTTCCTTTTTTGCAATCCGCAATGCACCTGCATAAGCCATACCTGTAGAAATGCCTACATTTATTCCAAATTTATTCTGCAACTTTATTGCACATTCAATCGATTCTCGATCCTGAATTGTAAAGCTTTCATCCACAATCTCATTGTTGCGAAGAATATTTCCGGGTTTTCCGCAAAGCCCTGTTCCCGCATTGATATATGGTGCATCTATAGTTCCATAAATTGTAGAACCAAACGGTTCAACACCGACTATTTTCACTTTTTGTGACATCCTTTTCAAATATCTTCCTGTTCCAATAATTGTACCTCCAGATCCCATAGCACAGATACAATGCGTAATTTTACCCGCTGTTTGTTCCCAAATTTCCGGCCCTGTTGTCTGCTCATGTGCCATAATACCAAAAAGATTATCATATTGATTCACCCAATAATATTGGCCACTTTCCATCATCTGTTTTGCTCGACGAATTCGAGAACTACGCAAATCGTAACCAGCCTCCTGCTCCACACAAATATATTCAATTCCAGCCTCTATCAGGCGATTTCTTTTCCATTCAGCAATAGAATTGTCGATTAAACACAAAAACCTATGACCACTCTCTGCACAAAAATACCCCAACGCATATCCCAAATTACCGGAACTAGATTCTACAATTGTTTTACTTCCTATATCAGAAGGTAAATTTTTAATCATCCAATAAGCAGTCCTAGCCTTGATACTTTTTAGAAAATTTTTCATCTCCAACTTCAATATAATTCGGTTGCCATAAATCTTTGGCAATTCAATGATCGGAGTATTTCCAATCTCATACTTATAGAATTCTTTTAGCATACTTCCCCTTTTTTACTCTCACATTGGTACGTCAACATGTAATGCGCACTGTTGAACAATGATTACAATGATGTTTCAAGTTCATCTGCGCCAATTGACCTGCCATATGCTTTATCCCCTCTTGATATACATTCAAAATGCAATTATTTTCTTCATTGTCCCATGCACAAAGATAAACAGAACCATCTGCATGAATGCTCACACCATTTTCCTCTGGGATATCCTCTATTTTTAGATTATTTTGTTCTAGTTGCTCTTTATACAAATAAATTAGTTTTTGCCTTGCGCTTGAGAACATAAACCTTAATTGTAGATTTGTCTTTTCGTAATGTCCTCTCCAAATTTTTAGCTTTTCGAGAAAAGTCATAAATGCATCATCACTTACCATCAATAAATCCTGATTCTGTTCCCCTCGTCCAACAGTCTGAAATTCATAAATTTGAAAATTATAAAACCCTAATTCAATATAGTATGGTAAGGTCTGATCCAATAAATGTTCCCAGTTTTGGCAAGTCATTGTCAGGCGCATCCAAACTGATATCCCATTTTTTCTATAATATAAAGCATGATTAATCACACTTTCCAAGGTTATTCCACGCACAAAACACTGCTGTGCATTTGTATGACCTTCCACTGATATTCGCAATGCATGTACTTTTCTCAACATATCTATAATTTCTGGTTCATCAATGCAAATCGTTCCATTTGTTGTAATTGTAATACATTGAAGCATTTCTATCGGAAGACAATTCATCTGATGAAGTAACTCTGTCCTAAGAAATATCTCTCCTCCCTCAAGGTGAATCTCTGCATCATACTTAGTACAAAAATATTGAATTAGTTCTAACAATTGGTCAACATCTGGTATACTGCAAACATCTTTTTCTCCACTTTTATTATAACAGTGAATACATTTTAAATTGCAATTGTCATTTGTATGTAAATGAACTTCTATTTGATTTTTTATATTTTCTATCATT
>BLMC01000080.1 GCA_011959805.1 Lachnospiraceae bacterium | reverse complement strand
ACAAAATCTGGCAACTCTAACTGAGTCTCTAAGATAGACTTCTTTTTCATTACATTTCCATTTATATCGACCACCTCTTTTATAAGAGAAAGCTGAAAAACCTCTCCATTAGAAGCAATTGTGTTCATATATCGCGCCAATTGTACCGTTGTATAATTATGCGTTCCTTGCCCAATTGCAGAAGGAATACCATATGCATCTGTTATATGTGGTTCTGCTTCTGCTATCTCTATTCCAGATTTTTGGTCCAAACAAAAAAGTTTAGAATACGTCTGCAATGTTCTTAACGCGGTATTATCTCTATATTCTATATTATCTTTTGTTCCCAGCCGATATGCTATTTCACACAAATAATCATTACAGGAATATTGTAGTGCTGTCGGTACATTTTCCACATTTCCATGTCCGACATGATTCCAACATTTTAAATGAGGCACAACCTTGTCAAACACACCATCACAAAACACAGAACTGTCTGTAAAAATAACCCCTTCTTGTAATCCTGCTATAATTGTAACTGGCTTCAATGTAGAACCAGGAGCCGTCAATTGTTGTGTTGTCCTATTGTATAAAGGCAACGATGCATCGTTTAAAAGTTCATTATAATATATAGAATCTATCTGATTTGCCAAACGATTATTATCATATCCCGGATAAGACACAAGTGCTAATACCTTTCCTGTTTCTCGCTGTACTACAACAGCTGACGAAGAGCAAGGGTCTAACGCTAATTGTGCTGGTGTTATCTCTAATTGTTCTATTTTCTTTTTCATAAATGAAAAAGCATCTAATGTTCCTGATACTAATTTTTTGTAATCACTATCCACTTTCGATAGTATCTGCTGATCATATAAAAGCTGGCATACTTCTTTTCCTGTCACATAATCCTCTAAGAGCATCCACTTAAACAATATCTTTTCAAATTCATCATCATCTTTTAATTTTTTCTCAATAAGTTCTGTTAGTAGAACATACATCTCATCTGTTGTAAAATATCCCTGCTCAAAACCAATATTACTTGCTAAAATCCATTCATTTGCTATCGCATAAGTCAAAAATTCTTTAATACCAATTTCGCCCTTATTTTTCCATTTTCTATAAATATCATCTTCAGTGTCTACCAAATCATTCTTTAACAATCCTATTTTGTTTACAATATAAGATATATATTCCTGCATTTCTTCCGATAAATATTTGTATCCTGTATGTCCCTCCAATAATTCTGTTCGCAAAGACTCAAATACCTCTTCTTTCTTTTTCTTTAGTACGTTTGCCATCTGCTGTTCCAATTCTGTTGCATCAACATGATACAATTCTCCTAATTGAATAACCGAATTATTAATCAACGCGATATAGACATCATAAATCGGAATACGAATATTTGAGGTATCTGAAATATGTATCTTATCAAACTTTTTTATATTGGTCAATTTGCTTGCAATAATTTCTGCTAAATTCTGCTCCATAATTCGATATACTGTATTTTGCAACTCTTTATCAAGCGAAAGATATACGTCATTACCACTAATAGTCTCTCTAATTATTTTTTCTTCACCAACTACTTTTCCCATATTATTTATTGTAATTTGTTTCTCGCCATCCACTCCTTGCAATTCACTTTCTAAAAATTGTTCAAGCCCTGACTTCCCCACAATAGAATCCACAGTATAACTTTTATCAGAATTGGTATATTTCTCCTTTTCTTCTGCGGAAATTTTTCCAGTATACCCAAGAATATGAGAAAAGGCCTCTCCTCCCGTATAAACCCGATCCCAATCTTGTCCAATGTCTATTCCTATTAAAGATTCCTTGTTTTCCAAGATATATGCTACCGTTTCTTCAGAGACATCTCTTGCCAAAATCACAGGCACATATTTTTTATATGTATTTAGAGACAACATATATCTTATCCCAACAATTGACAAAATCTCCTCCTGTGTATACACACTCGGCAAACCATACGCTTGCAGTTCTTCTTTAGAATAATCATTTTTACCCTCACCGTAAAGTGCAAATTTACTATTTCCTGCCAAAAATTGTATCATTTCACCTGCATTTATATTCATTTGTTCTTGTGTCATATCATTTGGATTTGCTTTTCCAAATATATCTGCCTTAAATCGTACCAATGATTTTCCTAATTCTGTATATACATAATCTCCTTGTTCACCAACTTTTATTTTTAAACTATTGTTTATCTGTTCTCCATTTTCCTCCAACTTTTTTATCACTTGATAAATCATGCTATTAATCGTCAATTGGCGTTGTCTTTCTGATAAATAAACATTATCGTCTATCATTGTAACAGTATAAACCAGCTTATTATATGCTAAAATTTCACCATTACAATCATATATCTTTCCTCTTGTATTGTGTTCTTTTACTGTTCTGGTAGTCTTTAACACAAAGTCTTGTGCATACTTCTCTCCATTTACAATTTGCAATTCCCATAAGCGATATATCAATATAGAAAAAAGTACCACAATCAGAACAAATATACTGTAACATCTTATATTTTTATTTTTGTTCTCTTTTCTATCTTCAACTAGCATTGTAAAATATGTTTACCTTTCTAAATATTACATTAGTAAGATTTTATCATAAAAAAATTTATCATAAACTATCAAATCTTTAATCTAAATATTACACTAGTAAGATTTATGTGTCAAGTATATTTTTTATAGATGACAAAATCAAAACCATTTACTGATTTTCATCTGCGAGATGAAAATACTAAAAAAGAATCCCTCCTATAATGCCTATGTGCGGCAAAGTAACACACAAGAATTTGATAGACAGTAGCTCTTATTCCGAGTGTCAGATACAGCTATTTTTGATAACTGTATCTGGCAATTTTATTTTGAGGGTTGACTATAAGTACATAGGTGTTATAATGTACTTGTACATTAAGTACAATTTAGCAACAAAGGCGGTGAGTTATGGAAATCATTATCAGCAATAATTCGAATAAACCGATATATGAACAAATCACATCGCAGATAAAAGCAATGATAATGAGTGGAGAATTGCAAGCCGGCGACCCCATTCCCTCAATGCGTTCCCTGGCAAAATCTATTCATGTTAGTGTGATTACCGTCCAAAAAGCATATGAGGATTTGCAAAGGGACGGTTTTATTGAAACGACTGTTGGCAGGGGAAGTTTTGTATTGGCACAAAACAAAGAATTTTATCAAGAGGAACAACAACGTATTGCGGAAGAACACTTACAAGCAGCCGCAGAAATTGCACGAATGAGTAATATTTCTCTTGAAAAATTAACAGAACTGTTGGCTTTATTCTATCAGGAGGATGAATAACATGGAAAATATTTTAGAATTACAACAGGTTTCCAAAACATTCCCTAAGTCAAATTTTGTGTTGGAAAATGTGACTTTTTCTCTACCGTATGGCTCTATTTTGGGTTTTGTCGGAGAAAACGGAGCCGGAAAAACTACAACGATTGGCTGTATTCTAAATACAATCGCAAAAGACAGCGGAACAATAAAGCTGTTTGGAAAAGAAATGACAGACGCAGATACAGATATGCGGGAAAAAATAGGTGTTGTTTATGACGGAGATAATTTTCCGACTTATTGGACAGCAGCGCAATTAGCGAAAGTTATGGCAGGGTTTTATAAGCAATGGGACAATATTTTATTTCAGAAATTTTTAAAAGAATACAAATTACCTGCAAATCAAAAAATTAAACAATATTCCAGAGGAATGACAATGAAATTAGCGATTGCGGTTGCTTTATCACACCATCCACAACTGCTAATTCTGGACGAAGCTACTGGCGGACTTGACCCTGTTGTTCGCGACGAGATGTTAGATACGTTTCTTGATTTTGTACAGGAAGAAGACCACTCTATTTTACTTTCTTCCCATATTACAAATGATTTAGAAAAAGCAGCAGATTATATTACATTCATTCATAACGGAAAACTGATAATGACCGTATCGAAGAATGATTTGGCTTACAATTATGCAGTTATGCGCTGCAAGGAAAATCAATTCCTTGCATTAGACCCGGCAGATATTATTACTTATCGAAAACGTGATTTTCAAATTGATGTTCTGATTTCGGATTGTAAAACAATGCAAAGAAAATACAAAGAAATTGTGATAGACCACGTTTCTGTTGACGAAATTTTTTTGCTTTTAGTAAGGGGGAAGCATGTATGAAAGGACTTTTCAAAAACAATTTTCTTTCTGTATGGACAAATGCAAAAATTTTTTTGCTTTTTATGTTTGCAATGGGTATTGTCGTTACCATTATCCCAAACCAGACATGGCAAATGTATTTCATAATTATTGGAATTGCCGGATTAGCAGTAAATGCAGCTACCATTGAGAATGAATTTTCCTCAAAATGGGAAAAATATAAACTTACTTTGCCGATAAAGCGGATTGATATTATAAAAAGTTTATATATAAACCAATTGTTATGGATTATGATAGGGGTGTTTTTCGTTGGCATTACAATAGCCTTATCCTATCTGTTACATGGAGTTCCTCTTGAACAATTTGAGAGTATATCAGGTGTAGTTGTAATAGGAATTAGCATAAGTCTTACAATGGGAGCAATATTTATTCCTATGATTTATTTAGCGGGAAAAGATAAAACCATTGTGTTTCTTATCATATCTTTGCTTTGTGCAGTTGGTATTGCCGCAATGCTTTTTAATATACCATTGTTTGGATCGTTTATTTTAATCGGCTGTTCTATATTGCTATTTATTGTGTCCTTTCCTTTAACCGTTAGCATTTTCAAGAAAAAGGAATACTAAAAAATAGCAAAACCAGCCGAGTCAGTCAACGGTCAGGATGAACGGTGCATATGCGCGGTCGTTGACAGTCCTGTCTGCCTTTGCAGATAGTGAAGTGGTAAACTAAAATCGGACACAGAGTAGAAATATAAGGTAATACTGGAATTGTCAGGTGAATTCTCAATCAGCCTGTTATGTGGAACCATAAAAATTCAAAGAAGCAGTTTCTATATTCACCACATTCTATTCTTTCTGCAAATTTCCTGCCCCTAACTCGTACGCCGGGCGTCCGTTAGCTTCTGTTCTCATTTTTCCTTTTTATGCCCATGTGCATAAAAAGACGGCTCTTATTTTATGAATAAAAACCGTCTTTTTCGTCTGTTATTTTTCAGCTGTATTTTTTAAGAATGCCCTAAAATCAAAGGATTCAACCCTCCTGATTTAAGCGGCTTAAGCGGATAGCCTGGTCGGCGGCGATACACGCATCAATAATTTCCTGAATATCCCCATTCATCACCTTATCAAGCTTATATATCGTCAAATTAATACGGTGGTCTGTCACGCGCCCTTGCGGAAAATTATAAGTCCGAATCTTCTCAGAACGGTCGCCTGTTCCAATCTGACTCCTACGCATCTCCGCCTCCGCATCATGGCGTTGTTGCTGCTCGATATCATACAACTTTGCCTTCAGCAATGCAAACGCCTTCGCTTTATTCTGCAACTGTGATTTTTCAGTCTGGCTATAAACCACAATTCCGGTTGGATAATGTGTTAGACGAACTGCTGAATCTGTTGTGTTCACGCACTGGCCACCGTTTCCCGACGCACGCATCACATCGATACGAATATCTTTATCCTCAATTACGATATCAATATCATCATCCACCTCCGGCATTACCGCAACGCTGATTGTAGAAGTATGAATCCGTCCACCAGATTCCGTCTCTGGCACGCGCTGCACACGATGTACACCAGATTCGTATTTCATAACGGAATAGGCACCTTGACCAGAAATCATAAAAGTTACACTCTTCATACCACCGATGCCAATTTCCTCACACTCTACTAACTCCACCTTCCAGCGTCTACCTTCTGCAAAATGCACATACATGCGATAAATTTCCGCCGCAAAGAGCGCTGCCTCATCGCCACCTGCTCCTGCACGAATTTCCACAATAACATTCTTGTCATCATTAGGGTCTTTGGGCAAAAGTAAAATCTTCATTTCTGTCTCAAGTTCCTCGATGCGTTTTTTTGCATCGCCCAATTCCTCCTTGAGCATCTCCCGCATTTCCTCATCACTCTCTGTATCCAGCAATGACAAAGAATCCTCCAATGTTTCGTTACATCTCTTATACTCTTTGTATGCCTCCACAAGCGGCGTCAACTCACTCTGCTCTTTCATTAACGCACGAAAACGCTTTTGGTCCTCTGTAACTGTCGGCTCGTTAAGTTCATTTAAAATTTCCTCAAAACGATGAAGCAAATCCTCTAGCTTATCAAACATATAAATCCTCCTATCTCCTAGCTACCAATTATTTGTGACTTTTGATAGCAACACCAATTTATTATGAACCTTTTACGATTCTAAATTGGCTTCATTCCAAACACAATTCTATCTAATCCAGCATAGTCCTTTAAAACTTCAACTTGGACAAATCCTGCCTCTTGCATAAGCATTGCCACTGTTTGCGCTTGTGCACAACCAATCTCCAAAAAAAGATATGCGCCTTTTCGCATAAATCTAGGTGCCTCTGCAACAATTTTTCTATAAAAATATAACCCATCTTCTCCGCCGTCAAGCGCATTGACTGGCTCATGCAAACGCACTTCTGGCATTAAAGTATCAATTACTTTTGTCTCTATATATGGCGGATTTGACACAATCATATCAAAAAGAGTATCAGAAGTTCTACTTGACTGAAAACCTTTTAATGGCAAAAATAAATCTCCCTCAAGAAATTTTGCATCAAGGTGTAGTCTCTTTGCATTTTTCTCAGCTACCTTTAACGCTTCTTTTGAAATATCAACTCCAATACCTTCACACTCATTACTGTATTTTAGTAGGCTCAACAAGATGCACCCTGAACCTGTACACATATCCAAAATACGCATTCCATCACACAAATGACGCATGGCCTCCTCCACAAGAATTTCTGTATCCTGTCTTGGTATTAACACATGCTCATTTACCTGAAAGGAAAGTCCCATAAACTCCTGCTCTCCTGTAATATACTGCAATGGTATATGAGATGCTCTTTTTTCTATCACAATTTTATAAAATTGTTCCTCCATACTACTTCTCTGACAATCGGCATGTACGATTAACTCATTTCGATTCGTATGACAAATGTATTCAAGTAAAAGTCGTGCATCTAATGCTGCATCTTCAATCCCTGCATCTATCAACTTTTGTTTACCATACTCATAAAACTCTCTGTATGTCATAAATCCTCATCCTCAAAAGTCTCATTTTCATAACCGAATTTTTCTATCAAATATGTCTTCCAGTCAAATACTGCCTCTACAGAAGCAATCGCAACCTTGGCCATTTCTTCATCTGGTTCTTTTGTTGTCAGCCGCTGCATCCACATACCTGGTGTCGATATAATTCGGATAAAAATGTTATCGATTCTACCTGCAAGTCTAATAATCTCATAAGAAATTCCAGCAATCACAGGAACCAATAATAATCTCAGAGCAAGCTTTAAAGCCATATTGTCGACCCGAATGAAGAAAAATACAATCACACTGACAAGTACAACAAACAATAAGAAACTGGTTCCACAACGTTTATGTTGCCTAGAACTGCGCATGACATTCTTGACAGTGAGTGGTCTTCCTCGTTCAATACAATTGATACATTTATGTTCTGCACCATGATACATATATAGACGTCGGATATCTTTCATCAATGAAATTGAAACAATATATCCTACAAAAATCACAATGCGAAAAATACCTTCCAAAATTGCAATAAGACTGGCATTGCGAATATATTTTCCTAATAAATTAGATAACCAAAATGGCAGCAGCATAAAAAGCGCCACCGAAAGGATAACTGCAAACACCACTGTCAATCCCATCATAAAATCATTCCACTTGCTCTCCACCCCCTTTTTTTCCGTTTCAACTTCTTCCTCATCTTCATAGAATGAGGCTGAATGCATTGTCACTCTCATGCCGAGTATTAGGGAATCTATAAAAGCAAAAACTCCTCGTATTAATGGAAATTTAACAATCGCTTTGTCCCCACAGACTCCTTTATATTCTTCAATTTGCACGTCAATATTCCCATCCGGTTTACGCACCGCTACAGCGTATTTTGATTTATTTTTCATCATCACACCCTCAAGGACTGCTTGTCCGCCTATTCCTGAGTATTGCGTTTGTTTCTTTTTTGCCATGTACTTCTCCTCTAATTGTCACTAATATATCCTCTGTTCACTCCTATACACTTGTACAATCAAGTAAACATCTCTCATGATTCTCTCTATTCACACCAAATATTATCAAGCATGCAGTTTTCATATGAACACACGCGCGCCGGGCACCTGTCAGCTTCTGTTGACAAATTTCACTTGGATACCCGTGTGCATAATAAGAAAGGTTGAGATAGTCTTTACCTCAACCTTTTTCCGCTACTTATTTGCTTTCTACGCCGTACTTCTTATTGAACTTATCAATACGTCCACGAGCTGCTGCAGTCTTCTGCTGTCCTGTGTAGAATGAATGGCATTTTGAACAAACTTCCACATGGATTTCAGGTTTTGTTGAGCCTGTCACAAATGTGTTTCCACAGTTGCAGGTAACTGTCGCCTGATAGTAGTTTGGATGGATTCCTTCTCTCATTGTTTTCACCTCTCTATATAAAATCATTTTTTTCGTATACTTGTCTTATCAAACAGCTTTTTTAGTATATCACAGCTTTTCTTGAAGCGCAAGTATTTTTTTCATTTATTATATATTAAACAATTTTCATCTTTTTTACTGTCTCCACAAATTCTGTATTATTTTTTGTGCGATAAAAAATATCCAAAATTTTATCAACCGCCTCATCGGATTTTAACCCATTGAGTGCCTTACGCATCACATTAATTGCCTCAAGTTCATCCAACGTCAACAGCAAATCTTCACGTCTTGTACCAGATTTCGGAATATCAATCGCTGGAAAAACACGTTTTTCAGAAAGTTTTCTGTCAAGTACCATCTCCATATTTCCAGTTCCTTTAAACTCCTCATACACCACATCATCCATCTTGGAACCCGTCTCAACAAGTGCAGTTGCCAAAATTGTAAGACTTCCTCCTTCACGCATATTTCTTGCTGCGCCAAAAAACCGTTTTGGCATGTGCAACGCTGCTGGGTCCAATCCACCTGAAAGAGTTCTACCACTTGGCGGAACTGTAAGATTGTAGGCACGTGTCAATCGAGTAATGCTATCTAGCAAGATACATACATCTTTTCTATGTTCCACAAGGCGTTTTGCACGTTCAATTACCATCTCGGCAACTCTCTTGTGATGTTCTGGCAATTCATCAAAAGTTGAGTAGATTACTTCAACATTAGGTCCTTGAATTGCCTCCTTAATATCTGTTACTTCCTCCGGCCGCTCATCAATCAGCAAAATAATCATATGCATATCTGACGCATTTTTTAATATGGACTTTGCCACTTCCTTTAATAATGTAGTTTTTCCTGCCTTTGGCGGCGACACAATCATCCCACGCTGCCCTTTACCTACAGGACTCATCAAATCCATAATACGCATCGCGACACTCGCTCCCGATGTTTCCAATTTGATGCGTTTATCTGGAAAAATTGGTGTCATATCCTCAAAATTTCGTCTCCTAGTTGCAAATTCTGGCGGAAATCCATTCACCTTTTTCAAATATAATAGCGCACTGAACTTCTCGTTCATTGTTTTAATTCGTGTATTTCCTTCAATAATGTCTCCAGTGCGCAATCCAAAACGACGAATTTGGCTTGGCGCCACATACACATCATTCTCCCCTGGCAAAAAATTATCACTTCTGATAAATCCAAATCCATCTGTCATCACTTCCAAAATCCCCCTTGCAGTTACACCACTGTCAAGTTCTGATGGAAATTTCTCATCTACGGATTTATTATTCTCTATCTGTTCCTTTGCGGAGCGTTCTTCTATCTGCTGCTTTGTTGAACGTTCTATATTACTCTCGGTATTTTGTCTCTGCGGTCTAGTAAAGCGCTCACTATTTTCAGCACTCGGTTCCTTTATTACTCCCTGTCCTTGTACATTTGTTTGTTTTACCTTACGTTCACTCTTATTTGTTTCTGCTGTAAATGACGGTTCTTTCATACCGCGCAAAATTGGTTTGGGTTCTACATCCCTTCCCGCCTCTTTGTCCTTCTCATCTTCTGCCAACATCAATTCAATTAGCTCTGCTTTTTTTAATCCAGTAATGCGTTTCATACCGCGCGACTTTGCGACTTCCTTTAATTCAGTGAGTGCTAATGATTCGTATTTTTCCCTCATAAAATGTACCAGTTTTTTTCCTTTCTAAAATAATAATTCCAACTTTTTCTTTGGTTTATTTGGGACTTATTCTGTGAAAATCATACTAATTAGATGTGCACTTTTATCTGCGTAGTGTTACGCTAAATTGTAATGCACAACTAACAGAAAGTATCTATATTTTATGCATACCTTCAATGGTCATGTATGTCCGCATCTCTATTTCGTCAAATTTAAACGTGATTTTTTCCGATATCGAAAAACATGCATAAATCCATAAATAATTACATTATACAGACCTAACATAAAAATCACGTAAAAATGTATTACAGAATACCCAATTTATCTTACTATCAATATTGTAATTGGAAAACTTTTTTGAAATGCTGTAAAACAGATGTAGTCACAAGATTTTCTCACACGCTATCCATCTTAAAAACAGTACAAAACTATCTTGAAAGGCTATTCCTTCCCGAACGCATAGCATTTTTCTAAACAATTATCCTCTGATTTAATCATTATAACTCATTTTCCACAAAATAGAAAGAAGAATTTTATCGTGAAAGAAAAAGTTATTCCCACTATTAATTATTGACGTCTGAACCATAACGATTTATTATAAAGTACGAAAGCAATAAAAAATAGATTTTATAAAAAGGAGATTTTACAAATGTCAGCTCAAATGACCACACAGGAAAAAGCATTGGCGCTCCACAAGGAATGGAACGGAAAAATCGAGACCATTTCCAAAATCCCTGTCAAATCGAGAGAAGCTCTTTCTCTTGCCTACACTCCTGGCGTTGCCGAACCATGTAAAGTTATTGCCGAGGATAAAGAAGCTGCATACCAATACACTATGAAAGCAAATACTGTTGCCGTTGTATCCGACGGAAGTGCAGTGCTTGGCCTTGGAAATATTGGCCCCTATGCTGCTATGCCTGTTATGGAGGGTAAAGCGGTGCTCTTTAAGGAGTTTGGCGGTGTAAACGCAGTTCCTATCTGTCTGGACACACAGGACACAGAGGAAATTATTAAGGCTGTCACATGGCTTGCACCGGCATATGGAGGTATCAATCTTGAAGACATCAGTGCGCCACGCTGTTTTGAAATAGAAGAACGATTAAAGGCAACATTAGATATTCCAGTATTTCACGATGATCAACATGGCACAGCAATTGTTGTCCTTGCTGGTATTATTAATGCCCTTAAAGTGGTTCACAAACAGAAAGAAAATTGTAAAGTCGTTGTCAATGGCGCTGGAAGTGCTGGGGTCGCTATTACAAAGTTATTGCTCACCTATGGTTTCGTAAATGTAATTATGTGTGATAAAGTTGGTATCCTATCTACCACAACAGAAGGGTTAAATTGGATGCAGGAAAAAATGGCAGCTATCACCAATCCGAATAATGAGACTGGTTCGCTCGCAGATGCTTTACAAAATGCCGATATTTTTGTTGGTGTATCTGCACCTAATATTGTAACTCCCGAAATGGTAAAGTCTATGGCGCCTGATTCCATTCTTTTTGCGATGGCAAACCCAACACCAGAAATCATGCCAGACATAGCAAAAGCCGCGGGTGCACGTGTTGTTGGCACAGGCAGAAGTGATTTCCCTAATCAAGTCAATAATGTAGTCGCATTTCCGGGAATTTTTAAAGGTGCACTTGAGGGTCGTGCTACACAAATCACAGAAGAGATGAAGCTTGCTGCTGCCAATGCAATTGCGGGGCTTGTACCAGATATTGAACTAAACGAAAATAACATTATGCCGGAAGCCTTTGATCCACGGGTTGCAGAGTTGGTTGCAGAAGCAGTCAAATCCCATATTGTCAAGTAAAATGTATTGGCACGACAAACCTTATCACACTCTTGACTATGAATTAAAGAACACATATGGCGAGAAAATATACAAAATTGCGCTTGATGCCAACATGACTTGTCCAAATCGTGATGGGTCATGTGGTACTCGAGGATGCATTTTTTGCAGCGCTGGTGGAAGTGGGGATTTTGCTGCCAAAGGAACATCAATTCATCAACAGCTAGAAATGGGAAAGCATTTTTTTCATGATAAAAAAATTGGAAGCCATTTTATCGCCTACTTTCAGGCTTATACAAACACCTATGCGCCGGTTTCAAAACTTGAAGCGCTCTACCGTGAAGCACTTGATGAACCTTCTGTCGTAGGCATCTCTATTGCAACTCGACCAGATTGTCTTGACAATGATATTCTTTTATTACTTGACCATCTAAACAGAGAATATTCTAATAAATTTATTTGGATTGAACTTGGTTTACAAACCATTCATGAACAAACTGCTACTTTCATTCGCCGCGGTTATCCACTTAGCGTATTTGAACAAGCAATTACACAATTACAAAAAATCTGTATCCCTATAATAACACATGTTATCATAGGGCTTCCTGGAGAAACAAAATCTATGATGCTCGAAACCTGTAATTTTCTTGCCCAAAAAGGGATTAACGGAATTAAATTACAACTGTTACACATTTTAAAAAACACCGATTTAGTCGAATTTTACGAGAAGAAAACCTTTGAAATTCTTAATCTAATGGAGTATATTGATATTATCATCTCTTGTATGGAAATACTTCCTCCTGAAATGGTGATACATCGTGTAACTGGTGACGGTCCGAAAAATTTGCTACTTGCTCCTTTGTGGAGTCTTGACAAAAGACGTGTCTTAAACACGTTGCATCAGGAAATGAAAAAGCGTGGCACATGGCAAAGTATTAAATTTGCACTAAAATAAAAAGAAAATATATAGATATTACTTGCTTGACATATAACAGGTACTATACAGAAAGGTGTGACAGATCTATGCCTCAAGACCTTTTAACGCTCTATAAACTAATTGTTTTGTATATGCTAGACAAAGTAAGGATAAAGCTTGCCTACTCACAAATCAGCAGCTTTATCCTCGAAAAAGAATACACAAATTTTATGACTCTGCAGCAGGTTATCTCTGACTTACAAGACACAGAACTAATCAAAACAGATACCTCGCTCAACCGCACTTTCTTCTCTATCACAGAAGAGGGACGCAAAACTCTATCCTATTTTAAATATCGTATTAGTGATGCCATCATAAACGATATTGATACCTTTCTATCAGAAAAACACTTAGAGTTAAAAAATGAAGCATCTATCACGGCCAAATATTACAAGATTCCCTCCAGTGAATATCAAGTAGAACTAATTGCACGTGAAAAAAATGTTGAACTGGTAAATATTAAAATTTCTGTTCCAGTAGAAGATCTCGCAAAAACAATCTGCGAAAATTGGTACAAATCAAATGAACAAATCTACAAATACTTAATGGAGGAGCTTATTTAAACGCCTCCTCCTTAATTTTTTTCATATGTTCTCTAATTTTTGTCTTGTACCCATTCCACGATAGTTCATAAAATGTCTTTGCAGATAATTCATAGGGAAGGTATTGTTGTTTGACATAATACTTTTTACAATCGCGTACATATTTGTAACCCGTTTTATGGTCCAACTTTGTTGCCCCCTTATATATTTCTACTTTGTCTAATTTCCTCATTTGCAGCAAAAATAATTATGATTTATTTTGCACTGCCACAAGACTCTCACCGCCATAAATCTTTCTAAGTTTTGGCTTCTCAATCTTTCCAGTCGGATTTCTTGGAATCTCTGCAAACATAATTTTGCGCGGCCGTTTATATTTTGGGAGTTTCATACAGAATTTATTTATCTCATCTTCTGTACAGCACATACCCTCTTTCACTTCTATAATAGCAGCCGTTATTTCTCCAAGTCGCTTATCAGGAATACCAATTACAGCAACATCTTTAATCTTATTATTTGTCCGAAGAAAATCTTCAATCTGAACTGGATAAATATTTTCACCACCACTGATGACAACATCCTTTTTGCGGTCCACCAAAAAGATAAAACCATCTGCATCTTCCTGTGCCATATCTCCTGTAAATAACCATCCATCCCGTAGCACTTCTCTTGTAGCTTGCTCATCATTATAATAGCAAGTCATAATACCAGGTCCTTTCACAGTAAGTTCTCCAACCTCACCGCGTGTTACCTGCTCTCCATCTTCGTCCACAATCTTTACCTGCCATCCATAACCTGCCTTACCAATTGCGCCAACCTTATCAATATTTTCAACGCCTAAATGAACACAACCAGGTCCAATAGACTCACTCAATCCGTAGTTCGTATCATACTGATGATGCGGAAATACTTTTTTCCAGCGCTGTATCAAGCTTTGTGGAACTGGCTGGGCACCAATATGCATTAATCTCCATTGAGAAAGCTCATAGTCTGCTAAATTAATATCTCCCCTATCAATCGCATCAAGTATATCCTGCGCCCAAGGCACTAACAGCCACACAATCGTACACTTTTCCTTTGAAACTGCATCCAATATAAACTCTGGCTTCGTTCCCTTCAATAAAACTGCCTTTCCACCTTCTAAAAAGCTTCCAAACCAATGCATTTTCGCTCCTGTGTGATAAAGAGGAGGAATACACAGAAAAATATCCTGTTTTGTCTGTCCATGATGATTCTGCTCCACCTTGCACGAATGCATTAAGCTCTCATGATTATGTAAAATCGCCTTTGGAAAGCCAGTTGTACCTGATGAAAAATAGATGGCAGCATCATCCACATCTGTCAATGTAATCATTGGTGTCTGACTTGAACAATTTGCTGTTAAACTATTATAATCTTCTGCAAAGCTTGGACAATTATCACCCGCAAAAAATAGCAATCGATTTTTGCTAATGCCCTCAGCAATCTCCTCCACACGGCCAATAAATTCTGGTCCAAACACTAATACATCAACTTCTGCCAGATTCAAACAGTATTCAATTTCATCTGCTGCATAGCGAAAATTAAGTGGCACTGCGAGTGCTCCTGTCTTTAATACACCAAAATAAATTGGAAGCCACTCTAAACAGTTCATCAACAAAATTGCAACCTTGTCCCCTTTTTTGACACCTCTCTGAATCAATAAATTAGCAAATCGATTTGCTTTTTCATTGAATACACTCCATGTAATTTCCCGGCGATAATGTGTCACTGGATTCGGCTCAATCAACTCATATTCTTTCCATGTTACACGCCGTGTCTCCTTGATTTCAGGATTAATTTCCACAAGGCAAATATCATTTCCATACAATTTACAATTTCTCTCTAAAATGTCTGTAATTGGCATTATTGTTACTCCTTTGACTCATTTTATATTACTATGCACAATCTTTTTTATAGCACATTTAATAACATTATGCCACTTTAAAGTATCAAAGTAAACC
>BLMC01000079.1 GCA_011959805.1 Lachnospiraceae bacterium | reverse complement strand
TCTGTTTCTATTTGCGATTCTGTTTCATTTTCTGTTTTTATTTCGGGCTCCGTTTGGGTTTCTGTTTCTATTTGCGATTCTGTTTTATTTTCCGTTTCAGATTCTATGGAGAAATTGGTTTTTGTTTCAAATTCTGTGCTAACTTCTGTTTCCTCCTCTGTTATAGGCAAAATCCTTGTTATTTGCACCTCCTCTGATTCACTGCCTGATTCCTCCTGCCCTATTTCCTTTTCTTCTGTCAACTTTAATTCTGATTGATATTGATTTTTTGTTACAATTGTCTCTATCGCATAGACCTTTTCTGCATAAAGTTGAAATACCATAAGCAGTATCAACATTCCTGACAGGATTCTTCTGTACATGTTATCACCCTTTTCCCTATATTGTTTAAAATTCTTATCCTCAAATTCCTTTCTGGTTACAAATCTCACAAATATTAGCCCTCTATCAATATTACACCCTTAAATAAGAAAAAAGTCAATATCTAAAACCATGTCTTATCAAATGTGTATTGCCGATTTGATACAATTCACACCACGCAAAAATTTGTATTCTTTTTCCATGATTTGGTGTGAATTATAATCATTGATGCACACAAAATACCACAATACTGGCATTTTGGCGCTGACTCCCAAAAAACATCGTTTTGCCTTTGACTTCCTAGTGCTATATCCAGCCAGAAACTAGACTTATAAGCTGCATAGTTTGTGCCAGTGCTAGACAAAATTTTGACGGCGATGCGGTGGCATCGTCTAGAGATTTTAACGACGCAATGGTGCAAAACAAGTGGCTTGCGCGTCTAATTTCTAGTCGGATGTAGCACTAGTTACAGGCACCCATCCGACGCAAGTCTTTCACTACTTTGATGGGCAAATAAGCAGTAACCAATCAATCTTTCATCCATTTATAGAAACCATATTATGTTATATATAAATTTTATATTCAGTACCATCAAAAAGATAGACATTTATAGAAACCGTATTATGTTGTGTATTTATTTTTGATATGTTATACTAAGTCCACAAAAAGCAAAGAGAAAATACTTTGTTGAAATTTAAAAAATGCACATTACAAGGAGCATACAAATGGCAGAGATTCGATATGTAAAAGACACCGATAAGCATTTTTGGTATCATCTTGATAAACATTTACCAGAAACAGAATTTAACAATAAAATATTGACGAAAAGAGGATACGTTCTTTTAGAATCCAATAGACCAATAGGACTTTTAAGATATAATTTATTCTGGGACAATACACCTTTTTGTACAATGTTGGTAATTGATCAAGAATTTCGCGGGAAAAGCTATGGAAAACAACTAATGGAGCATTGGGAAAGAGACATGAAAAAACAAGGTTATGGAATGCTTTTCACTTCCACACAAGTAGATGAAACTGCGCAACATTTTTATCGAAAATTAGGTTATAAGGATTGTGGTGGTTTTGTAATTGACATTCCTCTATATGCACAGCCTATGGAGATGATTCTTATTAAGGCAATTTAATTAAGTATCCCTTTGAAGCAAAATATTTATTGGCTCCTTTAATCCTATATTTCTTCTTTTAGAAATTAGTGCTATTGTTATCTTTGGAATTTCTTCAAGATTCCTTTTTTGTCAATGTCTTCTGATGCTAACGAAAGAATGTCGTTACTCAATTTCCTTTGACGATAAAGCATTTCTATTGGTTTAACGCCAGAAACCCCAACATCACAGTGTATCAAGTCTTTTATTATTCTCTAACATTACATGATTTTTTGGTAACACAAAATAAAGTTGTACCTCCTTTGCTAGAATGCTTAAACAAAACTCCCTTCCTCTATATGAATATCAAAATTTATTATAATTTCAAGTGCCTAAATACACAAAAAATATTACAATTCACACTAGAATTCATATTCTTTTTCCATGATTTTGTGTGAATTATAATCATTAATGCACACAAAATGCCACAATACTGGCATTTTGGCGCTGACTCCCACACCATGCAGCAAGTGCATGGTGCGGATTTGAAAAGTAACCAAAAAATTAATATTTTTCACTATTTTCACTTTAGTATTGCATTTCGATATACTGTGTGCTACGATATATATCAGTAGACAATAAAAAATACTTCTAAACCAATAAAAAACTTTACCTAAGAAGTATTAAATTTCTCGCGATTACTATTTATGCCGACGATTGGCGGCGGAATGGAGATTAATATATGAATATCGACGATTGGAAATCCCAAATAAAAAGGGGAACTTTAGAATATTGTATTTTACTGTTAATTAAAAGGCAATCCACTTATGGATACGAACTTATTAGCACACTTGAAAACTACCCAATTATGACTGCAAAAGAGAATACCATCTACCCATTACTGCGACGACTATTAAAGGAGGATTTTATTTCCTCGTCTTGGCAGGAAAGCGTAGAAGGACTACCACCCCGAAAGTATTATACGATCACGGACAAAGGATTAACATATCTGTCTGCAATATCGGTTGAATGGGATAATTTAATCAAGACTATCAATGAAATTAAAGGAGAATAATAATTATGGAAAAAACATTAAACAACTATTTAGAACAGATTGATAAATACCTCAAACCGATAGCAGTCTGTGAGCGTATTGACATTGTAAAAGAAATACAGAGTGAAATGTTAGAACTACAACAAAAAGGGGTCACTTCGGAGCAGATTATTGAGCGACTGGGAAGTGCAAAAGCACTGGCAAAAGCCTATTTAGGAGAGACAATTTCAAAAAGCAATGGATTTAGTTGGCGCAAATTAAGCGCGGTTATTGCATTTTATAGTCTTGCAGGTCTTGGCGGTATGATGCTTCTTCCTGTCACCAGCATTTGTGGAATTATGTTTATGTTCACTGGAGTGCTCTGTCCAATTGCAGGACTCGTTAAGTTTATAGCGTATTTAAATGGTATTGAAATGCCACAAATTGGTATCGCATTTGACTTCTATACAGCCAGCGCTATCGCCTTTTTGCCAATTTCATTTCTAATAGGCATTGTGTTTTTTGTTATTGGATGGTTCCTTTGGAAGCTTACCATCTTTGCGATTAAAATTATGAGTAGCGGGAAGAAAAAGCTAGAACAACTTTGACAACCAAAACAAATTGTTATAATAAATTAATATTACAGAAAAGTGTAAAGTTTTCTACATAGAGTAATCGAGTAGAGAAGATTTATCTTCCCCTACTCGCGCGCCGGGCACCCGTCAGCGAACCGATAAATCGGTTTGATGACGGGTGCCCGTGTGCATAAATAGTATAAAATCAAAGATTTCACCCAATCGTAAAATTAACACCCCGCAGCGAGATTGCAACGCAATACACTGCGGGGTGTTAAATTTTTGCGGCATTTGCCAAATGTCTGTTTTGCAGTCGCTTGGCTCATTGCTCATGAAATTCAACAATGTTATTGACATTCTTACTGCGGCGTGCGTATCAGCTTTACTGACACAAAACCAATTCGCACGCTTGCAATCCTGCCAGAGGCTTATCTCAGTCGGAAATTATGCACTCATACTATTATGGCTATACTGTATTTCCTATAAGTTTTGTTTTGTCAATTGTCGGTGCTATTACCATCTCCTGTTGTTGCTCCATTGCTAGTATTGTCGCTGTTGTTGGTATCACCACTACCATTGTTCGTATTATCACCTGTATTGTCGCCAGAGCCTTCACTCTCATTGTCGCCAGTATTTCCGCTATCACCCGTGTTGTCGCCGCTATTATCAGACCCATCGCCATTTCCATCAGAGTTATCTCCCTCACCTGGAGTTTCTGATTCTGGTTCTTTGGTTATTGTTAATGTCACACTAGATCCTGTTGCAGTAATACCAAGTTGATATACAGCTTTTTCATTGGGCTGATATGCAAATGTTATGGTATTACCTTGTGACTCCCCTGTGTTGTTATCTGGCGTGCTTGCTACTTCCTCTCCGTTTTTGTACAGTTTTAGTGTAGCACCTGCTGTGCTAATTGTGTACTTTCCTTCTGAAATACTCTCTCCAAAGGTCAACCATACTTTTCCTTCCTCACCAGAATTATTTGTTGTGATAGTCTTTGTGTTATCATTCTCAACAGATGTAATCTCCCAAATTTCCCAGGAAACTTGCACATTGCAGTTTAATTCCTCATAATTTCTTTGATGAATGCGAAGAAATATTTGATCACCCTTGTTCAGAATTCTATCTGCAATTTCTTCTGTGTTTCCACTATAAAAATCTTGTTGTGCCAACTGTGTAAGCTGCGAATCTTTCACCTGATATAGATACATATATCCAGAATCATTTATATCTGATGCAGTAAAGGTATAGATTCCATCTTCTTCTGCTGTATAAGATATCCAGTGTTCACCTGCTGCAATGCTTAACTCTGTTGGCTCATTCTGATTAGAACCTCCAATCTTGCCACCATCTGTTTCAGTATATTGATATGCATATACATATGTATAATTTACCTCTGCATTCCCATTGTTGGTTATACTAAAAATATAGGGTCTGCCTGGTGTCAATTCTACGATATAATAGAAATTTCCATTATCATCTTTTTGTATTGTATCCAACGTATAAGCTGACACTTCCGATGCAAGCGAAATATTGGCAGTCAATTCAATACCTTCTGATGAATTATACATCTGGCTATAGAACATATATCGCACTTTATTACTGTTATCTTTGGAAGCCGGGGCAATAAAACGATACTTCTTTGTCTCGCCGACTGCCAAACCAGAAACATAGGTGGATGACGCTATGGTCATTTGCGCTAAACTATTATAGTCTTCTGGTACTTTTTCAATGTGGACAGTATAGGTTATTTCCTCAGAACCATGACTATATCGATAGGTATTTAGTTTTATAATATCCCCCGCATACAATGTCCAATGAATCAAAAACTGACCATTGCCGCCACTATCATCATTATACGTAACATTTACATCATTTACCCACAGCTCTGCATAATTATCACAATTACTACTATCTGTCGTTCCATAAAACAGATAATCACCGTCTTCTGGAACAATAAAATGGAACCATGCCTCGGAGCCGTTTATCACAGTAACTTCTTTTGCATTATCTTCTAATGTCAGGTCATACTCCATATTTGCATGTATTGTACCAGACCAATCACCCGTGCCATAATTGCTTACACAAAGTTCATAAGAATTGTTTGGATTGATTGCATATGAGATATTTCGTCCCTACGCTAACAGTATTTTTGATACATTATCAGAATCACTATCTTGAATAATCTGATACAACGCCATTTCGATATTTTGGGAATTATAAGATGACTTTAATGAAAAACCATATTTTGTGATAGCACTCAATTCGTTAAAAGTAAGTGGTATAATGGTTTCATATTCACCATCAATGTTTATCTCTTTTGAACCACCACTTTCACTAATTGTCCAATTATCATCTATTGTTTGTTGCAAATCACCTATAACATTAATACTGTAATTGCCGCTACTATGGTATTCTCCATAGCAGGTCTGAAGCCATACGATATCTCCTTGCTGCAATGTACTCCATATCTTACTAGAGTAGTAAGGCTCTTTTGTTCCCAATAGTTCGAGTTCACTGCCATTTTGTCTATATAGCTTCATAAATACACTGCTATTGCTTGCTCCAAAACCATATTTACTTGTTTCATTCACAACAAAATGATACCAATTCTCTCCATTATATCGCACCTGATATTCATTGGTTGTCAAACCAACACTATCTAATCCATAAGATCCACAATCATCATAATAATATACTGATACACTAAAGGTATCGCCGCTATTAGACCAATCAGCAAGCTCTACTCGAAACTTATATGTTTTACCATATTCATCTGGTGTATTGTAAATCCAATAACGCTCATTGCCAAGGTAATATGTTGTACCACTATACCAGCTATCTGTTTCTGGATCAATGATGTAACTGTTGATTGCGCTGTCTAATCCCGTCGTACAGAATACATAGGTTGTACCTCCTTGCATATAGAAATTCAACTCCTCAAATCTATTGGAGGAATCCAGCACAACTGTTCTTGTCTCTCCTACAGATATACTTCTTGGTACAATCTGTGCATATACTTCTACTTGTGTGGACTTACTGGCTTTTAGGATAAGATTCCATCCACTTAAGGAAGAATTTTCATCCAACGGTATACAAGCAGCGCTAGAAGTCGTACCAGATGGATCAATAATATCTGAATCACAAAAATTGTATTCTATTGTGTCGCCATCCGTCACCTGAAATCCAAACAGATAATTGTCTTTTGCTCCAGCTGTCCAGCGCACAACTACAGCCTCATCACTTTTCAGGTTCAGATTGATAGTATCTACTCCCGTAAAGTTTATTTCTCTTGCCTTTTTGCAGGTCAATTTAAATTCATCTGACGAACTCAAATTACTTTTATATTCAACTACTCGAATATATTTTACAGTACCTTTCTTTAACTCGATTGTATAAGACCTCGGATATCCATAATAGCTATCAGGATTCAACGACTCATTGTCAATACTGTCACTAGCATATATATACACAATATTTTTACTATTGCTGTCAAAGCTATATACTCCATCTTCTGGTGCTGTAAACTTATAAAATGCTATATTGCTATCTCTGGTAAGGGTCACATCTTTTGCATCTCCAACTTGCATCTCTCCAAGAGAAAATGCTTTTTTAATTAAAATCTTTGCAAAAGCACTGGTACTATAGGCTTCAACTTTAATATATGTTGGATGTTCCTGATCTAATGCAAATCTCTTAACATCTCCACTCGAAGATAATGTTTCATAGCTGGTTCCATTTCCAGAAATCTGGACGCTGCAATCTGTGTTATCTGTCAATTCAAAGCTATAAACTGCGGATTCTGTTGGCGTAAAGAACGCATACTTATAAGACGCATTCTCTGCAATATTGTTGATTGTATTAGATCCTTCTGTCAGTGCTTGCATATCCTCTGCTGTAATCTTAATAGATGGTTTGCTTCCATCTGGCAGAGAATAACTTGCGTTAAGCTTGAAGTATACTGTCTTATTTGCCGCAAATGTATAGGTATTATTGTTGGATATAACTCTTGTATAACCGCTGGCAGCAATATTGTCATATTGCTCCATCTGTCCATATTGTACATTTGTCAGTTCAAATGTATAGTTTGCAGTTTTTGTCGGTCTAAACTTCAACCACTTCTCCTCGCCAGCTTCCATTGTAAGTTCTTTTGCGGTCTCAGATACATTTACTGCCTCTGCGGTACTATCTGTAATGGCACTTACACGAATATCAAAGTTCTTTTCAGCCTTTGTACTATAAGATATTGCAATATAGTATTCTTCGTCTGCATTCATGCAATATTCTGAACCAAAATCTTCCGTATTAGATGTAGAATCATCAATTGCTTTATACCATTTCATAGAAGAAACTGCCGCTGTATCGCTGGTCGTAAATGTATATCGACCATCATTTGCCGCCTTAAAGTGAAGCCATATCTTCTCACCTAGTTCCACCTTTGTAATGTCTACGGTATATGGTTTTTCCGGTGTAAGTTCTGCTGCTGCTATTTCTGCAATACTCAGTTTTGTTTTCTTTGCTGCTGTTGTATCGGTATGATATATTGCATAGATTGTTTCTTTGCCAACCATTTCGTCCGTGACAATAAACTCTCCTGGTGTGGCAATCCAGTTTCCACTATTTTTTATACCATTGTTGTATTGGTATACCTGTACTCCGCTCGCCTTAATACTGTATCTTCCTGTCTTCTCTGGCGTAAAACGATACCATACTTTGTGGTACGCTGCAAGCTCACCAGATTCTGCTGGTGTTCCTGCTTTAATTGGCGATGGGGTTACAATCCCTTTCTTAATCTGAAAGGTTTTTGTGTTACCAAAAGTTGAGGATGCTGTCAATCCAAATACTACTTCTTCCTGTCTTGAACTAGGAACGAAATCAGCATACCCATTGTTCCAACTCAACCCGCCAGAAACGGACTTATACGTCAGCTCCAATCCCTCTGCTACTCCTGATGTCTCTATAAAATATCTGGAATCTCTCGCACCAATCTTTGCGCGGAAATACAAAGTCTGTCCTGCACTAATTGTCTGTGATATAGGCTCATTTGTCAGTTCTGTTACATTCTCCTTGGTAAGTGTTACTGTCACATTCACATCTTCAGATGTTGTGATTGCAAAGAGAATTGTACTTCCTGCATCCAAATTAATCGCACCAATCGGTGTAACTTTATTTTGTGTGTACCATTCCCTGTTAATATAATATGTTACAGGAAGTTCATATGCCTTTTTGTCTTGATCTACTGCTGTCAGTGTATAATGTGCTGTTTCTTTTGCGTTGAAAAGCAGATATTGTGTTACGCCTTTCTTAAGATTCAGCGTTTTTGTTGCCTTTCCTGATGCGTCAAGCTCTAATGGCGTAGCCGCCGCTGCCATATCTGTAATCGTCACTGTTGTCTCTGCATCTGCAACCGCACCATTTGTCACCTTAATATAAAGGTCTTTGTCTGCCTCCATAATCCAAAATCTATCATTCTTACTATAGTCTTCTGTTGTCAAATCTGAATAGATTGTGTAATCGTTTATCTCTGTTGTGACATCACCAGTCTTGCTGGTTACAGAAATTCCATATCTGCCGGCGTTCACTGCATGGAAATGATACCATCCATCTGTGCCTGCTTTGATGGTCTCTGTTCCACGCACTGCTCCAGTTCCTGCTGCCACATTGATTTCTTTTGTCAAAACTGGTGCAATCTTTAACTTGATTGTCTTCTCCACTTCATTGCTGTTTACCACCTTATAGTAAACTTTCTGTCCCGGCCGAAGTACCTTACTTTCCATAAAGGAGACGTCGTTTGTGTCGTCTTCATCAAGACCTGTGCTTTCATAAAATTCAAATCCATCTGCACCTGTCTTGCTGTACTGATAACGCACTTTTTCTGACCATTTAGAAGTAAAGGTTACCCATTTTGATGCATTTGCGCCTACTTTAATCTCTTTTTCTACATTGGAGGTCAATTCTTCTGCATCTTGTTTTGTAACGACTGCCTTAAAGCTACCATCCGTATTATCATCTGTCTTAATCGTGAGATAGAATGAATCGCCCTTGCTATAATATCCGCTAAGTTCATTCAGAACCTCGCCTTCTAGTTCTTCCTTTTTGCTTGATGTGATCGCTGCATTTGTCCATATAAAATCAAAGTCATAGAGTCCTTCATTCTCCGCAGTCCAGTAATATCTGTAAGTCTTTCCCTTTATGAGCGTTTTTGCTTCTTTCATGTCTGCAAGCTTCAAAATTTCTGTCTTTGCAACCGATACATTGACTGTCTGCTCTGTCAACTCTAATGTTGAGATGATAAATGTTTGCACATCACCTGCTTTTGCATAAAACTCTGCACCTGATGTAATCGTTCTACGATTGCTTGTCGCTTCGCTCACTTGAACTGTGTTCTTATCAAAATGAAATGCATACCATCCATTTTCAAGTGCTGTAAATGCAATTTTTTGGCTTAGTCCATTTGTTACTTTTACAGACTTTGCAGCTTCTCCTGCCCTAACTGTAATCGGTTCTACTGGAGTACAGCTTACTGTTATAGAAGTATTTGCATCTTCTGCACGAACAGTAAGTTTTACATAGTCACCCTTATTGAGTGTTCCCTGCCAAGAAGCTATATTATTATAGTTAAAGCTGTCATTTACTTCAATCGATTCAATTATTGCCTTTGTACCATCTGCTATAAACCTATATTCGCCATCTTTATTAGCGGTGTATACTACAGTTCTTGTACCGCCTGCTTGCGCAATTGTAAAGGATTCGCCCATCTTTGGCGCCTTCTCTACTTTGAACGCTGCTGTAGTATCCTGAGCGCTTGCTGTCAGTGCAATATAGAAAGTAGATGCTTTCTTTAGATTTCTAGCGCTAAAACCTATATTTTTGGGATTTGTGTCTATATCCGAAGAAGGTTTTGAAACAGCATCATCCAGCCAATTTAAATTAGAATTGTACAATGTGCCGTTAGTAATCTTTTCTGTCGCGCCTGTTGTGTAGATTGTATATTCGTTGGATTCCTCCGCTGTAAATTGATAATATTTTGTCTCGCCCGCCTTCATATCAATCTTTGTGCCATCTTTTATCTGTTCTGCCGATGTAACCTTTATTGTGTATTCTTCTGATACACTACCATTTACAGAAATCGATTTCTTTTCATCTTTCTTAAATAACTTATATTTATTGTTACTCAATATAGAATCAGATACATCTTTGCCGTTTTTGTCCAACGCTGTAAATGTATATACATTTTCTTCTGGAGCAGTAAATACAATGGTATCTCCTCCACGAACTTTTACACCATTTTCCCCAATGGACAATGCTGTATATTGTGTACCAGATACCCTGATTGTAACCGATGCTTTTTGAGGCGGCTTTTTGGATGAATTATTTACTGCGGTAACAAGGAAGTAAACAATCTCTCCCTTATCCATAGACTGATCTGTCCAACTGCTTCCCAAATTGCTAATTGGTCTGCTGTCGCTGTCATATGCGATAAAGCTGCCACCATTTGTACCTGCAGAATAGATACCATCAGAAGGTGCCTTGAATGCCACCCATTTTTTCTCACCATTTGCCAATGCAAAGGTCATATCATTGTTGAGAGTAATCAAATCTGCTCCTAATTTGTCAACGGATTCTGCATCATTGATATCTTGGAAAATATTGTCGCCAAAATATCCGTCTGCCTCGCCTACTGCGTTGACAAAGATTGTCCACCTTGCAACAATCTTCTTGGTAATCTTTGATGTGACTGTAATCTGGGTGGTTCCTTTCTTTACTGTCTTTAATGTTGCTGTAAAGGTTCCCGGATTTGCCTTTACAGTTGCTACTTTGGTGTTGCTGCTTTTCCATGTAAGCGTGTCTGTCTTCATCTTCCGCGCATTCTTGTCTGCACCTGTAAAGTCAAGCGTATAAGTATTGCCTGATTTTAATAGTGGGTAATTCTTTAGCAGGTTTCCACCAATATTACTATCCTTGTAAACAGTAATGTTTCCACCATTATCATTCTTTTCATCTTTCCCTTGATTGTCATATTGAATTGCATTTATTTTAGACGCCGGAATGTTTGTCGTCTTAATTTTGGTGCTGACTGTCTTTGCGTCATAGCCATCATATACTGCTGTTACAGACACAGTATAACTTGACTGACGTGTCAATCGCAAACCATCAAGATTCTTTAGGTCATAGTAGTAGGTATAGGTATTTTTCTTCGCGTTATACTCCCTAAAACCGTACTCATCTTCATACTCACTATAATTATGATGATACAATTCATTATAAAATGCAGCATTTTTATAAGCAAATGTTTTCCAATGATAACCATAGGTATCTATTAGCTCATTCTTTAACGTTTTTCCAGTCTGATCTTTTACCTCAATACGGAATTTCAAATTAGAATCCATACCACCTGCATAGTCAAAACGAATGCTTCCCTCTGTGTCATACACATCATATGCTTTTAGACTCTTCACTGGGTCAAGTGCAGAAGCAGAGAGCTTTATGGTAATACTCTCAGCGCCGCCATTTGCTTTTACCGTCTTATCTGATACTACCAAATCCAGCGGTTTTGAAGTTGGACGTTTTGCCTTTATAGTATAATTACGTATGTTTCGTCCCCCTTCATTCACTTGTGGTACTATCTCAAATGCATTATCTGTGTCTTCCAATTGGATATCCAAATCGCAACCCTGATATGTAGCAAGTTTAATCGCTCCTTGCTTGTAGGTTAGATAATCACACAAGTTGATTGTATTTCCTACTTTCATTTTGATTGCTTTGCCTGTAAAACTGTCAACTGCTGTTTTAATTGTAAGTCTAATCGGTTTGCTGGTTTGATCTTGTTCTGCATCATATACAAAGACCGTTACAGTACCATTTCCCTTTAGGCTAATTTTTCCACTCTTGTCAATTGTAGCAATTGGCGTTGTCGGAAGGAAATAATAATCGCCTGCCTTTACATAGCCCCGCTCCTTCCAATTATCTGGCTCGATAGAAGTCCAGTTGTCTGTCACATAATAAGTTAACTTTGGATTGATATAATCTTTCTGTAGCTCCTTTGTGAGCGCAAGTGGATACCAGATATAATCTTTGTCGTCTGCATAGTTAATGTCTGTCTGATCTTTCTGCAAGTATTTTGCCTCTACATCAAGCTTAATACTCTTTGCAGAAATATCAACGCTGTAATATAAATACTCTTCATCGCTATCTTCATATTTAACGAGTGACTTTTCATCTTCCCTTACAGAAGTTTTGCCATGTACTGGCTGATTTCCATTCACTGTCTTAAAGTAACTGTTAAGCTGCTTTGGTTGAGATTTTGTTGTTACAAGTTTCACTGGTTTTGCTGCAATGGCAAACTCAGACGCATCGATCTGTTCTCCATTTGGGAAATTGCGCAGTGCACAGACATTGCGCACATATATTGTATACTGTGTATTTGGTTTTAACCCAGTAATTTTTCCCCAGAACTTCTTACCTGCTGCATTCTCTGCATTTCGCTCTGTCGCTGTGATAAACAAATGCGTAACAAATGCATTGTAATTTCCATTCTTAACTGCATTAATTTTTTCCTCAAACTCAGTAGCTAGTATATTTGTTCCCTCAAGCACATAAATCTCTCTGCGATATCCATCTGGTACATCTGCATAATCAATATATGCGTAGGTATCATGTGCTTCCAGTTTAATCTTCTTTACTTCCGATAGCTTATTTACAGTAATGTTTAGTTTTGCCGCCTTGGCATAATTGCCTTTTGCGTCCAAAAATGGCTTAATTGTTCCATCTTCTTGGTCTTGATAAGCTGCATACGCCATTACCGTTGCTTTTCCTGTATGAATCGCGGTCACATAACCAGAATCCGATACAGTAAGTATCTTCTCATCACTTGACTCATATGCAACGCAGATTGTATCTGCCATCTGTGCCTTAGTAATCTTGAGGTCAAGCTGTTGTCCCTCACCGACGGTCATCTTTGCAGATGCACCGTTAAACGCAAGGCTCTTTGGCAAAACTGCCTTTGCGAGGTCTTCCATTAAAAGGTTCTTTGGAACTGTAATCTGAAAGGTTTCTGTAAAACCTTCTTCCCAAGTAATCTCAAATGATACACCATTTTCGTTCTCTGCAATTTTGGCTGCATCAAAAACTGCTGTAATATATTTGCGGTGCGTAGAAAAATAATCTTCATAATCAGAATCCCACTCATCTTCAACACCAACACCATAGATATATCCGCCTGCTTTTTCAATGCTATTCTGGTAGATAACTTTGTCTTCTGCTCCTTGTACATCTGTATATTCTAATGGAGCTGTGATGTGAACTGCAAAATAGTTACCTCCTACTTTTTTGCCTTCTTTATTGTATTCTTTATAGTTATATGGAATGCCTTCTCTTGGCGTAATTGTATGAGTAAATTTATCATTTTCTTTTGTGATAGAATCCCTGATTTCTACATCTTCTATTTCATCTTCAATTCCAACAGACCCTACATGAGAACTTGCTCTGACAGTCTTAAAGGATACTGTCGCAAACTTTAATGTATAGTCTGTGCCATAGAATTTATACTCACTTTTCTGCGTTTCACTATTCCATACAGTTTCATCCTGAAATTCCCCATCTAAGCTAACATTGTAAGCGCGATCTCCTCTTAAATATCCTGTCTTTAACTGTCCTGTTGTTTTGTCAGTCACGTCAAGGCGCATGCCTTCATAGCCAACACACCAAGGATAAGAAATCTCGGAATTTTCATAATATCTTACTTTATCAAAAATATAGGTTTTATCTGCATCCGCAACATTACCTGTTACCGCAATACTCTTAATAATATTTTTGACATTTATTGTATTATTTTTAGCAGAGTATATATAATAATCATCTTCTGATATAACTTCTGTTGGCCAAATTTTTGTTCCTGCCTTAATCTCGTCTTTCAGTTCTGGTGTCACTGTCAACTCAGACGGCAAAATCACAAATTGCTTATATACCTCTAAACTATCATCAAATATTTCTTTCTGGCCGATATACTTCTCACCTTTTTCCACAGAAAGCATAAGATAATATTCGCCTGCATGAATGGCTTCTTTTTCTCCAACAATATTTTCATAGATGGAATCGCCATCCAATCGTCTCCATTCCCAACCAAAAGTAATATCTGCTGGATCGATTGGCGCACCTGTCTTTGTATTGTAGGCTTTTACTGCACTCTTAACAGCATTCAGCATGGTATCATCAAATGTCTTGCCGTCATAAACTTTTGTGGTCTGTGTAATTTTATCCCAGTCCACCTCAAATACTACTTCTATCCCTTCTGTCTGCACTGGTGTAATTGCAACAGACTGCTTATCGGCATAACGTGTCTGAAGTTTATATTCGCCTGTCTGTTCGTCTTTTATCTGCTCATTTTTAAAATCCAACTCGTAGCGGTTATTATAATTTTGCAGTAAACTTGTTTCTTCCTTCCAGTCAGCAGAAACAGTAAGGCGATACTCTCCATTTTCTACAAAAGTATCACCGTTTTGCAATTCATACCAAGAACCTGCCTTGTCACCCTCGGTAATCTTGCGCTCTACGGTCCATGTCAGCGCACCATTTTCGTTTTTCTCACGATACTTTAGTTCACTTAACAGCGACGCTGCATTGGCTAGCTCACCGTTTTCCTTACCTTCTGTAAAATCGCTAATTGTGTAATCAATTAATGATTCTTGTGCTGTCTCGCTTTCTGTACTCTGTGTGCGTTCTTGCAAAGCTATCTTAATATCGTCAAGATATTCGCCAATATATTCACCATAATATGCTGGCACACTCGATTTTGGCTCAATTAAGATATCCTCTTTTTGAATCGTATAATACACATATTCTGTCTTGGACACTGCGCCAGTTTTGCTGTCTGTGTAGTTAATTGCAAGTCTGTAGTTTCCAGCGTCCTTTGGTGCAGAGGCATACTCAACATCATTATAGGATACATTGTGAGTATCTTCATCTTCAACATTGATATCTGCACTATTATCATCATTTACTATTTCTGTATAGCCTATAATTTCTTGCCATTGATACGTTAAGTCTGTTGATGAAACATCTGTCCTATCTTTTATTGTCGCCTGCTTATAATCATTTTTCGTATTGTATAAAGGCTTGTTGTCGTATACTTTTGTAAGCGGGTTTTTCAGGCTACCTTTGTCTGCCTCTGCTTTTGCAGTTAGGTCTTTATTCTCCAGAATCTTAGAAACGTCAATGACTGGACCTGTCGCCGCTTCCACATTGATTGTAAAGGCATTGTCTGCCAGCGCTGCCGCAGTTACATCCACACGATAATTTGCCTGTGACTTATTAATATCAACAGGTACATCACCCATACCATACACTGCTTTTTTGCCGGAGAACTCAATGCGATACTCATATGTAATTTCTTTGTCGTCCTCTTTTTTGGTTTTTATTAGGCTGTTTGTATCCTGCAGATAACTTGCCTCCCATACAACACTGTCTTTTCCGTCTTTATCTGTGACATGCTGTCCTCTACGGATTTTAAACACTGGCTCGTAAGACTGTGTGTTCTCATCTGCATCGCCATTATAGCTTACACCCCAGAAGTATTTGTCGCCTTGCATAATGTCTGTCTTGGCTTCGTCTCCTGTCTTGTACACTTTATAGCTTTTA
>BLMC01000078.1 GCA_011959805.1 Lachnospiraceae bacterium | reverse complement strand
AGGCGCAAAGTTGAGCGCCTTTTATCAGAAGTAAAGGGCAACTTCTGATAAGTTATATTATAATAAAAAAAGTACCGAAATAACAAGTAATAACTTATAAAAAATAACAACAAAAAATTAAACTTAGATTAAAAATGTCAGATACTCTTTTATTTTGCAAAAAGATTGTATAAAATAGCAGATAGATAAAAAATCAAAGTGGTATTAATTAAAAATAGGAGAAGCGCGAATATGAAAAGCAGACAGAGGAAATGGGCAGTATTATTGTGTGTGATGCTGTCATCATTGGCACTATCGGGCTGTAAGCAGACGTCCGAGGAAAAAACAGTTGAGGATGTTGCAGTGGTGGAAACAAAAAAACCACAAGTGGGAGATTTAAAACTGAGTGGTAAATTTATCGCTACAATCAGTCCAGATGAATCCGTCTATGTAATTCCAAAAGCGACAGCGGAGGTTCTTGAGGTAAGGGTTTCTGCAGGTGATGTTGTGGAGGAAGGCGATGTACTAGCAGTGCTTGATGACACAATGGCACAATTTTCTGTGCGGAATGCAGAGACTGCTGCACAAAATGCACAGATTGGATTGGAGAGTGCAAAGCTTTCTTATGAACTGCAATATGGTGAGGGTGCATCGACTCTAAATGATATGCAGTCTGATAAAACTATTTCACAGGCGGAAGATGGCGTGAGCAAACTTCAAGAAAACTATGTGGATGCGATGGATAATTTAGAGAAAGCAAAAGATGACTTGAAGGAGAAGGAACAAGAGTTGGAAGACTTAAAGGTGGAATATGATTTTCACGAAGATGTCGATGAGATTAAGGATTATGCAGATTCGATTGACAGAGATACGCCTCAGGGAGCAGCACAATATGCTGCGATTATGCAACGATATCAATTGGCAGCGACAGAGGTAAAAACCGTTGAGGGAACAATTGCACAATATAAATCAACAATTGACCAGTTAGAAGGGACCATAGAGGATTTGCAAGATAATATTAATAGCACATATGACTCCTATAGTCAAGCAGTGACAGCAGATAATATTACAAATGGAGAAATTTTGGAGGGCAAGAAGCAGGCGTCACAGAATAGTATTTCGCAGGCAGAAATTGGTATCTCACAGGCACAACTTGGCATCGAGCAAGCACAGGAAAATCTGGATGCATATACAATAACCGCAACGATTTCCGGCATTATTGAAACAGTAAATCTAAAAGAACATGATTTTGCCACATCAAGCAATCCAGCGTTTGTTATTGCCAATAAAAATACGATGACTGCGACATATTATGTCAGTGAGGATATCCGCAATACCTTTACATTAGGGCAAAAAATTGTGCTGGAAAAGGATAATACATTTTATGACGGTGAAGTGATAGAGATTGGAAGCGCACTTGACACTGCTACAGGGCTTTTTAAGATAAAGGCGGCAGTAAGAGGAGATACTTCTGCTTTGCTTTCAGGGACAAAAGCAACAATTACAACAGATACTTATCATGAAAAAAATGTAGTGATTATTCCATATGATTCTGTTTATTATGATGGTGCACAGGCATATGTGTATACTGTTGTAGATGGAAAAGCCAAAAAGACAGATGTAACTACAGGGCTTTATGATATAGAACAGATTGTAATTACAGAAGGACTTACAAAAGAGGATACAATTATAACAACATGGTCTGCACAGTTGCGCGACGGAGTGGAAGTTTCTGTGCGCGAGAATGAAGCGGACAACACACAAGAATAGGAGGCTTTAGCGATGAGTTCCTTAACCAAGCTGGCCCTTAAGCGGCCTGTCTCCGCGCTACTAATTGTGTTGGCGTTATTTGTATTTGGGATTGGTTCTGTGTTTGGATTTAAGATGGAATTGACGCCAGATATGGAGATGCCCATGCTTTTTGTCAGCACAATTTATCAGGGCGGTGATCCAGCGACAACAGAGGAGTTGGTGACAAAGATTATAGAGGAGGCTGGAAAGACGCTTTCTGGTGTGGATTCTGTGACAACACAGACGACAGAAAATATTTCTTTTGTTATTTTTTCTTATGAATATGGCACAGATATAGATGAGGCTTATGCAGATCTAAGAAGTGCTGTTGATACAGCATCACTTCGTTTGCCAGATGATGCGATGGACCCTGTTATTGTCGAGATGGATATTAATGCGCAGGATATGATGACATTGTCGATTACTTCGACGGGTGATACTGATGTATTGGCATTTGTGGAGAATGAGTTAAAGCCAGAACTTGAGCGACTTTCTGATGTCGCGCAGATTGATGTGTCCGGCGGTGAACAAGATTATATTCGCATACAGCTTCATCGAGATAAAATGCAACAATATGGCGTATCTATGGCAAATATTAAGACATATATTACAACAACAGATTTTACGATACCAATTGGAAATGTAGAGCAAGGGGCACAGAACATCAGTGCTTCTGCTTCATCAAAGCCAGCAAATCTCATGGACCTTCAGAATGTACCAATTATTACAAATCGTGGAACAACGATTGCGCTCTCAGATATCGCCACAGTGTCCATGTCCTCCAAAGCAAACAGTAGTATTAGTCGGTTCAATGGGCAAGAAAGTATTAGTGTAGGAATTAAAAAGGTTCAGAGCGAAGGAACAGTAGATGTATCCAATCATGTAAAATCATTGTTAAAACGAGTGGGAGCAAAAAACTCGGCAATACAGATTTCCGTGGCATATGATGCAGCAGATAGTATTAAGTCGTCCTTAAGCTCTGTGGCAGAGACATTAGTGCTTGGTGTACTATTTTCTATGCTTGTATTATTTATCTTCTTTGGAGATATTAAAGCCAGTTTGATAGTGGGAAGCTCTATGCCAATTTCACTTCTTGCTACTTTAATTTTTATGAGTTTTGCGGGATTTTCATTAAATGTTGTCACAATGGGAGCGCTTGTCATCGCAATTGGTATGATGGTTGACTCCTCGATTGTCGTATTGGAAAGCTGTTTTCGACTGAAAGATGAACGACCGGATTTTAAGGATGCGGCACTGATAGGAACAAAAATTGTAGCTTCCTCAGTATCCGCTTCAACGCTGACAACAGTTGTGGTTTACCTTCCACTTGCTACAATGAAAGGGTTGGCAGGACAGTTATTTTCACAACTTGGATTTACGATTATCTTTGCAATGATGTCTTCTTTAATTGTTGCAATTACACTTATTCCCATTTTCTTTTGGAAATACAGGCCAAAAGAGAAGAAAAATACATTGGCAAATCGCATTGTGGGGCATGTCGGAAATGGGTATAAAACGCTCCTAAAACATATTATGCTTAAGAAAAAGACTGTGATGCTTGTGGCAGTTGGACTTCTTGTGCTTTCGTATGTGCTGGTAAAGCAACTAGACACTGAGTTGATGTCTGCGACGGGTCTGGATAATATCAGTATTTCTATCGAGCAAAGAGCAGGTACTCGCATTGAGGTGATTGATGAAAATATACAGTTTATAGAGCAGATGATTATTGATGATCCTAATTTTGCAGGGTGCAATCTGACAATTAGCAACGCTTCAGCAACTATTACAGCATATCCTTCAGAAGAATGTACCAAAAGTATCAATCAGTTAGTGGATGAGTATAACCAGAAGCTGATGGATACGACCAATATGAGTGTTATTGTCTCTGCGGCAGGCAGTGGTATGTCCTCTATGATGAGCGCTACAGCTAGTGCAGAAGTTGATATGAGTGGTGATAATATAGAGGATTTAAAAATTGCTGCAAGACAGGTGGATGCAATTTTAATGAATATTCCCGGGGTTATCAAGACTTCCAGCAATCTTACATCAGATGCATCGCAGGCGAAAATAAAGATTGATCCATTAAAATGTATGAACGTTGGTCTTACCGCTGTACAAGTGGCAAGCGAAATGTACAATGCCAGTAGCGGTATGGAAGTGATGGATATGACAATTGGAACAGAAGAATATACTGTGCGAATGGAATATCCAGAAGATAGTTATGTGGATATGAATCAGTTGTTGAATCTTGAGATTGCAACTCCTACCGGTGGAATGATTACAGTAGGAGATGTGGCAGAAGCTATATATTCTGATGTTCCCAGTACGCTTGTTCGAGAAGATGGTAAATATCAGGTTGCAATTATGGCATATATGACAGACGAGACAAAGTATACTGTACCAAAATTGATTAATGAAGCTGTGAAAGAAGCAGAACTAAGGGGAGAATTTCCAGCGGGGGTAGGACAAACGCAAAATATGATGGATGAGATGAAGATTGAAGAGTTTACAGCAATCATAAAGGCTATTATCACAGCGGTTTTCCTGATTTTTTTGGTGATGGCAATGCAGTTTGAGTCTCCAATATTTTCACTGATGGTTATGCTTAGTATTCCGTTTAGTCTGATTGGTTCTTTTTTCCTGTTGTTTATTACAAATTCGACTCTAAATATGACTTCTTTGATGGGGGTGCTAATGTTAGTAGGTATTGTGGTAAACAATGGTATTTTGTATGTTGATACCACTAACCAACTCAAAGAAACTATGTCCTTAAATGATGCTTTGATGGAGAGTGGACGGCTTCGGTTAAGACCGATTCTAATGACAACATTGACAACGATTTTATCAATGTTGCCAATGATTTTTGCCACAAATGAAAATGCAGCGATGATGAAGGGGATGTCTTTAATTATTATTGGTGGCCTAATCACTTCGACTTTGTTAATTTTACTTTTGTTGCCCAGCTTCTATTTGCTAATGAGCAAGCAAGGAAGAAAAGAGGCCAAGGAACGTAGACGGCAAAAACGACAGAAGCGTCGTGCAGAAAAAAATAAATAAGAAAAAACTGAGTAGAGGAATGATATTATTATTCCTCTACTCAGTTTTTACCTGTAGAATTAAAAGTAATGTACTGCTATATTATAAAAGATGGATTCCATTTTCTTGACAGGCTGTCACAATTTCTTCTGGCCATAAAGAGGATTGTACTTCACCAATATGTGCTTTTCTTAAGAAAAACATACAGATACGTGATTGACCGATGCCGCCACCGATTGTAAATGGAAGTTCTTCATTGATCACTGCCTTTTGATAAGGAAGCGCAGCGCGTTCAGGGCATCCCGCTTTATCGAGCTGTGAGAGAAGTGCATCTTTGTCAACGCGAATTCCCATACTAGAAAGTTCCAGTGCAATGTCAAGCACAGGATAGTATACAACAATATCTGCGTTTAATGCCCAGTCGTCATAATCTGGTGCACGCCCGTCATGCGGTTTACCATTCTCCATCTTATCACCAATTTTCATAATACATACAGCACCTTTGGCTTTTGCTATGTAATACTCGCGCTCTTTTGGTGTATTGTCGGGAAATATTTCCGCTAATTCTTCTGTGGTGACAAAATAGATTTCATCCGGCAAAATTTCATCGATATAATCGTATTGAATTGCCATATATTTTTCAGTATTTTGAAGGCACTTATACACTTTGCGTACAATTGTTTTCAGAGTGTCAAGGTTTCTGTCTTCTCTATCTATAATTTTTTCCCAATCCCACTGATCGACAAAAATTGAATGAATATTATCAGTATCTTCGTCGCGACGAATAGCGTTCATATCTGTATAGATACCTTCTCCTATGGTAAAACCATATTTTTGTAACGCATAACGTTTCCATTTAGCCAGAGACTGAACAACCTCTGCCATGCGTCCGTTCTGCTCCTTAATATCAAAGCTGACAGGACGTTCTATGCCATTTAGATTATCATTTAATCCTGATAAAGGATCGACAAAGAGTGGGGCAGACACGCGCGCGAGATTGAGTCGCTGTGCAATCTGGTTTTGAAAAAAATCTTTTACTGTTTTAATTGCAATCTGTGTGTCGTGGAGATTTAATGCAGATTGATAATTTTTCGGAATTTTCAGATGTTCCATTGCTGGTTTTCCTCCTCATATTGATATAGACTCTTGGATTCTTTTTGCGGAAAAAAATTCATTATATTGAATTCACATATGTCGTATAAATTTGTGCACTTTTAGTAGAAAAATTTTCCCCAATATTGGATTTAAAAGATATTCAGAATCTATTGATATAAAAACGATAACTTTAGTATCGCACTTTATTTTAGGAAAATCAATGATTATTTTCTGTTTTTATATTTTGTGTGACAAAGACTTGACAATTACCATACCGGGGTATAATATATTAGAAGTAGCAAAAAGATAGATATTATTGGAAAGGTAGGAATACATTATGGAAAATGAAATACAAGAGGCTAATGATAAGACAACAGAGCGCCCAGAGAAAGAATATAAGGACATGATTAACAGGCTAAGCCGCATTGAAGGGCAGATACGAGGAATTAAAGGAATGGTTGAAAAAAATGTCTATTGTACGGATATTTTGGTACAAGTAGCAGCGGTAAATGCAGCGCTTAATAGCTTTAATAGAGTGTTGCTTGCAAATCATATTAAAACGTGTGTCACACAAGATATCAAAGAGGGCAAGGAAGAAACGGTAGATGAATTAATACAAACGCTAAAAAAGTTAATGAAGTAAAAGTAAAGAATTTGGTTATGATATTGATATTATAAAAGTATATAAGAAGGAGAATTTCAAGATGGAACAGTATACAGTAACTGGCATGAGCTGTGCAGCATGCAGTACCAGAGTAGAAAAAGCAGTATCAAAGCTAGAAGGTGTAAGTGCCTGTTCTGTAAGTCTGCTCACTAATTCGATGGGTGTGGAGGGAAGTGCATCTGCCTCAGAAGTAATCAAGGCAGTAGAAGAGGCTGGGTATAACGCTTCATTAAAAGGAAAGGACAGTACACAAAACAATATCCGCACAGAACAGGAAGAACTGTTAAAAGATAAAGAGACCCCGATACTAAAACGTAGATTATACTATTCTGTTGGATTTTTAGTTGTTTTAATGTATTTTTCTATGGGACATATGATGTGGGGATTTCCAGTTCCAGTATTTTTGGAGAACAATCATGTTGCTATGGGACTGATACAATTATTACTCACAATTGCTGTGATGGTTATCAATCAGAAATTTTTTATCAGCGGTTTTAAAAGTCTCTGGCATAGAGCACCTAATATGGATACGCTTGTTGCGCTTGGCTCAACAGCAGCATTTGTGTATAGTACCTATGCGTTGTTTGCTATGACAGATGCGCAGATAAGAAATGATAGTATGGCAGTGATGGACTATATGCATGAGTTTTATTTTGAGTCAGCTGCGATGATACTTACTTTGATTACTGTAGGGAAGATGTTGGAAGCACGTTCAAAGGGGCGTACAACAGACGCTCTGAAAGGATTGATGAAAATATCGCCAAAGACTGCAATATTACTGCAAGATGGTATTGAGACAGAAGTACCAATTGAGGCGGTGACAGTGAATGATATTTTTGTAGTTCGACCAGGAGAGAGCATTCCTGTGGATGGGGTTGTGTTGGAAGGGACAAGTGCTGTCAATGAGGCAGCACTTACCGGGGAGAGTATTCCTGTTGATAAGCAGACAGGAGATTTGGTATCTGCGGCTACAGTAAATCAGTCAGGATTTATTAAATGTAGGGCGTCAAGAGTTGGCGAAGACACTACGCTGTCACAGATTATTCGTATGGTTAGTGATGCAGCAGCGACAAAGGCACCAATTGCAAAAGTGGCAGACCGCGTATCGGGAGTATTTGTGCCATCAGTAATTGTGATTGCAATGATAACTATTGTTATCTGGCTTTTGGCGGGACAGACAATTGGATTTGCACTTGCGAGAGGAATTTCTGTCCTTGTAATTAGCTGTCCTTGTGCGTTAGGGCTGGCTACGCCAGTAGCAATCATGGTCGGTAATGGTATGGGGGCTAAAAATGGCATTATGTTCAAGACCGCGGTATCTCTTGAGGAAGCAGGCAAAGTTTCCATTGTGGCGCTTGACAAGACGGGAACGATTACAAAAGGAGAGCCAAAGGTGACAGACATTGTGCCAGCTGAAGGCGTGACAGAACAAGAACTGATTTATATGGCTTATTTACTAGAACAGAAGAGTGAGCATCCATTAGCACGCGCTGTCAATTTGTATGCAGAGGCATATTTTTCTGACAGTTGTGCAAAGAAGAGTATAACAGAAGTGTCAGATTTTAAGGTATTGCCTGGGAATGGTTTAACAGGAGTGATTAATGGTAATCAATTATATGGTGGAAATATTAAATTTATTGGAGAAAAGATAGAAATTCCGCACAATTATATTTATCAATCAGAAAAGCTTGCAGAAGAAGGAAAAACCCCATTGTTTTTTGCAGATAATAAACTGCTTGGCATGATTGCAGTTGCAGATGTGATAAAGGAAGATAGCAGGCAGGCGGTGGAGGAACTGCAAGGTATGGGAATCCATGTGGTGATGTTGACAGGGGATAATGAGCGCACCGCAAAAGCGATTGGAACACAGGCTGGTGTGGATGAAGTAATTGCGGGGGTACTTCCTGATGGAAAAGAGCGCGTGATACGACAGCTAATGCAAAGAGGAAAGACTGCTATGGTAGGAGATGGTATTAATGATGCACCAGCGTTGACAAGAGCAGATATCGGTATTGCGATTGGTGCTGGAACGGACATTGCGATTGACGCGGCGGATGTAGTATTGATGAAAAGTCAGTTAAAAGACGTTCCAGCAGCGATTCGGTTAAGCCGTAGAACATTGACTAATATTCACGAAAATCTTTTCTGGGCGTTTTTTTATAATATAATAGGGATACCGCTGGCGGCAGGGGCATGGATACCACTTTTGGGGTGGCAGCTTAATCCGATGTTTGCTGCGGCAGCAATGAGTCTGTCAAGCTTTTGTGTGGTGACAAATGCATTGCGGTTAAATTTGATTGATATGTATAGTTCAAAACACGATAGAAAATATGCAGTTCATAAAATGAAACATATACAGCAAAGCGCTGTTTATGATAATAAAAATAAAACGATGCAAAAAGGAGAGATTAATATGACAAAGACAATGAAAATTGAAGGAATGATGTGTGGACATTGTGAGGCAAGAGTAAAGAAATGTTTAGAAGCACTTGACGGGGTGACAGAAGCAAAAGTTAGTCATGAGGCAGGAACAGCAGTCTTGACGCTCAACACAGAAATCAGTGATGAACTTCTGAAAAAAACCGTAGAGGAGCAGGACTATAAAGTAGTAACTATAGAGTAGGCAGAGCTATGGATAGCAAAAACACAGAAGGAGATCTTCTGTGTTTTTTTATGCACATGGAGGAGGAAAGGCAATATGGAGCGAAAGCTGTCCGCGTCCGGCGCGGCAAATAGGGAAGCAACATCCCACTACTCGATTGTATAGTCTAATACAGAGGAAATATGCCATAAAAATGGTGCAAGGGAACACAAAAAATCGAACATTTTTTTGTGTTCGGGGTTGAAAACATCTAAAATAATGTTTATAATAGAAAATGTTACCAATAATTAGTTTTTTGGTAAGTTAATAAGTGTTGTACTAAGGATATTTTAATGCAATTGTACGATTTTGAAAAAAGAAGGAGGTGAGAGTGTGCATAGAATAGGTGGGGTTCTATTTGGTGTTTTATGTATTGGTATGTTTGGCAGTTTATTAGTAGCTTGTAATGGGAGACGAAAATTGGATGAGAGTTCTCTCCAGCAAGTACCGCAGTTTATTGAGATAGAAAGTTCTTCTGAAGAGGTAAGAAGTGCTATAGAGCTGATTGCACTATCAAAAGACCAGGAAGAAGCAGAAAAGATAGCGGAACTTTACGGAATAGAATTGTCTTCATTTTCAGATGGCATAGCAGTGTATACAACTGATAAAGATCCACAAGAACTAATGGAATTGGGGGATAACAATGGATATCCTGCGCTGACAGTGAACAGTAATCATTATCAGCTAAAAAAAATTAGTGAAGTTACTGATACCAATCAATAATGAACATTGGGGAATTGTAGAAAAGATTCAAAGATTTTGAAAAAGGGGGAATGGAGATGAAAATGAGATTTAAGAAAACAAAGATAGTTTCTGCCATATTGGTTGCATCTATGCTCCTAAACACAACAGGAATTACTGCTTTGGCAGAATCAAACGTCACGGAGTTAGAGACGGAAACAAGTGTTGAAATGACAACAATGGACAATACGGAATCAGAAGAGGAGACAGGTACAAATATTACAAATGAAGAGAGTTTAGACACTGAAGAACATTTGACAGAATCGGATACTTTTGAGGAAATATCAACTGAAATAATTGGCTCTGAAGAAGAGACAACAGAAGTTGTCTCAACAGAAGTCGAAGAAATGACTACGGAAACTGTTTCTTCTGAAGTAGCTTCAACAGAAATGGTATCGACGGAGGAAGAGACAACAGAAACAAACACAACTGAAAAAAATTCTGTTGAAGACACATCGACAGAAGAAACAACAACGGAAAGTAGTTCGACAGAAGAATTGACCATAGAGGAGACAGAAGAGGATTCTATTTCAAGTGAAATAGAAACAGTTTCGACAGAAGAGATGACCACAGAGGAGGCAGAAGAGGATTTTATTTCAAGTGAAATAGAAACAGAGATTGCTACTGAGACAACAGAGGAAGAAACTACCGAAGAAATAACCACTGAAGAAACAACAACAGAAGTGTCAACAGAAAGTACAGATGTGTTATTCCCGGGCCTTTCAGAAAATTATACACTTTCGGCAAAACAGCTAAAGGATAAGTCAACGCTTACATCACATGTGGACGAGATATCAGAGCTAGAAGAAGAATCCGAACAAACTAATATTTATGCAAAGGGTGAAGTAGTTTATCTGACAGACAGCAGGGAAGATGCACAAGAGGTTGCAGAAGCCTTTGGCGGTACACTTGAGCGTTTTGGCGATGGTGTAGCTGTGATTAAATTGAGCCAAGAGCGGACAGTAAGCCAGGCGATAAAAGCGGCGGCGAGCAAATCCTATCATCTTCCGGCAGTTTGGCCAAATTATTATTATCAGCTATTTGAGGAATACAATGATCCAGCCTTAAAAGAAAGTAGCGAAAATTATCAGTGGGCACATGAGTACATAGGGGATCAATATGCATGGGAGAAAGGCTATAAAGGTGATGGCGTTAAGATTGGTATTATTGATAGTGGAGTACATAGTACACATGAAGACCTACAAGAGAATGTGGCACAGAATCTAACAATGGTTCCAGAAGGCGGAGCTGCGACAACGACAGACCCAGAAGGACACGGAACACATGTTGCTGGTATTGCTGCTGCCGTTGGTAATAATGGAAAAGGCGGGGCTGGCATTGCTCCTGGTGCGCAGATATATGCATATAGTGTTATGGATTCGGAAGGCATTATGAAGAATGACTACATTTTAAGAGCGATTAACAGAGCAATTGACGACGGTGTAGATGTTATCAATATGAGTCTAGGAAGTGGCTATTATAATGGAAATGAAGAAAACATAATAAAAAAAGCATATCAAAATGGTGTTGCGATATTTGCTGCTGCTGGAAATGAGGCTACAAATGGATATGAGTTTCCGGCATCTTATGATAATGTATGTTCTATTGCCGCAATTATGCAAGATGGAAGCAAGGCTGGGTTTACGAATTATGGAGATAAAATTGATCTTGCTTTTCCTGGTGTAGAGATATACTCTACGCTCAACAATTCGAATCAATCCTACGATTTTATGCAAGGAACGAGTATGGCGTGTCCAGTTGCAGCAGGTACTGCGGCAGTGATTTTATCTGCGTCGAATGAAATTGATGCACTTAAAGGAAAGAGCGGTGCAGATAAGGTTGACGCATTGTTTTCTATTATGAAGAAAAATGTAATAAGATCTTCTTCACCCAAGGTCGGTGCAGGTACTACTTATTTGCCCAAAGTGCTTGGAATAACAATCACTGCGGTCGATGAAGCACCGCAAGCGCCAATAATTAAAGATATAGAAAATACAACCACTTTTGCAAAAGAATGGGTGGATATTCCTATTGAGTGTGACACACTAGACGCAAAGATTTATTATTCAATTAATGGCAAAAAGCCTGCATTTAAAAATGGTATTGTATCAAATGGTGAGCCATTAGTAGATGGAAAAGTATGTATTGGCGGTGCAAAACAGGTTACTTTGAATGCAATCGCAGTAAATCATATTACAGGAAAAGCCAGCAAGGTGGTTTCGCGAAAGTATTATTTTGAGCCAGAACCAGTTAGCGTAACAATTACTGCAGCGGATTCTGTGAATAAAGTTGCAAAAGGAAAGAGCTTGACATTGAGTGCGGTAGTAGAACCATCTTATGCAAAGTTTGGAAATAATAAAATTATTTGGGAAGTAGATGGAAATTACAGCAGTGATGTTAAGGTAAATAATGGCAAGGTGACAATATCAAAAAATGCGTCTGCAGGCGAGTGTAAGATTGTGGCGAAAGCGGGTGCAGTACAAGGCGAGTTTTTATTAACGATATTAGATTCCGTAAAAATTAAAAAAGTGACCTTTGCAACCAAAAAGTATACAAGTTATACTGGGGATTTGATAAATGTTCTCCAAAAAGAAGATGAGAGCAGTAATCTTACGATAGATGGCGGGGAAATTACAGATATTGTGTGGAGCAGTAACAACAGGAAAGTTGCAGTAGTAGATGCAAATGGGATTGTCACCGCATTGGCGCCAGGAAAAGCGGTTATTAAAGCAACTGCCAATGATGGGAGCAAGAAAGCTGCTAGTTGCACGATTACTGTAAAACAACTTGCAGAAAGTATTACATTGAAAGGCCCAGAAAAAATAGCGGCTGGAAAAAGTGCAGTAATTAAGGCGAATATTTTACCAACAAATGTGTCCAGCAAAAAAATGGATTGGGTTGTAAAACCGCTTGAAAATGCAAGTGGTACAGTAACAATCAATGCAAGTGGAAAGGTGTCTGTCAAAAAAGGTGCGAGCGGAAAATTTGAAGTGACTGCAACAGAAAAAGGGGTTCCAGAAGGAAAAGAACCTAAGACAGCAAGTATTCAATTTGAAGTTGTAGCAAATCCAATTACAAAGATTGAAATTCCAAGAACAGTAAATTTATTTACAATATTAGGAAATTACAATGCACCAAAAGAGTACCAGCTAGAACCAAAAGTAGAGGGTGGTGACAACAAAGCACTGGAATATACGAGCAGTGCGCCAGGAATTGCATCTGTTGACTCCAACGGATTGATTAAGGCACATTCCAGTGGAAAAGCAACAATTACTTGTAGTGCAACAGACGGAAGCAATAGAAAGGCAAAATGTAATGTTGTTGTGAGTGTTCCTATGTCAAGAATTGCTATTGTACCAAAGAATGGCAATGAAGGGATTGTTTCTGTAGGTGCAAAGATTACGCTTTCTGCAAAGATAAGTAACAATTTTGGAAAAGCGGCAAACCAGAAAGTAAAATGGAGTATTGTATCAGGTAGTGAGTACGCAGAGATAGATGAAAATAAAGGAATTGTGAAGGCAACAAAAGTTGCATCGCCAACTAGCATTAATCAAGTAGTGGTTAAGGCAGAAGCAGCAGATGGGAGTAATACAAATGCAATTTATTCAGTTGCTATTATTCCAAAGGTAACTGAGTTTGGTGTTGAGGTACATGGAATAACTTTTTATCCTTATATGAAATTAGAAAATCGTAATAATCCAGTAGTAGCGCTATCATATGGCGTTGAAATAAGTGGAGCAAAAGGTATTGGATATCAAAACGATCAACAAGAAGGATCCTTTTGGCTTGTTCCCAAATATGCAACAACAAAGCGTACTTATGCTCAAATAAAAGAAAATGGGAACTATGTTTATAGTAATGAAATACAAAAGGTAAAAGTGGTAATAACACTAAAAGATGGTTCTAATAGGAAAGTAACAAAACAAGTTGAATATGTAGCTACATCTGATGGAAAGATATTGACTTTAAACTAAATATTTTGACAAATAATTTTTTGAACAAATTTTTGTATTGTAAGGTTATAAAGTTTAAATAATTTTTTCTTGACAAAAACTAGGGAAGCAGTTATAATCATGAATATTGAAAAAGGCTATGAAAAGAATAAGTAACTTTCATGGGAACTTACAGAAAGTCGCCGGTTGATGAGAGGCACAAGAGAAAATGGGAGCGAATACGTCTTGGAGCTGCGCACTGAAATCTGTGTAGATAAAAGGTACACGAAAGTAGACTGCGACGGAATCCCCGAACGTTATATTGGGAAGAGTATCGGAAAATCGTTTAAGAAGGTTTCCCCGTACTTGCTGAGGCATAGGGTGTGAATCCTGTGTGAAAAAAGGTGGTAACACGTGGTATACTGATAAAAAGTACCTCGTCCTTTGAGTTTTTAATATTCAGAGGATGAGGTTTTTTAATGCTCCAGTCCAACTTGATTGTTACAAAATCTATCCTCTGCGTCGTAGGAAAAGGAGAGAAAGAGTATGCAATTGTATGATGAATTAGTAGCAAGAGGTTTGATCGCTCAGGTGACAAACGAAGATGAAATCAAAGAAATGATTAACAATGGAAAAGCAGTGTTTTACATTGGTTTTGATCCAACGGCAGACAGCCTTCATGTAGGGCATTTTATGGCACTTTGTTTGATGAAGCGTCTCCAGATGGCCGGGAATAGACCAATCGCGCTGATTGGTGGTGGAACAGCAATGATTGGAGACCCTTCAGGAAAAACAGATATGCGTAAAATGATGACAACAGAGATAATACAGCACAATGTAGACTGTTTTAAGAAACAGATGAGTAAATTTATTGAATTTGGTGAGGGTAAGGCAATGATGGTCAACAATGCAGATTGGCTGTTGGACCTCAATTACATGGAGGTATTGCGTGAGATTGGACCACATTTTTCTGTGAACCGCATGTTGGCAGCGGAGTGCTATAAACAGCGTATGGAGAAGGGATTGACTTTCTTAGAGTTTAATTATATGATTATGCAGAGCTTTGATTTTTACACACTGTTTCAGAAATATGACTGCAATATGCAGTTTGGCGGTGATGACCAGTGGAGCAATATGCTTGGTGGTACGGAATTAATACGTCGCAAGCTTGGCAAGGACGCCCATGCGATGACAATTAATTTATTGCTTAACTCCGAGGGAAAGAAGATGGGAAAAACCGAGTCTGGTGCTGTATGGCTTGATGCAGAGAAGACATCACCCTATGAGTTTTTCCAATACTGGAGAAATGTGTCGGATGCAGATGTGATTAAATGCCTAAAAATGCTTACGTTCCTTCCATTGGAAGAAATTCAAGTGATGGAAAGCTGGGAGGGCAGCGAGTTAAACAAAGCAAAAGAAGTCCTTGCATTTGAACTGACGCAGTTGGTACACGGCACAGAGGAAGCACAGAAGGCGAAGGAGGCAGCAACAGCGCTGTTTGCAGGCGGTGCAAACTCGGAGAATATGCCAACAACAGTGCTTTTAGACGAACAGTTTACTGACGGAAATATTGATATTTTGACTCTTCTTGTGATATCAGGAATGACCGCGTCAAAGTCAGAGGCAAGACGCGCAGTGGAACAAGGAGGGGTTTCTGTAAATGGAAATAAGATTACAGATATAAAAGTAGTATATCCGAAGGCAGCTTTTTCGGAAGAATTTGTCATTAAAAAGGGAAAAAAGAGTTTTCGGAAAATTTGTTATTGATAAAAATAAGGGGCTATCGGATTGATATTGATATGCTCCCTGTCAAGTAAACAGGTTAAATATCTAAAATGAAACGTTGATGAACGACCACCTGTAATGTGTGGTCGTTTTTCTATACACACCATTTTT
>BLMC01000077.1 GCA_011959805.1 Lachnospiraceae bacterium | reverse complement strand
ACATGAAGTTGCAATGTCTCAAATTTAAAGTTTCTGTCTGTATAACTTTTTTTGCTCATAATAACCTTCCTTTTTATTCCTATTTATTTGGTTCTATTTTAGTGTATATCATACTCTAGTATTCCTAGTATGTCAATAGGAATTATCTACTTCAAATCAATTTTAAAAGATTCTTTTTTCTTACTTGCCCCCAGCACTTACTAGTTTTGCTGCTTCCTTAAAGCACTCATATATATAAACCCCTATATCGCAAATCGAGTAGGGGAATTTCCCCTACTCGTTCTATCCTTTTATTAGTTGTTCAATTTCTGCAAGGGAAGGCATAACGCGCAGTGCTCCTTTGCGTGTTGTAATAATGGACGCTGCAGCATTCGCAAAAGTAAGCATTTCCACAAGCTTTGATTCATCAAAACCCTCGGTCCCATATTTTAATATATAATGCAGACAACAAGCACCAAACGTATCACCTGCTCCTGTTGTTTCAATTGTATTTTCCTGCAAAAATGGTTTTACCTCAACGCGAAAATCCTTATAATATGCTCTACTTCCTTCCTTTCCCATAGAAAGCAAAATTAATGGAATCTGATACTGCTGGCGAAGCATCTCAATACCAGCATCAAAATCTGACTCTCCAGTAAACCATTGAATTTCATTGTCTGATATTTTTAGTACATCGCAATGTTCCAGTCCATACTTTACTTGCTCTTTTGCATCCTCAAGTGACTTCCAGAGAGGAGGTCTTAAATTGGGATCAAAGGAAATAATTGCACCGGATTCTTTTGCAATACCAACTGCTTTTCTAGTCGCCGCACGCACCCCTTCGTGTGTCATAGACAATGTCCCAAAATGAAATATTTTAGAATCCCGTATCTGTTGTGCTGGAATCTCTGCCTCTGTCAGCATCATATCCGCTCCGGGATTACGATAGAATGAAAAATCTCTGTCCCCATCAGGATATGTATGCACCAAAGCAAGCGTTGTGTGAACTTCTGCATCCTGATATAAACTATCTGCGTTAATTCCCACCTCCATAATTGCATTTCTTAACTGCTCGCCAAAGAAATCCTTTCCTACCTTTCCAATAAAAGCAGTCTTACGCTCCAGACGAGAAAGCATCGCAAGAACATTACAAGGTGCACCTCCAGGATTTGCCTCAAACAACGGATTGCCTTGATTGCTCACACCATTTTCAGTAAAGTCAATCAACAATTCTCCCAATGCTGTTACATCATAATTCTTCATAAATTTCGCCCCTTTCATTACAAAAATTTTACTATAGTAAAAATACCGATGGCATTCTTGTAATTGTCACATTTTCCAGAAGGCAAAAAAGACCACTGTCTGAGATGCTTCCCGCAAGTGGTCTTTCGCTATTTTATTTTAATTTTGCGGCATTAATACGCGCAATAGAACGCATCAGGGCTGCCTCTGCCCTCACAGTATCAATACTGCTACCTCGTTCTGCAAGTCGTCCCTCTGCCCTTTGCTTTGCAGCATTGGCACGCGCTTCGTCAATCTCACTGGGCCATTCAATAATTTCTGCAAGTATCGTAATTTCCTGTGGCAGTATCTGAACGAATCCGGCATGAAGCGCTGCATTCCTCACGGTATCGCCCTGTGTAATCACAAGAATACCAGGTTTTACAATAACCGTAAGTGGCGCATGACCCGCATAAACACCAATCTCGCCCTCTGTGGTATTGAACTCCACCATATCCGCCTCTTCATTAAAAAATTCACGGTCTGGCGTCACAATTATAAGCTTGAACTTCTCTGCCATAGCAGCACCTCCTACCTCGCTCTTGCCACTACGTCATCGATTGTTCCGGCATTTAGGAAATGTCCTTCTGGAATATCATCGTGTTTTCCTTCCATAATTTCCCTAAATCCTCTAATAGTCTCTGTAATCGGTACATATTTACCTGGCATACCTGTAAACTGCTCCGCAACATGGAACGGTTGTGATAAAAACCGCTGAATCTTTCTCGCACGATTTACAGTAATCTTATCTTCCTCAGACAATTCATCCATACCAAGAATTGCAATGATATCCTGCAGTTCCTTATACTTTTGAAGAACCTGCTGTACACCGCGCGCTACCTCATAATGTTCCTGACCTACGATGCGCGGGTCAAGAATTCTCGATGTGGACTCTAACGGGTCCACGGCTGGATAAATACCAAGTTCCACAATAGAACGTGAAAGAACCGTCGTCGCATCCAAATGTGCAAAAGTGGTGGCTGGCGCAGGGTCTGTCAAGTCGTCGGCCGGCACATAAACCGCCTGAACAGATGTAATAGAACCATTTTTTGTGGATGTAATACGCTCCTGCAATGCTCCCATCTCTGTCTGCAATGTGGGCTGATAACCTACAGCAGATGGCACACGGCCAAGCAATGCTGAAACCTCAGAACCAGCTTGTGTAAATCGGAAAATATTATCAATGAAAAGAAGCACATCCTTTCCACCTTTGTCTCTAAAATACTCAGCCATTGTAAGTCCAGTCAGACCAACTCTCATTCTGGCTCCAGGTGGCTCATTCATCTGACCAAATACCATTGCCGTCTTGCTGATAACGCCAGATTCCGTCATTTCATTGTAAAGGTCATTTCCCTCTCTAGTACGCTCGCCTACACCAGTAAATACTGAATATCCATCATGTTCATTTGCAATATTAGTAATTAACTCTTGAATCAATACAGTCTTACCAACACCAGCACCACCGAATAATCCAATCTTACCACCCCTTTGATAAGGGCAAAGTAAGTCTACAACTTTAATACCTGTCTCAAGCATTTCTGTTGATGTCGCCTGCTCCTCAAAGGAAGGTGCGGGTCTATGAATTGGCTCAAACCCTTGTGCTTTAGGTGCAGGTTTATTATCGATCGGTTCGCCAAGTACGTTGAACATACGGCCCAATGTACTCTCTCCAACAGGGACTGTAATTGGAGCACCTGTCGATACAGCGTCCATTCCTCTCACCAGTCCATCCGTAGGTCCCATGGCGATACATCTTACTGTATCGTCACCCAGATGCTGTGCAACCTCAATTGTCAATTCTGTGTTGTCACTTCTTGTTATTTTAACTGCATCGTTTAGCTCTGGAAGCTGTCCTTCACTAAACTTCACATCAAGAACTGCACCGATAATCTGGGTAACTTTACCAATTATCTTATCTGCCATCTCTTTGTTTCCTCTCTATCACTAATTTTATTCATTGTGCAAACGCCATCATAAGAACACTTTTATGATATGGCCTGTGCACCTGCAATAATCTCTGTCAGCTCTTGCGTAATCGCGCTCTGACGCGCTCTGTTATAGAGCAACGACAGACTTGAAATGATTTCATCTGCATTGTTCGTTGCATTGTCCATCGCCTGCATTCTGGCACCATTTTCACTCGCCACAGCCTCGACCATCGCCCCGTATATCAGACTGGTAATATATTTGGGAATGATTAATTCAATCGCTTCCTCTGTCTCAGGCTCAAAATCAAGCACTGCCTTATCGTCATCGCTGCGCTCGTCCTCAATCTTAATCGGAAGCAATTTAAGCATTGTTGGTATATGCGTCACAGTATTTTTAAAACCAGTATATACAATGTAAATCTCACCGACTTTACCCGTTGCGAAATCCTCAAGTACCTGTTTGCTAATCTGCATCGCATCCACATAGAGCGGTTCATCAATGACAGCAGAATAATCTGCTCCCATCTCATAGCCAAGCCTAGTAAAGGTATCTCTTCCCTTGCTTCCAATCGGATAAATAATCAAATCCTCTTTATTCCAGTCATGATCTCGCACAAGCTTAATAATATTGGAATTATAACCGCCTGCAAGTCCCCTGTTTCCAGTGATTACAATCACTGCCTTTCTTGGAGAATTATTTGCTTTAAGGTATGGGTGGTTAATATCCCCTGCTTTGGAAAGCATAGAAACCACTGTGTCATACATGCAATTAAAGTATGTTTTAGACTTCTCTGCACGTCCTTTTGCTCTTTGCAGTTTAACGGTGGAAACAAGCTTCATGGCCTTTGTAATTTGCTGCGTACTCTGCACAGAGCCTTTACGTCTCTTTATGTCTCTCATAGAGGCCATAAATATTCAGTCCCCCCTTCTATTACTTAAAGCGTCCTTTAAACTCTTCAATTGCTGTGACAAGTGTCTTTTCAGTCTCGTCTGAAATAACCTGTGTCTCCTTAATCGCCTTTGGTACTTGCGGATACTTTGTATCGAGGAACTCAAAAAGCTCTGATTCAAATCTTGTGATATCCGCCACAGGCACATCCAACAGATACTTTCTTGTAGCCACAAATAAAATAATAACCTGATATTCGACAGCCATCGGCTTATACTGTGGCTGTTTTAAAATTTCCTTAATTCTTGCACCCTGATCAAGTCGCTCCTTCGTATCAGCATCAAGATCAGAACCAAACTGTGCAAAAGAAGCAAGCTCTCTGTACTGAGCAAGTTCTGTACGAATTGGTCCTGCAATCTTTTTCATCGCCTTAATCTGGGCAGAACCACCAACTCGTGATACGGAAAGACCTGCGTTTACAGCTGGTCTAAAACCAGAGTTAAACATCTCTGTCTCAAGATAAATTTGACCGTCTGTAATCGAGATAACATTGGTCGGAATATATGCAGAAACGTCTCCTGCCTGTGTTTCTATAATTGGAAGCGCTGTGATAGAGCCGCCGCCATACTCATCATTCATACGACATGCGCGCTCAAGAAGCCTTGAGTGCAAATAGAATACATCTCCAGGAAACGCCTCGCGTCCGGGTGGACGTTTTAGAAGTAACGAAAGTGTACGATATGCAACTGCGTGCTTACTTAAGTCATCATAAATAATCAGCACATCTTCACCGTTCTCCATCCACTCCTCGCCAATCGCACAACCCGAATATGGTGCAATATATTGCAATGGCGCAAGCTCACTTGCTGTAGCAGCAACAATTGTGGTGTAAGACATCGCTCCAAACTCTTCTAATGTCTTTACAATGCTTGCAACGGTAGATGCTTTCTGACCGATTGCAACATAGATACATTTCATGTTCTGACCTTTTTGGTTAATAATTGTGTCGATGGCAATCGCTGTTTTTCCTGTCTGTCTATCACCGATAATCAACTCACGTTGTCCTCTTCCAATCGGAACCATAGCATCAATTGCCTTGATACCTGTCTGCATCGGCGTATCAACAGATTTTCTGGTAATAACACCCGACGCCACTCTTTCTATCTGACGATATTTATTTGTCGCAATAGGACCTTTGCCGTCAATCGGCTGACCAAGCGCATTGACTACACGCCCCAACATCGCATCCCCTACGGGAACCTCCACAACGCGGTTTGTTGTCTTTACAGTATCACCCTCGTTAATGTTTCTTGAACTTCCCAGCAACACAGCACCCACGTTGTCCTCTTCGAGGTTCATAACCATACCATAAACCTCTCCAGGAAACTCCAAAAGTTCACCCTGCATTGCCTTTTCGAGTCCGTGTACACGTGCGATACCATCTGCCACCTGAATGACCGTACCAACTTCCGATACTTCCAAGTCAGAGGCATATCTCTTGATCTGATCCTTAATCACAGAACTAATCTCTTCTGGTCTTAAATTCATATGGATCTGCACCTCTCTATTTTATTTTATAATTGGATAGCAAGCAGCTCCCGCTGAAGTTTATCCAATTTCGTCCGAATACTACTGTCCACAACCCGATCCCCCATCTTGATAACCATTCCGCCAATCAGGCTGCTATCAACATGATAGATACACTCAACCGTCTTATAACGGGTAGTAGCAAGTAATCGACTTTCAATATTCTGCTTTTCCTGATCATTTATTGCTATAGCCGTTGTGACATAAGCCGTTCCGATATTGTTGTACTCTTTTATCGAGGAAATTACCTCTCCAAGAATTGCTCCAATCTCCGTATAGCGGTCCTTCTCAACGATTGTCACAAGAAATCCCAGCATTTCCCTGCTGATTTTATCCTGAAACACATTTTTCACCACCGCAACTTTATCTTCTTTCTGGATTTTCGGATGGTTCATAAACTGTTCAAACTCTATATTGGTGCGAAGTACCTCGAGAAGCCCCACTGCTTCCTCCAAAAAAGATGTAGTCTTCCCCTCTTCAACGGCAAGTTCAAACAACGCCTGAGCATACGTTTTGGAAACTAGCTTAGCCATGTGCTATCACCTATTTCTTTCAATGTCTTATCAATGAGTTCATGCTGGGCATTTGTATCAATATTGGCCTGCACGATCTGAGCTGCCATCACCGAAGCAACCGCGATCATCTCGCGTTTTACTTCGTCAGCAAGCTTTTGCTTCTCAAGCTCTGCCTCTTTTCTCGCATTCTCTACGATTCGGGCTGCTTCCTGTTTTGCCTCGGCAACAATCTTAGATTCATTTTCCATTCCGCGTTTGCGCGCATCTGCTAAAATTGCCTCTGCCTCCTTGTCTATCTGACCAAGCTTCTGCTCATATAAGGCACGTGTCTCAGCTGCTGACTTCTGATCTGCCGCAGCCTGATCGAGCTCCCCTTTTATCTTCGCCTTTCTGTCATCCAACAGTTTTCTAACTGGATCAAATAAGAAATGCGACGCCACAAGGAAGAGAACGAACATGGCGATGATCATGAGAACTGTGTCTGCCAAAAGCTGAAAATCTAGGTCAAATAATCGGCTTAATCCCTCTGTCTCGGCAGCAAGTATCATGGTGTGTTTCACCATACCTTTGTACCTCCTTTTATCATTCTATTTTATATCTTTGGAGAACAGCCCTGCTGTTCTCTAAAACGAAAATTCAAAATTCCTCGCTTGTTCCTATTGCAAACATAGAATTTTTATTCGTTTTAACGAAGTTTTTGATTTTGTTCGCCAGTGTCTTTTGGCTTTGCAAATCTCTTCGCTTTGATTATGGTACTAAAGGTTTTACAAACAGTAATAGCATCGCTACAAGCAAACCATAAAGACCTGTTGTCTCGGCAACTGCCTGGCCAAGAAGCATGGTAGAAGTAACATCAGACTTTGCACCTGGATTTCTTCCTACTGCTGCTGCGGCATGACCTGCGGCAATACCCTGACCTACACCAGGTCCGATACCTGCGATTACCGCAAGACCTGCACCAATTGCTGAACAACCTAAGATAAAGTTTGAATTAAATTCCATAATTAATTCCTCCTGCTAAATTGATTAATACGTATCCTTTTACTTTTCTTAAGAACAGTTTCTCTGTTCTCTTAAACTTTGTCTTATCCCTCAATTGCATTGTTGATATATGTCATTGTCAACATACAAAATACATACGTCTGAATTGCGCCCGAGAACAGATCAAAGTACACATGAAGCGCTGCTGGCCAACCTGTCGCAATAAAACCAAGCAAACCATAAAGCAATGCCATCATAACAGTTCCAGACAAAACATTCGCAAACAAACGCAATGACAGGGAAATGGGAACTGCAATATCACCAATTACATTAATCGGCGCCCATATCGGCCATGGATCACACAATCCTTTAATTACTCCTGATACCTTTTGATACTTAAATTTATTAAAGGTAATCAAAGTAAAGGTAATCAGACCAAGTGCAAACGTCACACCGTAATCAGCCGTAGGTGCCCTTAGTCCCATCAGACCAGAAATGTTGCTGATAAGAATAAACAAAAACAGCGTGCCAATATAATTGGCAAAAGCTTTGGCATTTTTTCCCATAACACCCTTAATCATATTGTCAAGCATCTCAACGATAAGCTCCACAACATTTTGGAAAGCTCCAGGGACCTCTGTTGCACGTTTGACTACCCTGTTTGCACACAGGCAGAATATAATGATAATCGCCATAACGATAAACAGGCATACGTGCGTGGTTGTTATCCATAGCTTCTGTCCAAAGAGTTCATACTGAAATACACCATGTATCATAAAATCAATGTCATTTGCACTGGATAACAAAATTCCTGCTCCCATACACTCACCTCCTTGTTTTTATTTCTATATTCAGTTTTACATATAACTAGTAACTATTCGTCTCCTTTATAGTTACATTCTCTGTTTTGTGAGGTATCCCCATACACCTCATTGTGAGACAATTTAGCGAACAACGGCTGTAGGTAAGCTGATATTTTAAGCCCCATAATTCCGGCAAAAGCAGCTAATGGATTGCCAATTCTCGTCAGCATCAGTATCCCAAGGATGATTACTACCACAAGGTATCTAATGATATTTTGTCTCGTTGCTACTGCCTGCGCCCCCTTTACATCTCTTTCAACAACGGAGTTTAATGTGACCGCCATATGAAAGGCCATAAATATTGCAGTAAGCACTCCTACCCAGAGTCCTATACTATAGTTTATCTTTTCTGTCACGAAGAAAAAACCAATTCCTTGGCAAATCATGCCAAACAGAATAATTCCGAAAAGCAGTCCCGGCAGAGCAGTATTGATTTTTCTAAGCCTCGTCCTCACTCTTCTCATCTCCCTCGTAAATCTTCCTTGCCAGAATATAAATATTCCGAAAGCCTGACAAGGCTCCAACAAAGAATAATAAGACAAACCAAAATGCGGTCCCTAGCTTCCTATCAAGAAACAGACCCGCAAAAGAGCATAAAAAGATTGGGACAAGCATGTTGATGCCAAACTGGGTAATTACAGCCAGCGATTGATAGACGGATCGCTTATACTTTTTATTTTTTCCCATTTATCTGCCTCCATATGCTTATCATAATATAAGAATCATAATTCAATTCCAATCTTTCTACAATCACAGTATTCAAATGCTATTTTAAATTACATTGGCTACTGCGAAACGCCCAAAACTAATTATACAAAAAATTGGTAAAATTGTCTAGTACCCCGTCCGATTAGAATTTGTCCGACTAAAATACTTTTATTCAGTTATGGTTGCTTCCACATCTGCATAGGAAAATCCTTCCTCAGTGATAAGAAGAAGTTCTGCTTTGGCAAGATTAAAACAATCCAAAATTTCTGGAGAAAAAACACCGCATTCACCATCCATAATCATGCGGATTGCTTCCTCCACTGCATATGCACTTTTATATACACGTCTGCTTACCAGCGCGTCATACACATCAATAATAGAGACAACCTGCGCCCAGATAGGAATCTCATCTCCCTTTAAACTATCTGGATACCCATTTCCATCATGTCGCTCGTGATGATATCTACAAATATCATAACAGTAATGATAAAACTCATTGTCTTCCTGCTTGAACTTCTCCAAAATCTCACAGCCGTAGATTGTATGCCGCTTCATCTCCTCAAATTCTTCCTGTGTAAGTCTGCCGGGCTTTAAAAGAATATTGTCTGGTATCGCAATCTTACCGATATCATGCAATGCTGACGCGCTGACAATCAAGGCTGCCTGTTCTTTGGTAATTCCATATTGGGGATAATATTTCATTAAATATTTTAAGAAAATCTTTGTAAAATATTTTACTCTCTGAATATGTTCTCCCGACTCAAGACTTCTAAACTCCACAACAGAGCTAAGTGCATTCACCAGAAATTCATTGCTCCGCTCCAGCTTTTCTCTGCTCTCTCGCAATTGTCTTGTCCGTTTTTCTAGCTTGCGTTCCACATAGATTCTGTGCTCAAAAAGCTCTATAATATTTTTGGCGCGCCGCATAACAACATTGGGTGCAAATGGTTTGTAGATAATATCAGAAGCACCATATTCATATGCTTTCTCGTCTGTCTCGTCCGTCGCTTCGCCAGTAATCATAATCACAGGAATATAGTCAATATAGTCCTCCTCATTCATAAATCGCAGTACATCCAACCCGGACATTTTAGGCATGAGTAAATCCAAAAACAAAAGACACAGTCGGTCGTTGTTCTCTGCAATCATCTTCACTGCCTGCTCCCCATCCTCGGCTTCCAAGATATTGTATTGCTCCTCGAATATAAACTTAATCATCTCGCGGTTTAGCTCAGCATCATCCGCGATCAGAATTGTATCTTTTTCTATTGTTTCCACCACTATTCATCTCCTATTTCAACAGTTTCTCTATCCCTGCAATCACAATATTATAGTCCTCTGTCACCACTTCAAGCATTTTCTTAGCCTCAACCAAATCTTTTCCGCGAAGAATTTCTGTAATCTCATGACTCGATTTATAGAGGCGTGTAAATGCCATATTCTGGCACATTCCCTTCATGGTATGCGCAGCGCGGAATGCCTCTTCAATGTCCCCATCATTGATGTTCTTCACAAGCGTATTATAACTTTCATCTCTTGTGAACATTCCCGCAAACTTTCTAATCCTATCCTCTGTTCTTAGACGTGACATAATATCATTATAATCACCGCCTACTTCGTCGTAGAACTCTTGTACTGTCATAGCTTCCCTCCTGAATTATTTTTAATGATTATATGTTTCTTACTTCATTTATTTAGCATTATATCTCAAATCTGCTTATAATTCAACGTATTTTATACAGATTCCTTTCTCTGCATTCTCGCTAGGTTACTGTTTATAACTTGGCTGTTTTAGGAATAATGTCGTCCATTAAACATGACAACAGCAACTATTTTTGCACACAAATTCTACTTTGAGCAATTAAAAAATTGTTATAGCTCCTGTACTAAAGGACGAATTTGAGACAACATATTATCAATGTCCTCGAACATCGCACTCTTTGTCGTTCCTAAATTATTCGCGCGCTCAATATGTCGAACCACATCGCGATACTGCTGTTTAATCTCATCAAAAAACTGTCCAATCGTCTGCAAATCTCTATGTGCATCCTCAATCACACTAGAAATCTCCGCCTGAACTGTCACCGTATTGTCTGCTGCCGCCGTGATTTTGTTAAATGACTCATACGTGCTGTTCACAGTATTAATATTGCGATCCAATGCCAACTGAGACGCAGAAATGCTATCGTTAAGCTCACCTGTTCCGCGCTCCACTTCATGGATTCCAGTGTCTACTTCGCCCGCAAGCTCCTTAATCTCATCCGCAAGTTCCTTCACGTTAGATGCAACCACCGCAAATCCTTTGCCCGACTGGCCTGCTCTGGCCGCCTCAATCGATGCATTGATTGCAAGTATATTCGTCTGCTCTGCAATGGAAATAATCTTCTTCATACATCTTTGAATGCCTTCCACAGCAGATTGCAACTGCTCAAAAGTTTGCTCCATATCACTGTAAGTTCGCTCTACCTGCACAGAAGTGCTCTTTAACTCCTCAACTTTACTCTGTGCCTCCGACACAGCACCACTGATTGCCCCGCGCACCTCATCAAACTGTCCTGTCACAGTGTTAATCGCAGAGAAGGACTGTTCAAAATCTGACAACTGCTCATGAAAATGGTCTGCTTTCTTCATCACTGCTGTAAAAGAACTACCTACCATTCCAAGTTCCCAAAGAGATTCCACCTCTTTGCCAATCAACTCTTTGCGATATTCTTTCAAACTGTCTATCACATGTAGAATTGGATAAAGATCTTTATCGCTAATTTTGCTTTTTTCTGTTTTATTCCAATGTATGTTTGAAAACATTTCTTTATCCCCTTTCTTCACTCAAATACCACGCAGGTCATCGATTGGTTGACAAATCGATTGTTATAATGCTCCCCATAACCAATAAGACCTGCATGACTTCCCAGCTCTGCCATCTCTTGTAAATAATTTTCCATGTATCCGTTCTCGCAAAACAGTTTATATCGAAATAGACAATTAACAGAAAATACAGCGGAACGTCTTGGAAAGTCCATACAAATATTTTGAATCGTCCGCTGCACAACTGCCTCGTAATCTGCTAGCTGTAAGAGAATTAAAACGTCAGAATCGTTCACTTGCCGAAAACATGCAAGCGCGTCCCCTTGAACTTCTTTTATAGAAATGATACAGATATCATCACCATTGATCTTCCCAAATGGATTTTGAAATGTTTGTGTCAAGATTTCCTCATCTGTCACATGTAAAATACTTTTGTATACTTGTTTTGCAGACTTTCCATTCAATGTACCAATCACATATTTTTCTCGGTCTGTATCCGATGCAATAAATCGATAATTACCGCATTTACGATAGATATTTTCCTTGTACGTCTTTACCCTGCCATCATGGTTGCGCACCAGCGCATATGCTACTGCATCTTGATAAATTTTCCCGTTTGCAGATACTTTTCCTGCATCACCAGTTCCTCCGACCAACGAAATTCCTTTTGGTTGCAGCACCGTATTGATTGTAGTCAAAACACAGGCATCATTTCCAGAACAAAAATCAATACATACCGTATCTTGGCTTGACGCATTTACCTTCAAAATATCATTCTCGAGACGACTTATGTATTTTACAGGCATAACAGAGACCTGTTCCAGAACATTTGCAGCGGCGCTCACACCATCAAGAAATGCTACAACACCGACGCCCTCTTCCACCATTCTAATATCATAACTCATACCAATACAACCAATGCTTGGAACTCCGGGAAAATATTTTTCCAGCATCTTTACATGCTTCTCAAATTGAGCATTATTTGACATCAGCATAATAAACTGAGGATTCTTTAGTCCACTGATTGCTTCTGCCAAATCTCCGCTTCGGCTCATTCCAAAAAACTGTCTCATGTTATCGCCTCCTTAAGTATTCCTTTTCTTTGTCAAATACATTTTTTGACAACTGTCTTGATTATACGTTAAAATCGCGCAAAGTGCAACGATTAATTATTACTGTCCCACTGTTATATTTGTAAGTGCCTACTGTCCAAACATCAACAAATCAATCTGTATCTAAAAATCATCGCCGCGCACTACAGCAACGATCATTATAACAAATCAAATTTAGTATCAACAACACATTCCGATAAATTCATGGGAAAAGCATATTAAAAACATTGAAGCCACTGCAAAAATGCGTTATATTAAAAATACAGATATCTTATTTTAAAATATTGGCTAAAATTATGATTAAAAGGAGAGTCACATATCATGGATTATTTAAAAATTTACCGCAGACGTATGATACCCGATGAGTATATCTTGTTAAAAGACGATATTATCCTTGAACGGACAAAAGACCTGATTATCACAAAATGGAACACCTTAAAGCCGCGCCAGGATTTCCAGTATGGTTACTCTTGCTATTTTCTCAACTACGGCTATAAAGTGAGCAAATTATACCGAGAGGACAACACATTTCTCTATTGGTATTGTGATATTGTAGACTATCAGTACAAAGAAGAAGGCGACTCGCTTATTGTCACAGATCTTCTGGCGGATGTGATCGTTTATCCAGATGGCTTTGTTAAAGTCCTTGATATTGATGAGCTTGCCATCGCCTATGAGAAACATCTCTGTTCTGCGCAACTTATTATACAAGCGTTAAAAAAACTTGACAATCTCCTGAATCTAATTTATGCGGACAAATTTGATACATTATCCTCTAAAATTAATCAATGGATTCGATAAAAATGGAAACTTCTTTTGTATTATTCTGCCGGATTGACATGCACCATAATATGCTTCACACTCACAAAATGTTGCTCTATAGAATCGTGCACATGTTCTGCAATCTTATGTGTATCGCGCAAAGACGCATTGGCATCTGCACGAATCTCAATATCTACATAAATCCGATTTCCAAAAACCCTTGTGCGCAGGAGGTCCACCCCAAGTACGCCCTCCTGTGCAAGTGCACAGCTTTTTAGATCATTCTCCACGGATTCATCGCAGGCTTTATCTACCATTTTATCGACTGCATCCTTAAAAATCTCGTATGCTGCCTTCCCGATAAAAAAGCAAATGCATAAACTTGCTACGGCATCACAGACAGGATATCCAAGCCTTGAACCTGCAATACCAATAAGTGCACCCACAGAGGACAATGCATCTGAACGGTGATGCCATGCATCCGCCATAAGCGCACTTGAATTAATTCTTTTGGCGTTGACTCTTGTATACCAATACATACTTTCCTTCACTGCAATCGATATAATCGCTGCCACAAGCGCCAAAATTCCTGGAACTCTTAGATTCTCGTACTGCTCTGACAATATTTTTGTGATGGCAGTATATCCAATCCCCAACCCAGTAAAAGCCAAAATCGTTGCGAGAATGACAGCTGCTACACACTCCATACGCTCATGTCCGTAAGGATGTTCCTTATCTGACGCCTTACCTGACAACCTAATACCAATTATGACCACTACTGTACTAATTACATCAGATGCGGAGTGAACTGCATCGCTAATCATCGCTCCCGAATGTGCAAAAATACCTGCCAAAAGTTTAAATGCTGAAAGTACCATGTTTGCCACTATACTTACAAAAGAAACTTTCATTGCAACTTTTTCAAATTCACTTTTTGTCCAATCTTTTTTCACAAAAATCCCACCTTTTCCCCGAAATCATACTGCTATCTACGAATCTATAGCATTTGCGTTTTTCTAATCTTTATGAAATATGGGGAATATAGACTTTTAGAAAAAAGAAAAACACCCACGTTTCAGTATTAGCAACTACTGTCCCGCGGATGAGAAATAATCCACTGTCGCACACGCGACCCGGCTCCAAGGGTAGTACCCCGGCCTGCTCAGTTTGTACTGTAGATTTGTATGCAGTGCAAAGAGTGCGTTTTATATAGTATATGAATCAATTACATATTGGTTCTACTGTTATCAATATAGCATATACTATGAGAGATTTCAAGCCAGAAAGAAGTCTCAATAGTATAAAAGTTAACAATCTAACATAGTTATTATATTTCAACTATGTAGTTTCTTCATTCAGCAATGCCAATGACATTCTTATCTAAATGTATTTCAAAAAATACCTTTCTATTTCTTATCTGTGGATAATTTATGCCAATATCCTCTAATAATTTCTGATAATCCAATACTTTTTCCTTCTCCCATGTACACAATTTGATTGTATACCCCTCTTCCACATAATCTTTTAAACCTTGCTTATCCACTTTTAAAAGAACTGGAATCTGATTCATAGTTAAGTAATTAAATCCGCAGAACAATCCCCACTCTGGAAACACATACACCACCTTTTTTCCCATCATATAATCTTCCAAAGCCTCTTTACTTATCTGATTTATCTCACTAGAATATTTATCCACTCCACCCACAAGTTTCATATTAGTATTTAACAAATTAGAATTTATAACACTTACAACCAAAATCACTACCACACAGATGCAAACTAATTGTCGCATACGATTTTTATTCTGTGAATACAAGTATCCTAACTGCAATATAATCATCAGCATGGTTATAAAATAATTTGGTGTAAAATGTTGTTCACCCATTCTTGAAATAAAAGGTAAGGAAAAAATATAATAACTACTTAACAACAAGAAAAAAAACTTAATTCCTACTAATATGGAATGGTTTCCTTTTTCTTTTCTAGTCGTAATCAAAGATAATAGCAGCGACAATAAAAAAACACAACTATAGGTTTGTGATAAAATACTTGTATTTTTTCCTAACATCATTTGTTCTAGCGAACGATTTGACATCACTTCTTTCCAAAACATAAAAAACTGCCGCACTCTGGTATAAAAACTAATCTTGTTTCCCAAAACATGTAAGGTTTGTACTTGAGGAAGAATAATATCTAAAATCTTATTTAAGTTTGCTCCTACAATAAAAATGCCAATCCCTCCAATAAAAACAAGAAAGCAACATACTCGTTTTATCACTTCGTCCTTATAATAGTTTTTGGCGCAAAGAGAACAGCAAATCACAACAATTCCAATTAGGCTAACTGTAAATGTATATATTATACATTTTTTTAATTCATCATTCCATGTTGCATATGTAAGAAACAGATCAAAAAATCCAATAATATATAGAGTACCCCCCCCCCAGTACCCCAATAAGCCACGTTATAACATTTTTGATTTTATC
>BLMC01000076.1 GCA_011959805.1 Lachnospiraceae bacterium | reverse complement strand
TAGAGAAGATTCATCTTCTCCCTACTCGCGCGCCGAGCGTCTGTCAGATTCTACTGATGTTTTTCCTTTGGACGCCCATGTGCATAAAAACAACAAAGGAGCCAAACAGCTCCTTGTCAATTCTCCGGCTTAATACTAAAGTATTATTGATAAATATTTTAATACACTTTATAGTTGACTGCCTCAATCTTAAAAATTTTATCTGCAAGTTGACACACAGCATCATTGAGATGTATTCCTGTCAAGATAATATCCACATCCTCCGATTTTGCCTCCAAAATATGACGCAAATCTTCTATTGTTATAATACCATTATCAATCAGCCCAAGGACTTCATCCAAAATTAGTAGACTGCATTCCCCTGTTGTAAGAACCTTTTTTGCAAAGTTTAATCCATTTTTAATATTATAGATCTCTTCCTGTTTATGCTCTTCAGAAAGTTGTGCAAATTCCTCCTCGCTTTTTTCAAAACGGAAAATTTTAATCTCTGGTTCCATTCGCTTGAGGAAAGCCTCATTTTGATTCCTCTTTAGAAAATTGATCATCACCACATCTCTGCCTGTACTCGCTATCTGAATAGCTCTTCCGAGCACCATGGCAGATTTATCGTGTCCTTCACCACTGTATACCTGAATTAATCCTTTTTCCATAAATCTATCCTTTATGCCCTTTCCTTGTAACTGCATCCCCTGCACAAACTGAAACATCCATCACTTTGAAAATAATAACATAACCTACAGGATTTTGCAATGACTTTGAATTTTATCTGCATACAAATTGATTAAGGACATCATTTTTAGGCTGCTTATAGTTCCTCTGTATCTTCTTCTGGAAGTTCCAATTTACTGACAGAAACTTCATATGCAATCCTTTTTTCCAATTCTTCTTCTGAAATTTTCTTCATATATTCTCTCGACTGAATACGTCCCCACACCAAACAACGTTCTCCCACCTCAAAATTTGATGCATATCGGGCATTTCTACCCCAACAGATACACGGAATATAATCTGATTTACCATACGGACGATTTACTGCCAACAGCAAATCTGCAATTTCTCGTCCTAAAGGAGTTTTTCTATATACAGGTTCCTTACATACATAGCCATCAAGAAAAATTTGATTTGTTTTAATATTTTCACTGATTTCTTCCACAAATTCAATTTCTCTTGCAAATACAGAGAGAACCAATTTATTTTTGTGTTCCTCATGCCTATTATAGGAACGAAACTGACCATTTACTACCACCATCATCCCTCTATAGTCCCCATTTACATCGAGCAGTCTCTCTGAAATCATCACTGGGATAATATCCATGGACTCAGACAATCTCGCCACTTGAATGTCTACCATATAAAAGCCCTCACCAAATATTTCATGGCTGAACGAGAACTCACTCACAATCTCACCCATGACTGTCACCTGATTATTTTCAATCACCTGCTCATGATACCCATTTTTTGTCTTTAATGTCTCTTGCATTATATCATTCTCCCTTCGTTCTTGTAGTTAAATCATATGCTAGTTTATACGGTAAATAAAGCTTGAAATATCGCAGAAATACTGATAATTCAAGGCTTATCTGCAAGACTCGACAGCATTCGACAGATACTTGTATCCTAATGCGCTGTAATTTGCAAAATGCCGTAGAAAAGTTTTCTCTTTATATTTTTCATTGCAAAAGACACACATAAGTGCTATACTATTTTAGTTTTGAAAAGAATATATTTGACGAAATAAATTACTGTATTTGGAACGATGGAGGATCTATTATGATGCAGAAAAGAGAAGATGTTAGAAATGTAGCTATTATCGCCCATGTAGACCACGGCAAAACTACTCTAGTAGATGAACTTTTAAAACAAAGCGGCGTGTTCCGCGAAAATCAAGAAGTTGCCGAGCGTGTTATGGACTCCAATGATATAGAACGGGAACGCGGCATCACAATATTATCAAAAAATACGGCTGTTATGTATAAAAATACAAAAATAAACATTATTGATACTCCTGGTCATGCTGATTTTGGCGGAGAGGTCGAACGTGTACTCAAAATGGTAAACGGTGTAATTCTTGTCGTTGATGCATTTGAAGGCGCCATGCCACAGACAAAGTTTGTTCTCAAAAAAGCATTGGAACTAAAACTTCCTGTCATTGTATGTATCAATAAAATTGACCGTCCCGAAGCCCGCGCTTCCGAAGTTGTCGAGGAAGTGCTTGAACTTTTTCTTGAATTGGACGCAGACGACTCGCAACTGGATTGCCCTTTTGTATATGCATCCGCAAAAACAGGAATTGCTTCTCTTGAGGAAGATGCGACTGGTGTTGATATGACTCCACTATTTGAGACAATTCTTGATTATATTCCAGCCCCCGAAGGAGATCCTGACGCTGGAACGCAGGTGTTAATCAGCACCATTGACTACAACGAATATGTTGGTCGCATCGGTGTCGGAAAAGTTGACAATGGCACTATTTGTATCAATCAGGAAGTAATTATCTGCAATCATCACGAACCGGACAAGCAGAAAAAAGTAAAAGTTAGCAAACTTTACGAATTTGATGGATTAAATAAGATAGAGGTAAAAGAAGCGCGGATTGGTTCTATTGTTGCTATTTCTGGTATTGCAGACATTCATATTGGCGATACGCTCTGTGCTGTCGATAACATTATCCCCATTCCTTTTCAAAAAATTAGTGAACCTACTATTGCTATGCAGTTTATTGTGAACGATTCCCCTCTTGCTGGACAAGAAGGAAAATATATCACTAGCCGCCATCTGCGGGATAGATTGTTTCGGGAATTAAATACAGACGTATCTTTGCGTGTTGAGGAGACCGAAAGTACAGATGCATTTAAAGTATCAGGCCGTGGCGAACTACATCTTTCTGTATTAATTGAAAATATGCGCCGAGAAGGTTTTGAATTTGCAGTAAGCAAAGCAGAAGTTTTATATAAGACAGACAAAAACAACAAAAAACTAGAACCAATGGAGCTTGCATTTGTCGATGTTCCCGAAGAATTTTCAGGTATTGTTATTGAAAAACTTAGCCAACGAAAAGGTGAATTGCAGAATATGGGTAAGGCAAGTGGCGGCTATGCCCGTCTGGAATTTTCTATTCCATCTCGTGGACTGATTGGATATCGCGGTGAATTTCTGACAGATACAAAAGGAAATGGCATCTTAAATACAATTTTTGACGGCTATGGACCTTACAAAGGTGATATTCAGTATCGCAAACAAGGCTCATTAATCGCATTTGAAGCCGGCGAAGCGATCACCTATGGTCTATACAATGCACAGGAACGCGGCACCTTATTTATTGGACCAGGTGAGAGAGTTTACTCAGGTATGGTAGTCGGTCAAAACGGAAAAGGCGAGGATATTGAATTAAATGTATGTAAGAAGAAACAATTAACAAACACACGTTCATCAAGTGCCGATGAAGCACTCCGCCTGACGCCTCCTAAAATTTTGAGCTTGGAACAAGCACTTGACTTTATTGATACAGATGAACTTCTCGAAGTGACTCCTGCAAATTTGCGCATCCGCAAAAAAATTCTTGACCCTACACTGAGAAAAAGAGCAGGTATGAAAAAGTAAAGAGACGTAACACAACCAAAACCTCTGCATATACTATTAAAAATATATGCAGGGGATTTTTATGTCTACTATTTTGAAAGCCGAAACTCCCGCCTACTCTGGAGATTTAACAATCAGTGTTACATCATCATTGGGATTTATCCCTATAAATAATGCCACCATTACAATCTCTTACTCGGGCGCTCCAAACTCTGTGATTCAAACACTTTCCACAAATGATTCAGGTCTTACAGAAACAGTCTCACTTCCGGCTCCTAATCTTTCTTACAGTACAGAAATCAGCGATGTACAGCCCTACTCAGAATATAACATCTCTGTTACCGCACCAGGATATGAGCCAGTATTTATCTCTGGCACAGAGATACTTCCTGATGTCACAGCAATACAACCAGTCACTATGAATCCAACTGAAATTGAACCACCAGGAGAATCTGAGGAAGACATTATTATTCCCGACCATACATTGTATGGTGAATATCCACCGAAAATTCCCGAAGATGAAATTAAGCCTATGGACGAGAGTGGAGAGATTGTACTAAGTCGTGTCGTAATACCAGAGTATGTTATTGTACATGATGGCTTGCCGCAAGATTCATCTGCTCCTAATTACTATGTGCGCTATACAGATTATATTAAAAATGTCGTGTCTTCTGAAATTTATGCGACATGGCCAGAAAACACCATCTATGCCAATACACTGGCAATTATGTCCTTTACGCTAAATAGAGTATATACAGAGTGGTATCGAAATCAAGGCTACAACTTCACCATTACCTCCTCCACTGCCTATGATCAAAAATGGATTCACGGTAGAAATATCTATCAGAATATAAGTCGTATTGTCGACAGCATCTTCTCAAATTATTTGTCTCGCCCAGGTGTACGCCAGCCAATTTTTACATCTTATTGTGACGGAAACCGTGTTACTTGTAATGGTCTTTCTCAGTGGGGCAGCAAATATCTAGGAGATCAAGGATATACACCAATAGAGATTATTCGATATTATTATGGAAATGATATGTATATTAACTCAACTTCCTATATCTCTGGTGTTCCCTCCTCCTGGCCAGGCTATGACCTAACAATTGGCTCCTCCGGTCAGAAAGTGCTACAGATGCAACAACAATTAAATCGTATCGCACAAAATTATCCAGCAATTCCCCGCATTGTCGAAGATGGTATCTTTGGAACCGCCACCGCCAATGCCGTGCGCACCTTCCAGCGCGTATTCGGACTGGCACCGACTGGCATTGTAGACTATCCTACATGGTACAAAATCTCCGAAGTCTTTGTAGGCGTAACCCGCATTTCTGAACCAGGATAATCTAAGAAAATATATTACAGTGATTATATACTTTATACAAAATAATACAGACGTTCCAACTCTTCTATTTTTACACAGGCACTTGTCACCTCCGCGATTTCTTTGCAAAGACGGTCATACTCCTCAATTGGTACTATGACCGTCATCTCCACATTCGCTGCATAGTTACTATTTTCTATCTCAATCTTTTTACTGGCCAAAATATATTGAATTTTTCCAACCATATTGTATTCTACCTTAATTTTTAGCCGAACCCCAAAATGTTGACAGGCTATCTCACACTTTTGTAACGCTTCTTTTAAAACACTAGAATATGCTCGTACAAGCCCACCTGTTCCCAATAATGTTCCACCAAAATATCTTGTGACTACTGCTGCAACATTTCTAATCCCACTTCCAAGAAGTACCTCAAGCATAGGACGTCCCGCTGTGCCACTTGGTTCTCCGTCATCGCTACTCCGAGTAAGTTGTGCCTTACTCCCTATAACAAAAGCAGAACAATTATGTCTTGCATCATAATATTTCTTTTTCATTTCTTCTACAAAAGCAACTGCCTCTTTTTCACTCTCTACTGGACGAACAGTTGCTATAAATCTTGATTTCTTTTCTATTAGCTCTGCCTCTGCCCCTTTTATCAATAATACAAAATCCTCATATGATTGATTATGTATGTCCTTTTCCATATCCAACCTCCAACAAATATACTTTTTATAATCCTATCATAACCTGTACCCGTATAAAATGCAAATATTCCGCCTAAACTAACAGTTATAATAAGAAAACTAAAATTTTACATACATTATAACTACTGCATTCGTAAAAATACATAAAAAATAAACTAATAATATAATTCCTGTAAACTCTTAAAAAAGTTCTTTATTTACGTATGGTATTTTGATATAATGAGTAGAATGAGTTTTAGTTTGACGGAGGTGATTTTATGAATTATGGGAAAAGAGGCATTGCAAAAGTCCAAAAATCCCTAACTTCAAAATCCATAAAATTCAAAAAAATGTTCCTAATCTCTGTGTTGAAGCTGATGCTGGTCAGTACCATGTCTGTCGTGATCATTGGTGTATGTTTTGGTATCGGTGCCTTCAAAGGGATTTTAAATTCGGCTCCTGATATCGATCCTACAACTGTACTTCCACAAGGATTTGCCACTATTGTATACGATGCCAAAGGAAACGAATTGACCAAATTAGTTGCGGCAAATTCCAACAGAAGCTATGAAGAGATTGATAAAATCCCTAAATATCTCTCAGATGCCTTTGTCGCAGTTGAGGATGAACGTTTTTATGAACATAACGGTATTGATATTAGAGGTATCATACGTGCAGGTTTTGCAGCATTACAAAATAGAGAACTTTCACAAGGTGCTTCCACTATCACGCAACAGATTATCAAAAATAATGTTTTTGATGACTGGGTGAATGAGGAAACAATGCAGAAAATCAAACGTAAAATCCAGGAACAATATCTTGCAATCGAGCTTGAAAAGAAGATGTCAAAAGAAAAAATACTGGAAATTTATATGAGCACCATCAATCTGGGACAAAATACCTTGGGGGTTAAAGCTGCTGCTTTGCGTTATTTTAATAAACAGCCATATCAACTGACACTATCTGAGTGTGCAGTTATTGTTGCTACCACTTCAAACCCTTCGAGATACAATCCTATATCCCATCCAGACAATAATGAAGGAAGACGCAAAATTGTCCTTGAAAAAATGAAAAATCAGGGTTATATTACTCAGGCTGAATACGATGAAGCGATAGCTGATGATGTATACAGTCGTATTTTGGCTGTAAACGAAGAAACTGTGGATAAATCTGTCTACACATATTTTGTAGACGAAGTTACTGCACAGGTATTGCATGATTTGATGGAAATCAAAGGTTTTAATGAAACCCAAGCCCACTGGCTTCTATTCAGTGGTGGTTTAAGTATTTATACAACACAAGACCCAGATATTCAAGCAATCTGCGATGAGGTGTACGAAAACGAAGAAAACTATCCTGAAAATCTCAAATGGTACTTAAATTATGTTCTTACAATTGAAAAAGCCAACGGTGAAAAAGAAAATCACAGCACTGAGATGTTTAAAGCATTCTATAAAAAGCAAAACCCTTCCTTTGATTTATTGTATGCAACCAAAGACGAGGCATATGAAGCAATTGAAGCATACAAACATGATGTAATGGTCGATGGTGATAAAGTTGATGGCGAACGTATCACACTGACTCCACAACCACAAGTTTCTATCACTGTCGAAGATCAATCTACTGGATATATCGTTGCAATGGTAGGCGGACGTGGTACAAAGGAGGCAAGTCGTACTCTTAATAGAGCCTCCAACACTACAAGACAACCTGGTTCTACATTCAAAGTAGTTTCAACCTACGCACCTGCTCTTGACAGCGCGGGACTTACGCTTGCTGATGTACAAAATGATGCTCCCTTTAATTACAATAGTGGGCGCCCTGTAAAAAACTGGTGGGGAAGCAATTATAGAGGTCTTTTGAGCCTTCGGTATGGCATTGCGCAATCCGCAAATATTGTAGCAGTCAAAACACTTACACAAATTTCCCCACAGCTTGGTTTTGACTATCTGCAAAACTTTGGTTTCTCAACTCTAGTTGACAAACGGGTTGAAAAAGATGGTACAATTGTATCCGATATTGGACAGCCTCTCGCACTTGGCGGAATTACAGATGGAGTTACCAACTTAGAGTTAAATGCTGCATACGCTACTATCGCTAATCAAGGAACTTATGTCAAACCCAAGTTATATACCAAAATTGTTGATCATGACGGCAATGTTATGATTGATAATACTGCACCAGAATCTACTCAAGTTATTAAAGCCTCCACCGCATGGTTACTTACAAGTGCTATGGTTGACGTAGTTACCACTGGTACTGGTGGCTCAGTAAACTTTGGAAATATGGCAATTGCAGGAAAAACAGGAACTACTTCTGATTATAAAGATGTGTGGTTTTCCGGTTATACTCCATACTATACTGCTACTACATGGACTGGCTATGACAACAATGTCAGTATGAGAACTTCAGCAGAAAAAAACTTATCAAAAACCATGTGGAAAAAAGTGATGTCGAAAATTCACGAAAACCTAGAATACAAGTCCTTCCCTATGGCAAACGGTATTGTTACTGCTTCTATCTGCTCAAAATCTGGAAGACTCCCCATTGCTGGAGTATGTAGTGGCAGTGTCAAAACTGAATATTTCGCAGAAGGTTCTGTTCCCACCGAATATTGTGATGTACATTACTTCTCCAATATCTGTGGATATTGTGGACTCTCAGCAGCAGAGGAATGTCCTTTTAAACAAGCATCTGTCATCGAACAGATACCAGACCGACTTTTGGACAATAACCTTGCCTCCTCTCTCTCAAAACTGCCAACAGATAAAGGAACAGAAAATACGCAACTGTGTCCTCATAACAGTACATTTTTCGCAGCACCAAATGCACAGGAAGTCTTACAACAACAAATTTTGGAAATGCAATTAAGAGCTGCTGGCATTACACCACCTTCACTAGACCCCCCTGTCGAGCCGCAAGCTCCTACATCGGACACAGACTAATATTTTATCGAAATGATACTTTATTTCGATAAATCTTCTCCTACTTGCACGCTGGGCACCTGTCAGCTTCTACTGACAAATTTCACTTGGGTGCCCGGTGCATAAACAAGATCAGACTGTCAAACAACCCTTATTAAGACATAACACTCCCTGTCAATTTCGTGGTAATTGAATTTTTTCTTTGGCTTTATAATGGCAAGGCGACGTTTGATGTGCTTCTCCTGTCATAAACTCTATGCAACATTATCAAGTGATAAATTTAATTTTTCGCACAAAAAAGCAGAAACTCTCTCGAATCTCTACTTCTAAAATATTATTTTAAGTTGTACTATGCCTGTGATTTAATATAGCAATTGCAAATAAAGTTCATTAAGATTTTTAATAATTCATTGCCCCTCTTCACTTTTGTGGCATGATGTAAAAATTGACCTTCTTCATCCGCAGATTTTGCGCAAGAAATGGATAAATCATATTATTTATAATGTTGTAAAGTGATGTAAATATATACAGTTAAGTATGATTTTTGTATTATTAGTATTTTTTTAATTTGTTTTCTCCAAAACGAGTAAAAGGACTGAGGTTATTCAATCCTTTTACTGTTCATATTATCTTCCTTGTTCTCTAACGTAACTGTTATCGCACTAGAGTTCTAGTTTATAATCTAGGTAAGTTTATACCAAATATAAAAAATATGATAATTACTTGAAAAATGTTGCAAATTTCAAATAATTATCATATTTTTATGTCATTATTGTGCAAGGTATTCTTCTTTCTCTTTAGTTAAACATATGCCTGATTATCTTCTGTTTCAAAAAAGTAAAAACCTTGAATACTCAAGGTTTTCCAAAGCTGCTAACGGGAATCGGACCCGTGACCTCCGCACTACCAATGCGACGCACTACCGACTGTGCTATAGCAGCCAGTTTATAACGAATTATCGTTATCACCGAAATATATGTTACCATAATCAATAAAACATGTCAATTGTAATTTTAAAATTTCTATTACAAGACTTGTAGGATTACAGTATCAACCATAAAATAACTAGGCAAATTGACAGTGTTCACAATGCATACTATAATATTTATATATAAAACAAGTAAAGACTTGAACAATAATTCTATCCTTTATAATCTTTGCGAAACTGTTTTTTCTTTAAGGAGGTATACCGATGAATCAATCCCATATCATAAATAATCCATGGGCAACAAGTAAATTGACGGTTCAATGTGATTTTTGTAATAAACGCTTTGTCACACAGTGTATCAACTGTTTTGATATGTTACTCTGGCCAGATGGAAGACAAATTCTAAATGAAAACGACTTTTTTCATCCAGTTTGCCCTCACTGCCATAACTCAACAGAAATTATTTATCCCTGTCGATATATTGACAGAGAACTCGGAATTGCTGCCGTTTTAATTCCAGATATTGAAAATCAAAATGTAGATGAAATGTTTTCATCTTTAAATAATTATGCTGATTTGTTTGCCCTAAATGGCGTGCAACATCGAGCAGTCGGCAATTTTTATGCGTTAGCAGAACAAATGCATATCCACAAATATAAACTGAATGATAAAGCGATTCAATTAATGAAACCTTTTATTATCGGAAATCTTCAGGCAAACGGATTTGAAGTGTGGAATGGTTTCTTTATAGAACGCATCCACCCAGAAAAAGCTGAGCAAATGGACAACACAATATACATTTCCACACAGGAAGACCAATCCATTGCTTACAGCGAAGATATCTACCAATTTTATATTTATCTAACAAATGGAGATATCATTTTACATGGAATTAATGATACTGCCTATCAAATTTGTATGAATATTTTGACTGATAAAGGACTGTTGGAAGATGATGGACGATTTCATCTATATGATTTATCTTGGTCAATTAATTTCCATAATAGCTTACACGAAAGTTAAGAAGGAGGTACAAATCAATGAAATCCGATGTTATAACAAAAGCAGAAAATCTGTATCAATCTGGACAACCGCAAGAGGCTCTCAAATACTATGCCTCCTCACTCTGGAACGAGGAAGAAAGCAACCCAGAACTCTTATCCACCTGGCTTGCAGATAACAACTTAATCAAAAAAGTCGGAGAACAAGCAGTATGTACCTTTATTGGTTCTATTTTATTCACAATTGATCGGTGCGAAGACTCCTTAAAAAATCATTTGTGGACTCTTTGTCAAAATCTTCTTGATCATATAATAATATGTGAAGACAGAGAGGACACTTTTGACCGCTATGTAGTAGAATGCAATCTTTATCGCCATCAAAAAAATCCTGAAAAAGCGTTGGAAGTTATTTTAAAAGGTCTAGGCAAAGGAGGAACTACTTCCAGATATACCTTTGCTGGTCTAACTTATCTTGATTTGGAAAATGAGGAAGACGCAGAAAAATACATTGCTCTTGGATACCAGTCTGACCCAAGCAACGCTTCCGCCTACAATGATCTGGGAGATTATTACTTTGATAAAAGACGGTGGCAAAAAGCACGCGAATGTTACTATAAAGTTTTGGAATCTGAAGATTATAATGAATGCAGCTGGGCAGAACCTTCATGGCTCTTCTGTTGTTATATGTCGGACCCTGAACCCTATGAATTAGAACGACTTCTACTATGTGCAGCGGCAGACCTTGAGAATAAACGAGCGCAAATGCTCTGTCAAATGGCCACTGTGGAGCTGTTAATTCCCAACGTCGATTATCTTGATTCAAGTTCAGAAAGCATTATAAATCTTGTGCGCAATATTCGCGAAAATGGAAAAACTTCTACTGTAACCAGTTGCGCAACCACCTGTCAGGAATCCGCAAGCAGCATCAATGCCATGCGTCTTGCACTGGAAGAAATCACAGGAAAACCATCACATTTTGTTGTACTGGCAAACAGAGCACAAAAGCCACCACTAGACAAAACAATTGACAAAGAAGGGCTTGTATTGTGGAATTATCACGACATTAATACCCCATTCCCCGCAGTCAATCAACCATCAGATAAGATTAGCACTCTAGTCAGAAAGTTAGCAGAGACAGAGTTCTCACTTTCTACATGGTATCAAACAGCTAAAGAATATGCTGTAATGCTTTCCCCAAACCAGAACAAGGAACTTTATGGTGTTATGGTATATCCTCCAAACCAAACAGACAGTCAATATCCCGCTGAAGATTGGCTGTCTCGTGTTCAGTTTGCGGCTGTATGTATTTTAGCACAAATATCTCTTGATGAAATTGACAAGATCTGTAAAGGTCAACTCGACTGGCCAATCATTCCAGCATTTACACTAGCTGCATGGCTCACCACACAAGACGCCTCATATATACCACGAGCGGAAAAAATTCTTAATCTGATAGAAAATAGAATTTCTAAAGAAAATTATTGCTTTTTTGAGTACGCATTTACCTGCGCGGCATATCTGCTGCCAGGCAAAGATAAAAATTATTACACAAAATTATGGCAATGGCGCCAATCATTGACAGAAAAATAGTAATGTTATCAAAATTGACAACACTACTATTTTGTCGCAAAATTTACCAGATTTTATAATTGCCACTGAGTGCCAAGAAAGCAAAGAAGTACAGACAATTGTCATAATATCTTCTATCGCCTGTGCGCATAGGCATTTTCCAAAAGCATTCAATCCACTCTTTACTATAACTTGTGGTGGCTGCTAACGTAGACATTGCCACAGTTGCCGGAATTGCTACTGGGTGGAGTACCCACTGCTCCACCACGCTTCCGTCAATCTCGTAAATGTGATATGTATTTCTTCTACAATCTTCTAGCAAAAACTCCTGTATTGCTCGTGCTGCATGGCACTGTCCTTCGTCTTTTCCAAACCATTCATAGTCTAGCCCAATATTTGCTACTGTGCGATAAGAATCACTGTAAAACCAATCATGTCTATCATTTGTCCAAGGCAATTGCCGACGCATTGGACTTCCGTCAAACTCAGCATACTCCGCTGAAAAACCAGTTTTTTTATGACATGCCTTAGCTAGATATTTACGGCTTTCCATCGCCGCCTTTTTCCAAAATAGCCGATCTTCCTCGTATGCCCATAGCGCAAACAACTCATAAAAATGGGGTAAATGATAAGATGGGTCGGTAAAATCACTTCCTGGAACAAATAAAATCTGATGATTGTCGCGATTCCACATTGGCACTCCAAGTCTATTATTCTCCCCTTTGTGTAAACATGCTCTTAAAATCTCCCTCGCTTCATGAGAATAATTGAAAATTCCCTCTCCATCACCCCATCTATGTGATGCAAAGAAAAGTGCCATTGCAAAATACTCTTCGCCATCTGGTGCCGGACTATCTGCATTTTTTGTTCCGTCTGTCGCACAAGACCACGCAAAATATCCCTCATGATATCCTTCATTTATCCACATATAAGTCTTTGTCCACTTCCAAAGGCGGTCAAATTCTTCACGCATATTAAGTTGCACACAGAGCATCATCCCATAAGACATCCCTTCTGTGCGGGCATCATTATTACCCGTATCCATAATATACGCCATATCTTTCCCTACTGGATAATAGACTCGCTCATTCTCCATACCATAAAAATAATAATCTCGAATTTCCAAAAGACGTGCTTCCACTTGTGCAGGTTCTATTCCGATTTCTACAAAGACATTGCGGTATTGTTTCTTCATAATTTATTCCTTTCTTTTAAAATACCATTCTTTTACAAAAATACCTATTTATTGTATCTTTACTTTTCGTATAAATCTACTCAAAAACTACCATCTTAAGATACATAGCTATTATCGCAACCGTAAATACTCCATCATCAATAACCACAATTTCCCATTCTCCAAATAGGAAAATTTTGTGTAATCATCGTTAGATACCTTTTCTTTTCTATAATCAGCCTCTATTTTTTTCAATTCTTTTTCTATCAATAGAATATTGTGTTCTGAAGAAACACATAGAAATATTGGAAGCTGTTCTAATCGCTTCAATGTTTCTTTAAAATCACTATCCTTAAAATACTTCTTTAAAAATAAAATTGTTCTACTTTTACTTTTTCCAATTCCACAAATAGATAAACTATATAAATGTTCCAATTTATATTTAGGATAATAATGATCAAAAATATTGGGAGTAACATTCATATCTGCCCATGTTGTAGGATACAATTTTCCATACATTGCCCATTCTTCAAAAATATTTGCAGCCAGTTCCATGTCTTCACAAGCTTGTATTCTTGGAGATAGGTTTTGATCAAATTCTATGAGTTCTAAATCAGTCTGTCCTTCATATTTCTTATCATAATATGTATACTCATGATCAGGTTCACAAATAATATCTATTGCAACCAAATCTGCTCTAAAATACATTTGAAGCCAATTTGCATCATCATATGCAGCATATATATTATATGGTCCATTCTCTTCATTTTTTATAATACTTTGTTTTATTTTTTGGATTCGTTCAACTGTTATCTCATCTTCCTCATAAAAATCATCACTCCCCATATACCAGTTACATTGTAATTCTTTTATATAAATTTTCATTTTAACTGATACTCCTTTTTCTTTTATTTTACCTCTATGTATTTTTATATAAGTACATTCTAAAACATAACATTGCCTTCTTTTTCTATTCCAAACATCAATTAAGTAGAAAAATCACACATCAAATAAGCCTCATAACCATTTCTTTTCTCCAAAGATTTTATAAATCTTTAATACTATTTCAATAGGCATAAAAATCAGCATTGTCTGACTTTTTTGACAGTCTGTGATATATTCCTTTCAATATATCTTCTTTTTCTTTTTTGTTGATTGCTCACTATTCTCTAAATATTCATCGAAAAAACGAATCCCCTTCCATGCCTTCTACTAATGTTGTATATACATAACAAACTTTTCCTTCCATAATTCCCTGTTTAATTTTCATAATTCTCTTTCCTATTCTTTTTATGCTCAGCTTTTCTAATTCCTTTTAACAAAGTATTATCTTCGGAAATATGCTCCTAATGTTTATTTTTTATGTTACTAAACCCTACCATGATACTTTCGCCTGTATCTACGATTCTTTCAAGAACATCAACCAACTTTTCTTGCGTCATTCCAGACGGAATTATTGTATAGTCTACATTTATACCCCAAGTTTCCTTATATTTTTGCTCTAACATTCGTATTTTTTCTAAGGCTTCTTTATTTAGCATCTTTGTTACCTCAATAGCACAATTCCGAAAAACGACTAGCAAAAAACTTTTTATATTTTACAAAAGTATCGCAGTTCCATTTTTTATGAAACGGTTCCACATATACTTTCCAATACTTTCTCCAACATTTCTTACAACATTTCTTTTTCTGTTGAATAACAATATCTGGAAAAACATGTAGTATATCTGCGATATCATATATCTTTGTGCAATCAAATCTATTTTACAAAGATTTTTAGCTATATGAACAATCATTGGTTTTAATTCTTCAAACTTTTCTTCTTTCCCTCCTAAGTTGACGGTAACTTCGCCATACCATTTATCTCCGCAATATATCAAAACTTCTCCTACATCTGTCAACTCTAATTTATCAATATTCGTAATCAGTTGTGCAATATCTGTATAACGCTTTTGTATCATTTTTTCTCCCATCTTACGAAATCAATCTCAATCAATTCTTTCATAGCTCCCAATTGTTGTTCTTTTATTTCCGTCTCCGCTGTGGATTTGTTTTTTTAGTAAATTTGATTTTTCTGCAATTCGTTTCAGTGCCACCTTGTCCTCACCATTCAGCTTTCCATAATTTAACCGCAGCCATTTGGAGATAAACATCAAAGACACTTTCTCTGGCTGCTGTCCAAGCTGACAGTAATTCTTTCAGCGAGTTATCTCCGAGATACTGAAAAAATCATCCCTATGAGCTTCCTGTAAATCAGGGCTATCCTGTTTATATCCTACTGAATTATATAATGAGTATCTTCAGTCCCTCGGGCAAGCAATACCTGCGCTGCACAAAACGACCAGATAACAAAAGGCCCCGATTGCAGGAAAATCATCACGTTGGAACTGAAAACGGTGATGTATCAGCAAATGGCGAAAAAGCTGGACAGCTATTACTTATTGATAGTTAATATAATACTTTATTCACCTTTACCGGAATTTCTGTCAATTAACCATTTTAATGCTTCTTTTTCTTTTAAATACACTGGTTCCTCCATTGAACCAATATTGATACTTTTGACAAATGCATCATTAAGCCCTAATACATCTTCCAGTATTGTTTCTGAATCAAACAGTACATTCTCAATCCATGCTCCATCAAAATCCACTCCTTTCAAGTAAACATTTTTAAAACATGCATCACTAAACAAACAATTTATAAATTTACTATCTTCAATCCTTACATTGGTAAAACTACTATCAATGAAATCTGCTTTATTAAAATTAGAATCTATTATTCTTGTATTTACAAACTGAGTATAATTCAAATTTGCTTTTACAAATTCTGATGATACAATTTCCATTTCTTTAAAGCAAGTA
>BLMC01000075.1 GCA_011959805.1 Lachnospiraceae bacterium | reverse complement strand
CGTTTTTCATTTCTATTTGAGGCGGCATGGGGATTTTTATATTTCGTGTTATATGGATTATTATGAGTGGAGATCAGAGTGATTTCCACTTTTTTATGCACAGACTCGTGCAGAGGAAATAAGCCGTTAATAAGTTCTATCAGTTTTTTTGATGACTACTTAGTGTTCAATTTTGAAAGAGTATGTTATACTATAAGATATTCCCGTGAAAGAAATTCAATAGAAATTGTGGCAGTCACAAACAGGGAGGAATAGGCATGAATATTTGTATTGTTGACGATGACAAGTATGTAGTAGAAAAAATTGTAGAAGGAATGGAATGGGAAAAGTGGAATATTGACGGGGTTTTTACAGCATATAATATTAAACAGGCAAAAGAGATTTTAAGTACTATGGAAATCGATATCCTACTTTCAGATATTGAAATGCCTCAAGGAAGTGGCTTGGAACTGCTAAAATGGGTGCGCGAGCAAAAGCTTCCTGTTGAATGTATTTATTTAAGTAGTTATGCACATTTTGCTTATGCACAAAAAGCCTTGGAATTGCATTCCAAGGCATACTTATTAAAGCCAGTTTCAAACAAGGAACTTGGCAGTGTGTTGGATGATCTGGTTAATCAGATGAAACTAGAAAGAGGGGTGGCAGGAGAAGACAAGCAGAGAATCAAGGAGAAATATTGGAGGAATATTCTTCTAGGGAAAGAGCCAGATGTAACATTTGGAAAAGAAAACAAAAATATTGGAGGCAGTTACAATGAGGACGACTTTATTGTATTAAGTTTGCTGCGTATTTTTCATGGAATAAAGCACAAAAAAATACAGGATGCCGCTGTGTTTTACCTTACGCTTAAACATGTTTCGGAGGAGTTTATACATAAAAGGGAAATGCCTCTGGATGTGATGTTTCAATGTAGTGATGACTGTTTTGTGATTGTATTGAAAAGTAGCAAAGAGGAAAATAACAGATTTAAGTGCGATTTTAAGGAGCTTCTTTCCTGTATAGAAAGTGAAATAAACACTTCGGCATGTGTTTATGTAGGGAAATGTACACGAGTAGCAGACCGGAATGCTCAGTTGGCTTTGTTTGAGATGATGAGAGATGGAGTGCCAGGAGAAGATGGGATTTTACTTTTAGATGAGTGGACAGGCAGAAATGCAGTATATAATCCGCCAGATTTTGCTAGATGGGAACAGCGAATGATGTATTCTCAGGACATGACAGGTGTGTTATCTGAAATTACAGATTATGTGAATGAGATATACACAAGTGGTGCAGTAAATGCTAGAGTATTTAGTAGTTTTAAAGCGGATTTACAACAAATGGTCTTTCATTATATGATGGAAAATGGCATTGCGTTGAATCAGATTTTTGAGGCAGGTGAATTTGATTATTATTGTGATAAAGCATCATTAACTAGTCGTGATATGAAGGAGTTTGTCAATATTTTGTTTAAAAAACTAAAAGCTGTATTGAAAGTAGAAAATACAGGGGAAAATGTTGTAGAACAGATTATGCGTTATATTGATGATAATCTTGCTGGAGACTTATCAAGAGCGAATTTGGCTTCAAAGGTGTACATATCAGAAGACTATCTATCCAAGAAATTTGCTCTCCATACGGGCATGAGTATTCCAAACTATGTATCTAAGAAAAGAATGGAAAAGGCATGTGATTATTTTGAAAATACGTTGTATAGTGTCAGTGAGGTGGCAATGTTAGTAGGCTACAGTAATTTTTCATATTTTAGCAAAACGTTTCGTGATTATGCAGGATGTACGCCAAATGAATACAAAAACAAAAATTGTAAGAATGGTATAACAAAAATCTGACATATATAGGAAAAATAAAGTTATAAAAAGAGCAGAGTGACGAAAATCTGCTCTTTTTTGTTAGCGTTTTTGCACAATATTTATAGAGCGGCAAAAAAGGAATCGTTATAATATATGTATATTAAAAGAGTAGGAGGCGATTCTTGGTGAGTAAGGAAACAGCAGTAAGAAAAAAGAAAAACATATGGCATAGGATGTATAGCGACCGTGCGTTATATATTTTATTATTGCCATCGGTCATTATTTTGTTTTTGTTTACCTATATACCAATGTATGGCGTGGTTATAGCATTTAAAGATTTTTCACCAGCAAAAGGTATTATGGGAAGCCCATGGGCAGGGTTAAAATATTTTAAACAATATTTTTATTCTTATCAGTTTTGGCCCACGATTAAGAATACATTAATTCTAAGTGTTTACAGTATTGCTGTAACTTTTCCATTGCCAATTCTGCTTGCATTGGTTTGCAATCAAATGCGCTCAGGAAAATTTAAGAAGTTTTTTCAGGTGTCTACATATCTTCCCCACTTTATATCAACAGTCGTTATGTGTGGTATGATTATCTTGTTTTTATCTCCTAGTTCTGGTGTAATTGCAAGGCTTTTTGGATATTTTGGAGCTAAGATGCCTAATGTGATGGGCCAAGCGTCCTCATTTCCCAGCGTTTATGTCTGGACAGAAGTATGGCAGCATTTAGGGTGGGATAGTATTTTGTACATAGCAGCTTTAGCGGCGATTGACCCTTCCTTATATGAGGCGGCTACGGTAGATGGCGCTTCCAAATGGCAGAAAATGATTAAGATTGATATTCCCTTGTTGATGCCTACTGCAACGGTAATGTTTATATTGAGAATGGGTAGTGTTATGAGTGTTGGCTTTGAAAAGGTTTACTTGCTTCAGAATAATCTGAATACGGCAACAAGTGAGATTATATCCACTTATGTGTACAAGATGGGTCTTGTCAGCAGTCAGTATAGTCTTTCCTCGGCAATCGGGTTATTCAATAATGTGATAAATCTTGTACTGTTGGTGGCAGTGAATTTTATCTCGTCTAAGATGAGTAATACCTCACTAGTATAGGAGGGACATATGAAAGAAAATATTGTAAAAAACAAAATTAAAAAATCGAAAGAAGACAAAATATTTGATTTTATTATTTATTCTGTAGCGACTTTGCTTATATTGATTACATTATATCCAATGTATTTTATTGTGATTGCATCGATTAGTAATCCTACAGATGTGTCGAGTGGAAATATTATATTCTGGCCCAAAGGAATTAATTTTCGAGGCTATGAACAACTTCTCAATTATAATCAGTTATGGGTTGGGTATAAAAATACCATTATTTATGCAGTATTGGGAACTTGTATGAACTTGATTGCTAATATTTCTGCATCCTATGCGCTCTCGAGAAAAAATCTGGTAGGAAAGAAGCTAATTACTTTCTTTTATCTAGTTCCTATGTTTTTTGGGGGTGGTTTGATACCAACTTACTTGATTATAAAAAATTGTAATATGTTAGATACAAGGTGGGTTATGATTCTTCCCTTCTCTGTAATTACTTATTATATCATTGTAGGAAGAACATTTTTTGCCAATAATATTCCAGATGATTTGTGGGAGGCAGCACAGATTGACGGTTGTGGAAACATGACTTTTTTCTTTAAAATTGTGCTTCCGCTGTCAAAAGCAGTAATTGCAGTAATTGCCTTATGGTCGGCAGTTGGACATTGGAACTCGTATTTTAATGCATTGATTTACTTAAGGAGTGATGCGTTGCAGCCCTTACAGATTGTGCTTAGAAATATTTTAATCAGCAATCAGACAATGAGTACAATGATGACAGGAACTGCTGCAACGGAAGCAAGACAGGCAGCAGAGTTAATTAAGTATGGTGTGATTGTTGTATCCTCTGCGCCAATTATGTGTATGTATCCTTTTGTGCAAAAATATTTTAACCAAGGTGTTATGATTGGTGCCGTGAAAGGTTAAGAAAAGTAGAAAAGAAAAGTAAAACTATAAAGGAGGAACAATTGTATGAAGAAGAAAATGGTAAAGAGGATGCTCAGCATGATTATTGTGGGAGCAATGACAATGGGAACACTTATTGGGTGTGGAAATTCTGGGGCAGACAGTGTATCCGAAGACACTGCTCGCCAAGACGACAATCAGGGAAATGCGGAAGTAGCTGATGGTGTGGAAACATTTACGATCGCTACTGTAAGATGGACAGATGCATGGCCTAATGATTTTATGAATTCTGGTATTATGAAAGAGTTGGAGGAAAAGCATAATATCAAGATCAATTGGCAAGTTTACTATAATAGTGATTGGACAGAACAGAAGTCACTTCTTCTGGCTTCTGGAGATTTGCCAGATGCATTTTTTGGCTCTATTTGTTTGACAGAGACAGATGTTGCACAGAATAAGGACTACTTTATTGAGTTGACAGACGGGATTGCAAAAAATATGCCCAATTTAACTGCTATTTTTGAGAAAGAACCGCAACTGAAGGCAGCAGCGCAGAATCGTGATGGAGAGATATACAGTCTTGTAAAAAAGCTTCCACTTCGTCCTGAGGTAGCAAATGCTATGTATATCAATAAGGAGTGGCTTGATAATCTAGGACTTAGTATGCCAACTACTTATCTAGAACTTGCAGATGTTTTGAAAGCATTTAAAGAACAGGATGCAGATGGAGATGGCGATCCGAACAATGAAATTCCATATACAAATGCAGGTTCCCTTTCTGGCGATCTCAGCAATTTACTAAGTCCTTTTGGTACAGTTGTTAGCCGAACTGGAAACTTTATGCAAATTGATGCTTCTGGAAATCCGGCTTATGTACCAATCACAGAGCATTATAAAGAAGCAGTAAAATGGGCACATGATTTGTATGTATCAGGATGTCTTGATCAGGAATACTTTACACAGGATAATTCCATGGCGTCTGCTAAGAGGATGGCAGATGGTGGTTCGCAGACAGGGCTTGTGTTTGCGTGGACGGCTGATGCAGAGATGGGAGCAAATGCAGATCAATTTGTATTATGTGAAGCTGTGGCTGGACCAGATGGAAAACGGTATATAGAATCTGATCCGACTTATCTTGATATTGCAAATAGAGAGCTTATTATTACAACCAAGTGTAAAAATCCTGATAAGCTGTTGCAATGGGCAGATGATTTTTATACAGATTTAGTTTCTTTGCAGACTTATTATGGATCGATTCCTGACCAAATTACAGAGAAAGAGGATGGAACTTATGAGGTTTTGCTTCCGGCAGATGGAACTACACTTGATACTTCTGCATGGTCTTTTTCTATGAGAGATTTTGGACCGAAATATATGACAGAAGAATTTCAGAGCAAGGTAACACTTCCAGAAAGTCAGGGAGATGGTGTAAAATTAGCACAAGACGTAGTAAATGCAAAATATGCTTCAGACATAGCATTTCCTGTAGTGAGTTATACAGCGGATCAGCTAACAAGACTTGCAAGTTTGACTACAGATATTAATAACTATGCATCTGCACAGTATGCACATTGGGTAGTAGATGGCGGAATTGATGAAGAATGGGAATCCTATCTCAAGCAACTTGACCAGATGGGATTACAAGAGGTATTGGAGATACACAATGATGCATATGCAGCGTATAAAGCAATTGTAGAGTAAAACAGGCGCAGCCGATGTCTGCAGGAAAGAGCAGACATCGGTTTTGCTTCTTATATCAGGTTTTGAAGCATAAAAAAGATTTGTGTTGCTGTTTGGCAACAGAATGGAGATTAAAATGAGTAGACGATATCTAATTCAGGCAAATTCAAAATGCAGGAAAGAAAATGTCATAACTGGGACACACTATCGTATCAGTGTGATAACAACTGGGCTGATTAGACTGGAATATACACAACAAGGTCTGTTTGAGGACAGACCTACACAGACTGTATGGAATAGAGATTTGGGAGCATCGGACTATCAGCTTATTGAGAAAGATAATTCTTTAGAAATTATTACAGAACGTATTCATCTTTACTATAATAAGAAGTGTTTTAGCAAAAATGGATTGTATGTTGAAGTAAAGGGAGGAATTTTTCCCTATGGAAATGTATGGCACTATGGAGATGACAGTCATCTTTTACAACAGACGGAATTAAAAGGAACAGCAAGAACACTTGACAATGCGGATGGGGCTATTCCTCTTGAGGATGGGTTGGTGTCGATGTGTGGTTATGCACTTTTGGATGATAGTCAATCCTTAGTTATTCGAGAAGATGGATGGGTCGAACAGCGCAAAGTGCCAGAGCAAGATTTGTATTTTTGGGGATATGGTGTAGATTATCTAAAGTGTATACAAGATTTTTACAGATTGTCAGGAACTACTCCTATGATTCCTAGATATGCTTTTGGAAATTGGTGGAGCAGGTATCATAAATATACAGAAGACAGTTACCGTGAGCTAATAGAACACTTTGAAAGAGAAGATGTTCCAGTTTCTGTGGCAGTAATAGACATGGATTGGCATTTGGTAGATATTGACAAAAAGTATGGGAGTGGTTGGACAGGATATACATGGAATCGTGATTTTTTTCCTGATCCAAAGAGATTTCTCAATTGGCTTCATGACAAAGGGTTACATGTGACACTAAATGTGCATCCTGCTGATGGTGTTCGAGCGCACGAAGAAATGTATGAAGAAATGGGGAAGGCATTGGAGGTTGATATTGACCATGAACAGCCCGTTTCTTTTGACGTATCAGATGAAAAGTTTATGGAAGCATATTTTGATTATTTGCATCATCCTTTGGAGGATGAAGGAGTTGATTTTTGGTGGATTGACTGGCAACAAGGAGGAACGTCAAAGGTTGAGGGAATGGACCCTCTTTGGATGCTGAATCATTTTCACTTTTTAGACAATGGAAGAAATGGCAAAAAACGGCCTATGACGTTTTCAAGATATGCAGGAGCAGGTAGTCATCGTTATCCAGTTGGATTTTCGGGAGATACGGTTATATCATGGGCCTCGCTTGCGTTTCAACCATATTTTACGGCATCTGCTTCAAATATAGGATATGGTATGTGGAGTCATGACATTGGTGGGCATATGCTTGGAAAGCGGGATGATGAATTGAGTGGGAGGTGGGTGCAACTTGGAGTCTTTTCTCCAATTATGCGTCTACATTCATCAGACAGTCGTTTTCTCTCTAAAGAACCATGGAGATATCGTCTGGATATCTGTGATATAATGGAAGATTTTCTGAGACTGCGTCATAAAATGCTACCATATTTGTACACGATGAATTATAGACAATACGCGGAAAAAATTCCAATGATTTTGCCAATGTACTATAATTATCCAAAAGAATGGGAGGCATATCAGGTACCAAATCAATTTCTGTTTGGTAGTCAAATGATGGTGGCAGCTATCACAACTCCTTGTATTAGTGGCGTTAATTTGGCAAAGACAACTGTCTGGTTTCCAGAAGGAATATGGTATGATATTTTTACAGGCTTGCGTTATCATGGAGGAAGGAAGATGAATTTGTATCGTGGTCTTGCTACCATTCCTGTATTTGCAAAAGCGGGTGCAATTATTCCGTTTCAAGATGATTATATGCAGGATGCAAGTGAGAATCCAAAAAAACTCCATTTGTATATATACACAGGCGAGAATGGAGACTTTACTCTATATGAAGATGACAATGCGACTGTAGACTACCAAAAAGGAGTGTATATAAAAACTAGCTATACTTGGACCGAGGCAGATGGTTGTCTATTGATCTGCGCAGCGGAGGGGGATCGTTCTTTGATTCCTGCAAAAAGAGATTATACCATTACATTTTGTGGGATTAAAGATGCACACATCGAAGCAAACGGTATTTGTATACAAGACGAGTTATATGTGAAACATGCACAAAACGTACAAATTACATTGAAAGATATTCCGATAGAACAAGAGATTAGAGTATGTTTGACAGACAGAGTTAGTGCAAATAATGATGTGCAAGAAAACTGTTTTCAGATTTTAGATCGCGCAGAGATTCCTATTATGATGAAAGAAAACGCATTCCGGTCAATTTTGACAGAAAAGGAACCAGCGTGTCTTTTGGGTGAATTGTTAGCGCAGGATATGGAACCTGATTTGTATGGCGCGTTGGTGGAGATTATTACAGCTTAGAATTTATCCTAAAACACTTGCATTATGGATTTTTTTCTGAAATGACAGGAATGGAGATTGTCATGAAAAAGATGGACAGAAAGAAAAAGCAAAGGCTTAGAAAAAGTCGTTCTATAGTCAGAAGTAATATGGAATTAATGATTCCTGTTTGTGTGTTGTTTGCTGTACTTTTGCTGTTCCTTTTTCGGAACATGGGGGAAGCAAAGGAAATGGCATACCGTTACATGCAGGATATGGCGACTGTCAATGCAGCAAGAGTGAATGAGGATATTAGTAAAATTAATTCAGAGATGGTGTATCTCATACAGCAAGACAAAAATATACAAGGACTGCCCAACGATATTACCCCACAGACGACAGAATATTATAAATTATTACAAGACATTATTTCACTGAATAAGATGTTAAAGATTCGATATGGTGGAAGTTATTTTTTCTATGAGTATATAGCGGCAGCAGAACTTTTGGTTCTTGATAAGTCACCATATTTTTCAGTTAGTATGAAAAGTGACGTGGCGTTGGAATTGGAAAAAGTAATTAAGGGTTATCTGTCAGGAGAAAGAAAACGATCGGAGTGGAATTATTTTTCAGCCGAAGGTGAAGAATATCTATTTTGTTTTTATGAAACGGGTGGGAGAGCAGTGGGATGTATTATTGCGCTTGGTGATTTATTTACCAATTTTAATATTAGTAATCTTGGCTATGAAGGAATCCCATATCTTGTGATGGAAAATGGAGAAATCTTAATGCAGGGACAGGAGGACAAACGAGAAATACAGATATTGTTGAATGGTGGTTATTTTCACAAACCAACAGTCTATTCCTATCAGCTTGGAAGGATTGGACAACTGAATTTGTTAATTGCATCCAATGAAGGGATTCTTGACAAAATTATTATATTACAACTTGCAAATTCAATACTTGCGATTAGTATTATTTTGGGTGTCGGTGTCATTACATTTATTTATTATAAAAAAATCCTTGCGCCAATGAGACAGTTTGTGAAACAATTAAGTGACTCAGAGGAAGAAAAATGGATTCATGATACAGAAGATCAGCAAATTTTGGAATTAGAAATGGCAAGTGCGGAGTTTCGCGAGATGATGCGGCAGATTCAATCTCTTAAAATTGCCATTTATGAAAAGGAACTCATGCATAGTAGGACAGAATTGGAATATGTACAGGAACAGATTAACTCTCATTTTTATCTCAATTGTATTAGTGTGATTCACGGAATGGCAGAGATGCACCATGCAGAAGACATTGTATTGATGTCAGAGAAATTGTCAGATTATGTTCGATATGTCGTAAATGATTCCTATGTCCTAAGAGAAATTAGGCAGGAGATTGCACATATTAAAGATTATATTGATATTCAAAAAATGAGATATGAAGATTTTTTTCACTTTGAAGTAATATCAGATGAGGAAGTTGAAAAATGCCTAATTCCGCCTCTAGTGTTACAAGTATTTGTGGAGAATGCAATTAACCATGGAGTAAATTTTGAACGACAAGTAGAAATTACCCTTTATATTGTGGAGGAGCGCTATCATGGGGAAGATTATATTTATATTTGCATTTCTGACACGGGAGGGGGATTTACGGATGAGAGCCTTGATAAGATTAAAAATGGAAAAAGTATTGAATATAATGGCAGAAGACATGTTGGAGTGCAAAATACATTAAAACGTCTGCAAATTATCTATGGAGATAGAGCAGAAATAAATTTCTTTAATATGTCAGAACATTACGGCGCAGTAGTAGAATTGAGAATACCAGTATTTCATCCAACAACGTAATATATTAAAAATATCAAATAAAATCAACCTCATAGAAACAGGTAATTTCTATGAGGTTGATTTATTAATTTTAGTATTCCATTGCTTTTTCTTCGTTGCTTAGTACACGCAGAGCACCTTGTGCTAAGGCTAATAACTCGTCTTCTCCGGGATATACAGTGAAAGGAGCAATCCATTCAGCATATTCTTTCAGTGCAGCAACAACATCTTCGCCATATGCGATGCCGCCAGTCACAATAATTTGGTCAACTTTTCCGTTTAGCACACAGGCCATAGAACCAATATTTTTAGATACTTGCAACAAAAATGCTTTTTTGGCTTCCGCAGCTTTCTCGTCGCCCTCATTTGCGCGCTTTGTAACTTCACGCATATCGTTTGTGCCAAGGTAAGCGTTAAAACCACCTTTGCCTACAATTTTACTATAGACTTCTTTTTCGGTATATTTTCCAGAGAAACACATTTTAATCAAGGCACCACTTGGCACTGCACCAGCGCGCTCCGGTGAAAATGCGCCATCTCCATCTAATGCATTGAAAACGTCAACGACTTTTCCATTAATATGAGCACCTACAGATACACCACCGCCCATGTGAACAACGATTAAACGAAGGGTATCATATGGTTTTCCGATTTCCTTTGCATATCTCTTTGCGACTGCTTTTTGATTCAACGCATGAAATACGCTAGTGCGCGGAAGTTCTGGAACACCGGAATATCTTGCGATTGGCATTAGTTCGTCCACTACAACGGGGTCAACGATGTAAGAAGGAACACCGATGGAGTCACCAATCTCCCGCGCAAGAATGCCGCCAAGGTTGGAAGCATGTTGTCCTTGTACACCTACTTTTAAGTCAGCGAGCAGCGCATCTGTCACCGCATATGTACCACCTGGAATTGGTTTGAGCATACCACCACGACCTACGACAACATTTAATGAATTGATATCGAAATTTTTCTCTGTCAGCAAGTCTGTGATAATTTTCTTGCGGAAATCTTTCTGGTCAACAATTGTAGCATACTGAGAAATCTCTTCAGTAGAGTGTCTCAATGTTTCTTCAAACAATAAAGTCTCGTCCTCAAATACACCGATTTTTGTGGAAGTAGAGCCCGGATTGATAATCAAACTTTTGATTGCCATTTTTTAGTTCCTCCTTATTTTGGGTTAATCGTGTTGTTATTCGCTTTACGAATGACATTAATCAGAAATTTAACGAGCAATTTTATTTTATTTCTCTTTCATGGATTCAGCGACAACTGCTGCAAGTGCGATAGAATTTAGCTTTGCCTCAAAGCTGTCAGAGCGTGATGTTAAAATAACGGGAGCGGCTGTACCAGTCAAGATATTGCCATTCTTTACCTCGCAAAGGTGTGTGAGGACTTTGTATACAAGATTACCAGAATGAATATCTGGAAAGAGAATTACATCCGCGTCACCAGCAATCTTTCTGTCTGTACCACCTTTGTGTGCAGCAGCAGCACTGTCAATTGCCATATCCATAGAGAGCGGTCCGTCAATTACGCAGCCTGTGATTTTGCCTTCTGCGTTCATCTTAGTAAGTTCATCCGCGTCGACAGTACATGGCATCTTGGGATTGACAACTTCTACAGCGGCAACTGGGGCAACTTTTGGCTCGGCAATACCACATGCATGGCAAACTTCAACGGTGTTGTTAATAATCGCAACTTTATCTTCCAATGTAGGATAGGTCATAAATGCAACGTCTGATAAAAACAGAAGACGATCAATGCCTTTGATTTCAAATACACATACGTGAGAGAGCGCTTTGCCTGTGCGCAGGCCAACTTCCTTGTCAAGAACACTCTTTAAGAAATTTTTCGTGTCAATTAAACCTTTCATGTACATGTCTGCTTTGCCGTCATGAACAAGCTTTACAGCAGTGTGTGCAGCCTGTACATGGTCTGGCTCATTAATAATCTCGAAGCCTGTCAAATCCATGTTCATGCTTGCAGCAATCTCCTTAATTTTTTCCTCGTCACCGACAAGGATAGCGTCCGCGATGCCTTTTTCTTTTGCAGCTTTTACAGCTTCTAATACTGGCTCGTCCTCCGCCACTGCGACAGCAACTGTTTTGCGGTCACACTCATAAACTTTTTGCAGCAAATCTTTAAAACCTTTACTCATTTGAAACACCTCGTTAATTTATTTTTATGTTAAAATAATAACACTTTCAAAAACAGTGGTCAAGGTCGGATAAAAGGTTTTCTTTTTAAAAACAAGAAGATTTAGATAGATATTTTTTTAGTCGTGCAATCTCTCGTTTCTGACTGTTGATGCCCTCTCCAGAAAATGTGTTGTATTCATCCTGTAAACATTTGATTAGACGTTCTCTGTCATTAATTGCCGCCGTGTAATCTCCTAGAAGTTCGTGGAGTTGTGCCATAGAGTGAAGTCCATCTGTAATGCGAGGCGGCTTCTGAATGAGAAAGCAGTTTTCATAATCAGCGAGTGCTTCATGATATTTTCCTAACTTTTTGAGGCGGTCTGCTCGACAGCAGTAAACTTGCCAGGCTTCAGGAAAGTGTGCTACAGCCGCATTCCAATAGGTTTCTGCTTCTTTTAGTTGGCCTTTTCCTAACATTACATCACCCATATAAATTTCATATTGATAGTTTTTGGCTGCAATACGAATACGCTCAATGTATGGAACTGCTTCTTCATAGCGATCATCATCCAATAGATTTTCAATGATACCATAGAGTCCCAAAGTATTGTCAGGATTAATTTTGAGAAATTCTTTAAAATAAGAAATGACTTCAAAGTGATTATCGTACCATTCGTCGCCACATACACCATTGTTTGCTTCAAGATAAGCCACCCATCCAGCTTTTTCGGATGGATTTATCGCAAGAACTTTCTTGGCATATTCGCTTGCCAGTTCATGATCACTTTTTGCCCTGTGGTTATATAGATATGCCAAACATATATAAGCTCTGACATTTTTTGGGTCATCTTGTAGAACATGTTCCAAAAACTGTACACAGTGATGAAATGTTTCAGAATTGATTCGCCGCTCATGCCAAAACATATTTTCAATGCGTTCAAATTCTGCCTCATTGGGAATTTGGAACAGCTCATCAATTGTAATTCCAAAAAATATTGCAATATTAGGTAGCAATGTAATATCAGGCGTACTTGTTTGTGTTTCCCACTTCGATACGGCCTGAAAAGATACGCCTAAGTATTCTGCTAGTTCCTCTTGTGTAACTCCTTTGGCAAGACGTAATGTTTTGATTTGTTTTCCAATATTCATTTTTACCTCCAATGAACAATTATTTGTATTGTTTCCTGATTATCAACCGATAAACCTAGTATATATCGCACAAAACGTAGATTCAATCGAAGCAAATTATAGTTGATTCTAGTAATGGTTGAGAATTAGTGACATTTGTGGTGAACAATAATTTTATTTTATCCGTGGAAGGTTTTCATTTCTCATTCTAATTTGTACGCCCGCAAAAGCGAAAAGATGCGAGTCTGTGTGAAAATACTTTATTTCAGTGGAGAAAAATCACTGACTAAAATAAGCCTCTGACAGAATTGCAGATATGCAAATTGGTTTGATGTCACCAAAGCTAACTCGCACGCCGCAATAAGAATACCAATGACATTCTTGAATTGTAATTGAAATAAAAATGAACTTTTGCGCATGTTGCGAAATTGCCTACAAAATCGTATAATAAAAAAGTAAAAATATAAAATATGCAATAATATGTTCGGCGAAATAAATTATGGAGGAAGTATGGATATAGAAACTACTTGTGGGACACCAGTGCAGGTGATGGAATGTGCACTTGATATGGGAGAGACAATGCTGCGTTGTGGAGCGGAAATTTTAAGAGTTGAAGATACCATCACACGTATTTGTACGGCATATGGAGGCGGGATTGTGGATGTATTTACAATCCTATCCTTGATTATTTTGAGTTGGAAAACAGATGCAGGTGAGAACCATACACTCACAAGGCGTATCAATCCGCATGCGACAGATTTGAATAAGTTAGAGGATCTAAATGCACTTTCGAGATATATTTGTGAGAAAAAGCCACCATGCAGTGAGATTCAACAGAAGATTTGTGCGATTATGGCCCCGGAGGAACGGCGTATTTATAAGTCAAAAATGACAGGATATGTGTTGCTAGCCTCTGCGTTTACTCTATTTTTTGGGGGAAATCTTTGGGATAGTCTGGCAGCCGGAATTGTGGCTGTACTGATGTATTTGTGGGATTATTGTTTTGCATCGCATGGTAGGAATAGGGTAGTATATAGTCTGGTTATCGCTGTCGTTGCAGGAATCTTATGTTGTATATCTGTCTTAATCGGGATTGGACAGAATATAGATAAAGTGATGATTGGAAGTATTATGCTAATGATTCCTGGTATCAATCTGATGAATGCACTGCGGGATATGATGTGCGGAGATATTATTACAGGTATTTTGCGGCTTGCTGAGGCTTTGATGATGGCAATTGCGATTGCGGTGGGATTTGGTATTGCAATTATGCTTTTTGGAGGACTGTTAAGATGATAGGGATTTTTTGTGAGAAATATTTTGTGATGATATTGACAGCAGCGATTGGTACAATTGGCTATTGCTTAAATGTCAATATAAAACGCAACAAGATAGTATATGGCTGTGTTGGTGGGGTAGTCTCAACGTTTCTTTATTGTGTGTGTGTGGAGGCCCAACTATCACTGCTGATGCAAAATTTGATTCCGGCGACAGTGGTGACTTTGTATGCGGAAGTGCTTGCAAGAATTGTCAAAGCGCCAGCAACTGTTTTTTTAATTCCGTCAATTATTCCACTGGTGCCCGGAGGGCGGCTTTATTATACAATGCGGGCTATAGTGGACGCAAATGTGTCTGATGCCAAAATTTATGCGATGGAGACTTTGGTAATTGCACTTGGCATCGCGGTGGGAATTGTTGTTATTTCTCTCATGTTTTACCATATTAGCCATAAAAATATTCAATATAAAGTGCGTTTTGACCAAGTAGAAATAAACGCACAAAAGGAAGCCGAAGATTCATCTTGTGCGCAGAAAAATTTGCATGGTTAAAATTTAATTGACATTTGCATCGTTACATTGGTAGGGGTCATGTTCTCGAGTGGCGTTTTCACGATAAAGCTTGGGTGTGACCCCTGTCCGCTTTTTAAATAGACGACTAAAGTAGTAAATATCTGGAATTCCGCACTGCTGTGCAATCAGTTTCATAGGAAGTTCTGTTACAATCAATAGTTTTTTTGCCTGTTCAACACGTTGGCGATTCACAAAATCTGTCAATGGAATGCCAACTTCTTTTTTAAACAGCGTGGACAGGTAACTAGCGTTCACATTAAGCCAGTCAGACATTGCTTTCAAACTTAAGTCGGCTGTCAAATCAGAATTGATATATGTAATAATTTTCTGAGTTAGCATCGAATAATCTTTGAGTGTGTGTTTGCGGATAAGGCGACAATAATTAAGTACAATGCGGGACCAGACAGTGTGGCATTGTTCTTTGCTTGTAACTTGTTCGATAAGCTGTATATGTTGATTGGAGCATAAATCAACATGGATTGGATGGACACCAGCTTCCTCAGCTTTTTTGCGAAAAAGGGTATTGAAAGCAATGGTATAGTCTTTGTAATCTCGCAACTCATCAGGCATACGATGGGGCATTGTCAGCGAGGAAAGTTTGGAGACAAGCGCCATCGCTTTGGCTTCGTTTCCTAGGTAAACAGCATCTAACATTTGTGCTTCCAAGGCATACCGCATCTCAATCATTTCAATATTCATCATAGAATTTCCTCCACTTTGATATTGAGAGGAATAGGATTCATACCATTTATCCATATCATTTAAGTCTTGATAAATTGTTTCATATTGGTCTTCTCCAAATAGATAATTTCCCAAGGTCAAGAAAATACTAAAATATACTGCTGGTGTATTGAAGGAGGCCAAACGCAGATAATATCCTTGTAAAATTGTGTATAGTTCCTGCGGCAATTGCAACTTTGTGGCAATATCATTTAAGCGGGAGGAACGCATTTCCTCAAAAAGTACAGGGCCACTTACCATCAACATATCACTGCCAGGCAAGCGCAGAATACTGTAGGAACATTGAAAGGTGTCTTTTAGATGGCAGATGGTATTGGGCTTTAGGGCATTTAAAAATAAACGAATACTTTCTGATTTGTAATTTTGCAAAATAGTACCGCGTAGACCATAGTCTATCTGTGTAAGGTCTTCACAAAATGGGGGAATAAAATGAACTGGAATACGGTTGTTTTCCAGTAAGTTTTGCACAAAGGATAACAATGTTTTTTGGATTAAGTCTTTCTCTGATAAGTCTTTTTTCGGCAAAGTGTCTTGCATATGCATCTACTCTTTTCTAAAATTCGATTTGTTTATCTTTTCAATGGTTAGTAAATTTTGTTGCGCAGGGAAAACGGTCTCTTCCTTTTCTATAATTATTTTAGATATTTTTTATTTATTTTTGCACATTTTTTAGATAAAAGCAACACAATATAATAATAATGCAAAAAAATCAAAAAATCGTATCTCGCCAAAGCAAATAATTAAAAATATGATGTAGATGTGCAGAAACAACAAAAAGATTATAAAAAAGACAAAAAAATTATATAAATTAACATACATATTATCGGGCAGTTATACAATGTATTGGTAACTTTATCCATATTGAAAAT
>BLMC01000074.1 GCA_011959805.1 Lachnospiraceae bacterium | reverse complement strand
GACGAGGATGGAATGTTGAAACGACGCGAATATACGCAGATGGATTGCTATGTGTTTGCTTATGGAAAAGATTATAGAGGAGCGTTGAAGGCACTTTTTTCTATTTGTGGAAAGACTCCATTGATTCCACGATTTGCGCTGGGGAATTGGTGGAGCAGATACCATGCCTATACAGAAAAAGAGTATCTGCATACGATTGAAAACTTTGAGGAGCGTGAGATTCCACTGACGGTTGCAACTGTAGATATGGACTGGCATTGGTCAACTACTTTGGATGAGCGCAAACAGATTACAGCAAATGGAAAAAATGATGCGCTGCATGGAGGGAATGATGGTTGGACTGGATATAGCTGGAATACAGACTTGTTTCCTGATTATAGGCGTTTTCTGCAAGCGCTTCATCAGAAAAATTTGCGTATAACATTAAATTTGCACCCAGCGTTGGGAGTGCGATATTTTGAGGACTGCTATCAAGAGATGGCTGAGGCAGTTGGTGTTGACCCCAAAACAGAACAGCAAATTCCTTTTGATATGACAAACGATACATTTATCAACGCTTATTTCAAGGTGCTTCATAGGCCGTTTGAACAGGATGGCGTAGATTTCTGGTGGATTGATTGGCAGCAGGGAAGTGATTCTAAACTAAAAGGATTGGACCCATTGTGGGCACTGAATCACTATCATTTTTTGGATAATGGCGTTGCACAATCACCGTTGATTTTATCGCGCTATAGTGGTATCGGCGCACATCGCTATCCACTAGGATTTTCTGGTGACACGTATGTGACATGGGAAAGTTTGCAGTATTTGCCATATTTTACAGCAGTTGCATCAAATGCGGGCTATTGCTGGTGGAGTCATGATATTGGTGGTCATATGGGCGGATACAAAGAGGATGAACTGTATGTGCGTTTTCTACAGTTTGGTGTTTTTAGTCCGATTAACCGTCTGCACAGTAGCAATTCTGATACATTTACAAAAGAGCCTTGGGCATATGCAAATGGTACAGGACTGATTGCAGAAGAATACTTGCGGTTGCGACATCGTATGATTCCGTTTTTGTATTCTGCGTCTGTAGAAGTCACTGAAAATGGAACTGCATTGATAGAACCGATGTATTATGAATGGCCTGATGAGAAGGAGGCTTATCTTTGCCCAAATCAATATTTATTTGGTGGTCAGATGATTGTGGCACCTGTCACAACAAAGAGTGAGGCGGAGGGCATGGCAAAAGTAGATGTGTGGCTACCACAGGGAAGATGGACGGATTTCTTTACGGGGGATGAATATGTAGGCGGACAAAAGATTACTATGGTGCGCTGGTTGGAGCAAATTCCAGTCTTACTAAAAGAAGGCGGATTTTTTGTGTTGGATGACCGAAAGTATACAAATGATGTGCAGAATCCAGACCAGTTGAAGGTGTATACAACAATAGGAAGTGGAGCCTATACATTGCATGAAGAACAAAATGGAAAGTGTATTGACACAATATTTGTGTCGGAATTAGTGGAGGAAGGCGTTCAAAGGGTAACGTTTTCATGTAATGCACAAGCTGTAGAAAATATGCAATCAAGAAGATATAAATTTGTGTTGTGCAATATTTTATCTGGCGAGGTGACTGTTCATGCAGATGGCGTTGTGTATCCAGCATTTATAGATGATAATGGGCGGCTAAGTGTTATTATGGAAGAAGTTGTACCTGATGTTCGGTACGAGATTTGTGTGCACTTTGCAAAGCAGGCAAATGAAAAGAGAACAGAAGCAATTCGCAAAACGATTACGCGATTACAGATGGATAATAACGAGAAGAATGGATTATTTGAAAAGTTGTGTAAATCTGACAAGGCGACTTATGAAAATATTGTGAATCAGATATCAGTACCCCAAATAGCAAAGAATAGACTGCGAGAAATTGTTATCGAAAGTGATAGGAGAGACATGTAAGAAAAAATAGAAAAACAATCTGAGGTTGTTGCACGTTTGAGCCGTAACACCTAAGATAAGTTTGCATTTACAAAGCAGATTTGAGGAATATTATATGGAGATTGAGATATATGTGAATATAATTCTGTATTTATATATTGGGTTATTTTTACTATCTATTTTTACAGGGATTATTGCACTTTGGAAGCGAATAAGAAAGAAATCATTAAAATATGCATGGGTAATTCCGTATTTGATTCTTTATTCGTTGTTTGCTTTATTCAACACATTTATTGCATACAATTCATATGATGATTGCTCAAACCCGAACTATAGTAGGTATGAAAATTGGAAACTGCCTAATTTTATTTTGAATGATGTTAAAATGTTAATCATAGGTTTGTTTTTTGGTGGAATATTCTATTTTGTTTTTGTGCGAAAAAAATGTAACATACTAATAAAAAAGGGAGCAGTCGCAGTATTATTTGTCATAATGTTCTTTTTGTTCTTCTTTAAAATGAGAATAATATAGATAACCCGCGCTTTGGCGCGGGTATCATGCATAAAAAGACAATCGAATATTATATTTATTCTGAGAATAAAACATTGACATTATATGCTTCCCACGGTGCTGGAAATTCCAATTTTCGTATCATATCTTCCAAAACAGATTCTGGAATATAGCGTGTTCTTTTTTGATTTCTGGCCAATAGTTCCTGATAGGGTGTTTCTAAGTATAAAATCTGTGTGCGGGCGCCATAGCCAGAAAAAAGATGAACTAAACGTTGTCTGGTTTCCAGAACAATATTTGTTGCATTCCAGATAAAGGGTTCTTTTTTTCTTAAAAAATTTTTAGCTTGTTCTGTTGCAATCTGAGCTACTTTGCCAGAGTTTTTTGTGGGAGCAAATCCCAACTGTTCGCGGATTTCGTCCAAAGAGATGACAGGCAGACTCATATTTTGTTGCATAATCCAACTGTCTTTTCCCGCTAGAGGTAGACCAGACATTAAAATAACATCAAATTTGGTATCATCACATAAGTTTGCTTGGTACCACAGTTTTTCCCTGTGAAAATATTGATATTTTGTATATGGATTTGCAAATGTATATGGGTGTGTCCAGACGTCTAGTTCCTGCACATAGTCTGCAAATAATTCTACTTGTTCTGCCAATGGTCCAGGTTCTTTGGCGATTCGTCCTTTGATATCTGCTTTTGAGAGTAGATATAAAAGGCGTAAGGGGATACTTTCGGCTGCTTTTAGCAAGTCGAATTCAGTTCTGTCTTTTGTCCAAAACCATACAGGTAATCCATGATATCGAATTAGATTTGCGACCGTTTCTCGTTGATGGAACGTCAAACCAAATTGCTGTGTATCTTTGTATGCCATCTGACGAAATACTTTTTCTCCGACAATGGTATGCTTTGGGGATATCCATTTACCATTTTCTTGCCGAGTGCAATATATTTTTCCAATATCATGAAAAGCTGCCGCCAAAAACAATAATTCTTGTTCTTCCTGTTCTAATTCTTTCCATTCAGAAAAGGTTAACAGCTTTTCACAGACCATTTCGGTATGGCAATATACACTGCCTTCACCGTGATACTCTGGGTTTTGAGGAATATTTTTCAATGTATTTAACTCAGGATAATAACAGGAAAGTTGATAAAAAGAAAATTTGCTGTCGCGAATTTCTTTTAGAATATTCTGTGTCATAAGCAATCCACTCCCGCTGTCATCGAAAATAAGTCTACACCGTTTGCTAGACTATTGGCTATTATTGGACGATTGGTCCAGTGACTTTCTGAGTCAAGAATGGTGTTAAGAAAAGTTCCTCGCACAAATTTTAGACGGTCGATTACATAGTCGCCTTCTTCTACCTTGATATAAATTCCTTCCATAATTCCTGTCAAATCTGTCTGGCGAACTGCTAACTCGGAATCTATTCCATTTTTCTGACATTGTGTGAGAAAATGTTGATTCTGGTTTTTGGAAATAAAAAGGCTTGGTCCAATCCATTTTTTTATTTCTTCCACTGTGTTAAACATTCCTTCTGTCAACACACGTACAGAGCGGATAAAAGGAGCGTTGGCTAGAAATGCTCTGCGTTTTTGAGTGGAGTAAAAACACTGTTTTTTCTTGTCAAAAATATCAAACTCCATAAAATAATGGGGGAGTTTATCATAAAATACAGTATGCTTTGCATAGAGCCATTCACCGTACATCACATATTGATCTTTGAGAAGACAGCGTAATTGGTCTTCAAAACAGCTTGCCCAAAGTTTTAATAAATCAAATTGTCGTTCCCCATATCCGCCATTTAAGAAATGTCCGCGGCTTTGTAGATACATTTTTCCATCTGCACCAAAACTAATACCACAGTTTGCCCCATCTACTTTCTCTTCAAGAACCAAGTATTTTCCTTCGATGGCATCTAATGATACAAGATTGAGGTCATTGTCACCCAATTGTTGTTTGGAGCCTTCTAAATGTTTGGTTCGGGGATATTTAAAAATCTGTTCCATATCATTCTACCTTTCTGTTTGATAGGCTGTTATAATCTTTTATCAGTATAGACCTAGGATTGTAAGAGTCTGTTTTGCAACTATTTTGGCAATAAAAAAGCTATGAAGGAATATTTTCACAGCATACAAAAAATAGTAGCACATCAAGCAATAGATAGATAATTGCCTAGTGGTACAGAAATTATTTGATTCTTAAAAAATAAAATAAGAACCTCATGCTGTTTCAATATTCCAATTTTTAAACACAAAAATATCAGCCACGGTATAGCAAAAATGTGCCTGTTGTTTTATCTGTGTTTATTTGTTGGAATATTGTATTACATGGGGAGCCTCCTATTCTAAACGAAACACTTTTGTTGATTTTCACTATAACATCTGATAAAAATGTTGTCAAGGTGTTACCTGTTGGTATTTTATCTGTTTTTTCTTGATTTTTGGTACTAGGTTTAGTATATTTATATACATATGGAGGATTATGGCAATGGATGAAATGACCAGAATAGCAGTGGATGCGATGGGCGGCGATAATGCCCCTTTCGAGATTGTAAAAGGGGTTGTGGAAGCTGTCAATGAGAATAGCAAAATTAAAGTATATCTGACGGGTTTGCAGGATGTAATCAAAAAAGAACTTGTACAATACACGTACAATACAGAGCAGATTGAAGTAGTAAATGCTACGGAGGTGATTGAGACAGCAGAACCTCCTGTGATGGCAATACGGAAAAAGAAAGATTCTTCCATTGTCGTTGCGCTTAATCTGGTAAAAAGTGGGGTCTGCGACGCATTTGTTTCAGCGGGAAGTTCCGGTGCGGTACTTGTTGGTGGACAGCTAATTGTAGGGAGAATCAAAGGAATTGAACGGCCACCACTTGCGCCCCTTATTCCAACAGAGACGGGCTGTTCGCTTTTAATTGACTGCGGGGCAAATGTAGACGCGCGTCCCTCACATTTAGTACAGTTTGCAAAGATGGGTTCTGTGTATATGGAAAGTGTTGTAGGAATCACCAATCCAAAGGTTGCGATTGTAAATATCGGCGCGGAAGAAGAGAAAGGAAATGCACTTGTAAAAGAAACATTTCCACTATTAAAGAATTGTCCAGAGATTAATTTTATAGGAAGTATTGAAGCGAGAGACATTCCAACAGGTTATGCAGATGTAATTGTGTGTGAGGCATTTGCAGGGAATATTATTTTAAAACTTTATGAAGGGGTCGGCGCTACTTTAATTAAGAAAGTAAAGGCTGGCATGATGACTTCACTTAGAAGTAAAATCGGTGCACTTTTGGTAAAGCCAGCACTCAAAGAAACTCTGAAAGCTTTTAGTTTGGATGAGTATGGTGGGGCGCCGTTATTGGGATTGAATGGTCTTGTGGTAAAAACACATGGAAGTTCAAAGGCAGTTGAGATTAAAAATTCGATTCTTCAGTGTGTAACTTTTAAGGAGCAGAAAATTAATCAAAAGATAAAAGAGAAACTATTTATATCTGTCTAGGATGGAACGAAATATTGATTACAAGGTTATTTTAAGAGAAACAGGGAAGGATCTGGTAAAATGGAATTTGAAGCTTTGAAGAAGGTTACAGCTGCCGTTTTGGGAATGGATCCCGAAGAGATTAAGATGGACATGACTTTTCTTACGGATTTAGGAGCGGATTCGTTGGATTTATATCAGATATTTATGGGAGTGGAGGAGGAGACAGCACTGCATATACCAACAGAAGGCTTGGACAAAATAACAACAGTACGGGAAGCTGTTCAATGGATCGAAAAAGCAAGAAGCCCTTTATAAAGGGCTTTTTTATGCGCACGTTAATGTATATTGCATGGCGCATCAACAACATGCAAGTAGGGAAAAGAAGAATCTTTGCTAATTGATTAAAGTTGTATATCAGATGTGGAATGACTGCTGTCGCTATAGCAGTGAATAACTTTTTGTATCAGTGGCGGGATTCAATCCCCATCTAATATACCATGGCGAATTATAGAAGCGCGCAGAAGAATGTATTATGCTGTGCATAACGTGCGTTTCGAGGCATAAACGCTGATGGTGTTCTTGAATAAAAATAGGAGTAAGGAAAAGTATGCGAAATATGAGAGAGGCTTTGCAGGAGCTGCAAGAAAAGATTGGATATCAGTTTCGGGAAGAGACATTACTCAAACAAGCACTAACGCATAGTTCTTTTGCGAATGAGCAAAAGATTAATAAACTGAAAAATTATGAAAGACTGGAATTTCTAGGAGATGCTGTGCTTGAATTGATATCCAGTGAATTTTTGTACAATGAAAATGTGGACATGCCCGAGGGGCAATTGACAAGATTGCGCGCCTCTATGGTATGTGAGCCAGCACTTGCGTACTGTGCAAGGGATATCAGTTTAAATTCTTATATCCTGTTGGGAAAAGGAGAAGAAGCGACGGGGGGAAGAAAACGAGATTCTATTGTATCCGATGTTATGGAAGCTGTAATTGGGGCGATTTTTCTTGATGGCGGCATTGAAAATGCGAAGAAATTTATCTATCGTTTTATTCTTTCTGATTTGGAAGATAAGATTTTGTTTCTGGATAGTAAAACACTTCTTCAAGAGGAGATACAGAAGAAAAATACAGCACAGCTGCGATATGAATTAGTGGGAGAGACAGGGCCAGACCATGATAAACAGTTTCATGTGGAGGCATATCTTGATAATCAGCTTATTGGCTGTGGTGTGGGAAGAACAAAGAAGTCAGCGGAGCAGCAGGCGGCATATGAGGCATTGCTAAAAATTAAGGGCAGAAAGAAATAAGTGCGGACTGTGGGGTAAGGAATGTATTTAAAAAGTATAGAAGTACAAGGATTTAAGTCGTTTGCAAATAAAATTGTGTTTCAGTTTCATCAAGGAATCACTGGGATTGTAGGGCCGAATGGTTCCGGCAAGAGCAATGTAGCAGATGCAGTGCGGTGGGTACTGGGTGAGCAGCGCATTAAACAGTTGCGCGGAGAGTCTATGCAGGATGTTATTTTTTCTGGCACAGAACTTAGAAAACCACTTGGCTATGCATATGTTGGAATTACATTTGATAATGCTGACCACAAACTTGCAATTGATTATCAGGAAGTAACCGTGTCAAGGCGTTTATATCGTTCAGGCGAAAGTGAGTATTGTATCAATGGAACTCCCTGTCGTTTGAAGGATGTGAATGAACTTTTTTATGATACAGGTATTGGAAAAGAAGGATATTCTATTATTGGGCAGGGACAGATTGAAAAAATCTTAAGCGGTAAGCCAGAGGAAAAGCGTGAACTTTTTGATGAGGCAGCAGGTATTGTCAAATTTAAGAAGCGCAAAGCTGCTGCACAGAAGAAACTTGAAGATGAAAAAAATAATTTGGTCCGCGTGTCAGATATTTTGAGTGAACTTGAGAGACAGGTGGAACCTCTTCAAAGACAATCGGATAAAGCGAAAGTCTATCTTAGAAAAAAAGAGGAACTTAAAGAATTTGATGTAAATGTGTTTCTTTTAGAAAATAAGAAGCTGACAGAACAACTTAATGAAGTAGAGAGAAAGTGTACTGTAGCACAGGAGGACTACAACCATACTGCACAGCAATATGAACAGATTAAGATAGAATATGATGTGATTCAAACTCAAATTGAAGAACTAGAACAGCAGATTGAGTCCAATAGAGATGCGTTGACGCAGGCAAGTGTCACACGTGGTAAATTGGAAGGTGAGATGAATGTATTAAAGGAACAAGTGAAAGGTTTGCAAGGGAATGAACAGCATTTTCGGGAAAGACTCACTGTAATACAAGAACAGATTGCAAGTAGGGAAGTAGAACGTACAAAAATTTTGACCAATAAAGTAGGGCTGGATGAAAGGACTGATGAACTTACAAAGGAACGAAACAAGGTGAAAAATGTACTTTTTTCAATTCAGAAGCAAATTGAGGAACGAAATCATCAGATTGAGGAAAGTAAAAATAGGATTATTATCCTGTTGAACGACAGAGCAACAATCAAATCAAAACTAAGTAGTTTTGATACCATGATGGAGCAATTGCGGATTAGAAAGGCAGAGTTAAATTCCAGACTTTTGCGTGCTAAAAGTGATGAGGCAGAGCGCGATATAGAGATTAAATTGCTTCGCGAAGAATTTCAGAAAATTAACGATCAGATAGTGGAAACTAATGCACAATTGCGTGCACTTGAGAAACATAATACAACCTTTCGGGAGCAGTTAAGCAGTAAAGATAGAGAAATTAGTGAAAATCAAGTTATATATCAACGTTGCAAATCACAACTTGATACAATTTCAAATCTCACAGAACGTTATGAAGGCTATGGAAATAGTATTCAGAAGGTAATGGAACAGAAAGAGCAAAACAAAGGAATTGTTGGAGTTGTCGCGGATATTATAAAGGTCGATAAGGAATATGAGACTGCGATTGAGATTGCACTTGGTGGAAGTATTCAAAATATTATCACAGAAGATGAAGAGACAGCAAAGAAAATGATTGGATTCTTAAAGAAGAATCGCTTTGGGCGTGCTACTTTTTTGCCTCTGACCAGTATTACAAGGCCTCAAGAGTTTAAGATATTAGAGGCATTGAAGGAAAAAGGAGTAATTGGACTTGCTGATACTCTTGTGCAGACAGATGTAAAATATCAGAATGTGGCAAAAACAATGCTTGGAAGAATCTTGGTGATTGACCATATCGATAATGCAGTTAAAATTGCAAAAAAATATCAATACAGCATTAGAATTGTAACACTGGAAGGAGAACTGCTTGTACCAGGCGGAGCAATCAGTGGAGGAGCATTTAAAAATAGTTCAAATCTTCTAGGACGCCGAAGAGAACTAGGAGAATTGGAACAGAAATTAAGTGCTGCAAAAGGGAAGTTAGAGACTGCACTAACTGATATTGAAAATATCAAAGCAGAACGCAATCAAGTCAGAAAAACAATCGAAGAAAAAAAAGCAGAACTGCAAGAATTGTTTCTTAGACAAAATACTGCTAGAATGAATGTTGTGTCTGCCGAGGAGAAAAAAAATGAAGCCGAACAGGGATTTGGCACATTGCAGGAAGAGCAGCAGGAGATTGAACAGAAAATCGCTGAGATACATCAGGATAAAGAAAGAACGCAAAACGACTTAAAAGTATCGGAAGAGGTAGAGAAACAACTCGAAGAAGAGATTATTGTATATCAAGAGGAGTTGGAGAAATACCGAGATGAGGAATCTGTCCAGACAGAAAAAGTTAGAGAGTGGGATGTTGCGTATGAAAAGATGCTTCAAAAACAGGAGTTTGAACAAACGAACTTAAATCGTATTGAAGGAGATCAGGTGCGCAGCAGAGAGGAATTTGCTGAGGTGCAAATAAGCCTTGACAATTGCGTGATAGAGATTCAAAATAGGCAGCAGAATATAGAACAGATTAAAAAGACAATCCTTGCATCGCATACCACGCAGTCGGATGCAGAAATTTCACTGTTAGAAAAACAAAAGATAAAAGAAGAATTCTCTCAAAAACAAAAAAAATTCTTTCAGACAAGAGAAGAAATTTCTGAGAGAAAAAATGCGCTAGATAAAGAGGTTTATCGACTTGGTTCTCAACGAGAGAAATTGGAAGAATCAATTGAAAATCAGATAAACTATATGTGGAATGAGTATGAAGTCACATTGAACAATGCAGCATCCATGCGAAATGAAACATTGAAAAATATTGTAGAAATGAAGAAGCGAATTTCAGCAATTAAAGAAGAAATCAGAAAATTGGGAGATGTCAATGTCAATGCGATAGAGGATTATAAAGTTCTTATGGAACGATATACTTTTCTAAAAAATCAGTATGATGATTTAATTGAGGCGGAAAAAACATTAGCGGGGATTGTTCGGGAACTTGACATTGCAATGCGCAGACAGTTTGCAGAGAAATTTGAGGAAATCAAACGCGAGTTCGACAAAGTGTTTAAAGAACTTTTTGGAGGAGGAAAGGGAACACTGGAATTAATTGAGGAAGAAGATATCCTAGAAGCAGGAATTCGTATTATTGCACAGCCACCTGGTAAAAAGCTTCAAAATATGATGCAGCTTTCCGGTGGAGAGAAATCCTTTACTGCAATTGCACTGTTGTTTGCAATACAGAATCTAAAGCCGTCACCGTTTTGCTTGTTGGATGAGATTGAGGCGGCACTGGATGAGGGAAATGTAAGCAGATTTGCAAAATACTTAAACAAATTGACAAAAAGTACACAATTTATTGTTATCACACATAGACGAGGCACTATGGAGCAGGCTGACCGGCTCTATGGGATTACCATGCAGGAAAAGGGAGTGTCAACGCTTGTGAGTGTCAATCTTGTTGACAGTGAAGTTGATAGCTGGAGTCAGGATGAAAAAGAGAAAAAGAATGGGGGCTAAATATTATGGCAGAGGAAAAAAAAGGATTTTTCAGTCGCCTAAAAGAAGGACTAAGTAAAACAAGAGATAATATTGTGGCAGGAATCGATGCAGTATTTTATGGAGCGTCTGAGATTGATGATGATTTCTATGAGGAGCTTGAAGAAACTTTAATAATGGGAGATATTGGTGTCAATGCAACAAATGATATTATTGAGCGCATGAAAGAAGAAGTAAAGAAAAAACATTTGCGTCACCCTTCCGAATGTAAGGAATTGCTTGTCGAGAGTATTAAAGAGCAGATGCGTGTTGGTGAGACCGCGTATGATTTTGAAAAAGAACAATCTATTATCTTTATAATTGGCGTCAATGGTGTTGGCAAGACAACGTCGGTTGGAAAACTTGCCGCAATTTTGAAAAAACAAGGTAAAAAAGTCTTGATTGCCGCGGCGGATACCTTTCGCGCTGCCGCAGGAGACCAGCTTGCAGAGTGGGCCCATCGCGCAGGTGTTGATATGATTGGCGGTGCAGACGGCGCAGATCCAGCCTCCGTAATCTATGATGCGGTAAATGCTGCAAAGGCGCGAAAAGTGGATGTATTAATCTGTGATACGGCAGGACGTCTTCACAACAAAAAAAATCTGATGCAAGAGTTAAAGAAAATGAATCGTATTATCGACAGAGAATTTCCTGATGCGCACAGAGAAAATCTGATTGTTCTGGATGGGACAACTGGACAGAATGCACTTGCACAGGCAAGAGAGTTTGGGGAAGCTGCACAACTTACCGGCGTAATTCTGACCAAGATGGACGGAACTGCAAAAGGCGGAATTGCAGTAGCAATTCAGTCAGAACTAAATGTACCTGTAAAATATATTGGCGTAGGAGAAACAATAGAAGATTTACAGAAGTTTAACGCAGATGAATTTGTAAATGCACTGTTTGATATTAAGAGCGAGGAAGAACAAAAAGAAGTGGGACAAGAATCAGAAGAAGTGATTATAAAGGAGCCAGCAGTAGAGGAAACCATTTCGGATGCGCAAGTATTGGAAGAAACGGACTATGTCGAGGAAGAAAATGTATCTTCAGAGGAAGAAGAAATTTTGAATGAAGCGCCAGAAGATGAAGATGATACACAGAAACCGAAGAAGAAAAAATGGTTTTTCTGGAAATAATAGATAATAGAAACAGGGAGGAAATAAATAATGTCAGATATGCTTACACTGGAAAAGTTTGAGGAAGCATCAGAAATTGTAAAAAGAGTTATTTCAGAAACAAAGCTGATTTACAGCGAATATTTAAGTACACAGACAGGGAATAAAGTTTATTTAAAACCGGAAAATATGCAGCTTACTGGTGCCTATAAACTCAGAGGTGCATACTATAAGATAAGCACACTTTCGCCGGAGGAGCGCGAAAAAGGACTTATCACTGCATCTGCGGGCAATCATGCACAGGGCGTTGCCTATGCAGCCAAGAAATATGGTGTGAAATCGGTGATTGTAATGCCTACTTCCACGCCACTTATGAAAGTAAACCGCACAAAAGGGTATGGCGCAGAGGTAATCCTAAAAGGAGATGTCTATGACGAGGCTTGCGAATACGCTTATCAGCTAGCAGATGAAAATGGATATACTTTTATCCACCCTTTCGATGATTTGGCAGTGGCGACTGGACAGGGAACGATTGCGATGGAAATTTTTAAAGAGTTGCCACTTGTGGATATTATCTTAGTTCCTATTGGAGGAGGCGGACTTGCGACAGGGGTGTCAACACTTGCAAAACTGCTAAATCCTAAGATTAGAGTAATTGGTGTGGAGCCAGCAGGTGCAAACTGTATGCAGGAATCATTGAAGACTGGGGAAGTAGTGACACTTTCGGGAGTCAATACAATAGCAGATGGCACAGCGGTCAAAACACCCGGCAAGAATATTTTTCCGTATATTCGGGATAATATAGATGAGATTGTCACAGTACCAGATGAAGAACTTGTGGTTTCTTTTCTTGATATTGTTGAAAATCACAAGATGATTGTAGAAAATTCAGGACTTCTTACAGTGGCAGCACTTCGACACTTAGAGGTAAAAAATAAAAGAATTGTCTCTATACTGAGTGGCGGCAATATGGATATTATAACAATGTCCTCTGTAGTACAGCAGGGATTGATTTTCAGAGACCGAATTTTTACAGTTTCTGTGCTGTTGCCTGATAAGCCAGGAGAACTGACAAAAGTATCCGAAGTGATTGCATTGCTTCATGGAAATGTTATTAAACTTGAACACAATCAGTTTGTATCTATCAACAGAAATGCAGCGGTAGAACTTCGGATTACGCTTGAAACGTTTGGTACAGAACATAAGAATCAGATTATCAAAGCATTGGAGGAAAAAGGATATCAGCCAAAGCAAGTAAGAGCAAATATATAAAGCAGAAAGTCTTTTCAATCAATTCAGGGGTGTTATGGAAGAAGTGATAAAACAAAGCAAAAAGGCAGCAAAAAAAGTAAGAAATTATGTGATACTGACTGCGGCGGCAATTTTTTATGCCGCTGCGATTAGTTTATTTTTAGATCCCAATAATATTGCACCAGGCGGAGTAACCGGAATTTCTATCTTGGTAAACCGTTTTCTAAAAATTCCAACAGGAACACTCAATATGCTTTTTAATGTTCCAATTGTCCTTTTAGGCTTATGGAAATTTGGGTGGCGTTTTATCTGTTCTACAATGTATGTGCTGACATTAATTACAATTTTTATTAACTCTTTTACTGTTTATGGCGCTATGACAGATGATTTGCTAATTGCAGCTGTGCTTGGCGGGGCGCTGATTGGTGTTGCACTTGCGCTTGTCTTTAAAGCTGGTGCGACAACTGGCGGAATCGATATTATTATAAAAGTGGTTCGGACAAAGCATAAACATATTAAGACAAATATTTTATTTTTGCTTTTTGACAGTATGGTAATTCTGGCATCTTGGATTGTTTTCCAAGATTTAACGGTTGCTTTTTATGCGGGTATTGCTGTAATTACAGATTCTATTGTAATGGATAAGATTTTGTATGGTTCCGATGAAGCAAAACTTACCTATATTGTTAGCGGAAAGCCAGAACAGGTAAAACAACGTATTTGTGAAGAACTAGGAATTACAGCAACAGTTATTACTGCTCGGGGGGCTTATACAAATGCGCCAAAAGAACTATTGATGATTGTTACTAGAAAACAGGTATACCCCCGCCTTGAGGAAATTGTAAAAGACGAGGATTCTTCGGCATTTATGATTGTATCTTCTGCGAGCGAGATTTTTGGAGAAGGGTACAAGGACATTACAAGCGATAAAATATAGTTGCAGTTCAGCGATGCATTTATGATTGTGCATAGTTGAACTGTCGTTACAGTTTATTCTCCTATCAAAATAGTGAGCGTTCTAATTACAATTTACCCCATGTTAGAGTTTGTATTGCTTTAAGATGATTTGGTATGAATTGCGTTAAAATAGAAAAGTTATACCACAGGTATATTGTTTCATTTTTTAATATGTGATATAGTAAATGCATGGAGTGGTTTGGAACTGTGTCTTGAAAAAGGCACACACAGCAATCTTACATATGATTTGGATTCCGCGATAGGAGTTTCTCAAGCCACTCCTGTTTTATATACATATTGATATAGAGAAAATATGTTGTTGCGAATGCATTCGCAGCGCAAGTAGGAAAGTAATTTTTTCTATTGAATATAGGGCTATAGCTCAGAATGGTAGAGCAGGAAAAAGGAGCTTTGACAAAAGCTCTTGCAGCAACTTTCTTAAGGCCTCCTAAGCCCCGTGTCGCCGGTTCGAATCCGGCTAGCCCTGTTTTTTCTTTTTGATTGCGTTTTGTATTTTATATTTTTTGGGGGCCATAGCTCAATTGGCAGAGCGCAGAATCTTGCTAAAGATTCTTACAGCAACATTTTATATCTTTCGGTTCGAATCCGATGGCCCCGTTGTTGCATTGTTATATTTTATTTTTATGGGGCTGTTGCTCAATTGGGTAGAGCAGTATTAAAAGAAGCTTTGGCAAAAGCTTTGGCAGCAACTTTCCTAAAGGATACCAGTTGTCGGTTCGAGTCCGGCCAGCTCCACTTTACAGTTGATAATTTTTTAGAGGGAGGAAATCAAGATGGGATTTATGCAGAATGTTAAGAATATGTTGAATAATGAATACAACACATCTGTCACCGAAAACGGTGCAGTTGGCTATAGAACGTCAGGGAAGGCACTGCTTGATTTAAATTTTGCCGTTTCCTCACTCCGAAATGCTTCGGCAAATGAGATTGTAAATCGATTTATTAAGGCTTATTATGAGGAGCCGAAATTAGCAATTCGATGGCTGTTTTTTGCCGGTGATGTGCGGCAAGGACTTGGAGAACGCAGGCTTTTTAAAACTATTTTGGTGGAACTAGCACAGAGTCGTCCTGAAATTGCTAAGGCTTTGATACCTTTGATACCAGAATATTCAAGGTGGGATATTCTGGTGGCGTTAATTGACACTCCGCTTGCAGAGGAAGTGGTGGAGCTGATACATAGACAGCTTCAGGAAGATGGCGCCAACATGGAAAAAGGGGCATCGATTAGTCTATGCGCAAAGTGGTTGCCGTCAGAAAATGCATCTTCGGACAACACAAAACGTCTGGCGCGTCTACTGACAAAAAAGCTTTCTATGACAAGCAAACAATACCGCAAGATGCTGTCTTCTTACAGAAGTTATCTGGATGTTGTAGAAGTGAAGATGAGCGAAAAAAAATGGGCCGATATTGATTATGAAGCAGTTCCGTCAAGAGCAAACTTAGTGTATAATGTCGCCTTTTTGCGCAATGATGAGGAGCGTCGCCGAGCATTTCTTGGCGCAGTGAAAAAAGGGGAAAAGACAGTTCATGCTGGAGTGCTCTATCCGCATGATATTGTGCATTCTTATATGGACTATGATAGAAGACCAGGTTGGATTTATGTAAAAGCTTTGGACGATACTTTAGAGGAATTGTGGAAAGCATTGCCAGATTATGTGCAAGGAGCAGGAAATACACTCTGTATTGCAGATGGTTCTGGTAGTATGTGGACGAAGGTTGGTAATTCTAATGTATCTTGTTTGGAAGTGGCAAATGCAATTGCAATCTATTTTTCACAACGCTGTACAGGTCAGTTTAAGGATACGTATATTACATTTAGTCAAACGCCACAATTTGTAGATTTGTCAAAAGGAAAGACGCTATATGACAAGTTGTGTATTGCGATACATCATAATGAAGTGGCGAACACCAATATAGAGGCAGTATTTAATTTGATTTTGGATACAGCAATCAAATATCGTATGCCACAATGTGATCTTCCTGAAAATCTGTTGATACTGTCAGATATGGAATTTGACACAGCGACAAGAAGCACTGTCAATGGCAGTTGGGTGTCTCCTGATGAGAAATTGTTTGATAAATTTGTCAAAAAATATGCATCGCATGGTTATCGTTTGCCAAGACTAGTGTTCTGGAATATTTGTAGTAGAACGAAGACAATTCCTATTCGAGAAAATGCGCTCGGTGTAGCGCTTGTAAGTGGATTTTCACCTGCTATCACCAAGATGGTACTTAGCAATGAGGTAAATCCATATAAGATGCTAGTGCAGCAGCTTATGGTACCAAGGTATGATGTGGTAGAACAGGCCGTGTGGAGTGATTTTACAGATTCTACAGCAGGGGTAAACAATACAGAATCGGATAAAACAAAAGAATAATAGGGAACAAATAAAAGGGTGTGCTTTGCACCCTTTTTGTTTTATGCACACGGGCACCCAAGTGAAATTTGTCAGCAGAAGC